>DAONDU010000116.1:0-8333 GCA_035402725.1 Paludibacteraceae bacterium | reverse complement strand
GCAAAGTGAACGATGTGGACGGACCGTTGAAAACGCTCAAAGGCTTCCAACGTGTTGCTCTGAAAGCCGGGGAGAAAGCAAATGTGACCATTGATCTTCCTGCTACATCATTCGAATTTTATGATTGGAGCCAGCGCAAAATGATGGTGACTCCCGGAGAATACGAAGTGTATTATGGCAATAGTTCGGATGATAAATCATTAAAATCATTAATTATCACAATTATATAATTCTTTTTCTGAACTTGATAAATTCGGGAATTTCTTTGTGAATTTTGAGTCTTCTTTGTGATACTTTGTGTAATTGATAAATTCCAAACAAAGAATTTACATTTTAAAAGCCGAATATCAGGAGAAGCAATATTATTCTATCATTAAAAACCTTTTTTTTAGTAATGAAAACATACTTAATTTTTTTAATTCTTTTTATTTCGTCGAACATCATTTTTGCCGAAGATGGACATAATCTTTGGTTACGAAACAAAAACACAGGAAATGTAACGGTGGTTTGTTCTGACAAATCAGCTACCACAGCCATAGCCGTTCAGGAACTGAAAGACGGATGGCAGGGACAGGATGGGGCAACTATCACATTAAAAATCAAAAAGGATAAAACAATTAAAACCGATGGTTTTAAACTAAGCGAGAAAGCTATTCAGGCAAATACGCCTGCCGGTTTGCTTTATGGGGTTTATGAATTATTGCGTCGCCAGCAAACAGGCGAACCGATTGTGGAAAGAATCTACAATCCTTCTTATCAGGTTCGTACATTGAATCACTGGGACAATCTGGATGGAACAATTGAACGTGGATATGCCGGATTTTCCATTTTCTGGGGAAAAGATAAAAACCTTCTTGCACCCACCGAACAGGAAAAACAACTTTGGAAAGAATATGCCCGTGCAAATGCTTCGGTAGGTATAAATGGTGCGGTGTTGAATAACGTGAATGCTTCTCCGGATATGCTCACACCTGGAATTCTTCAACGCGTAAAGGAAATTGCCACTGTGCTTCGTCCTTATGGAATCAAGGTGTATTTGTCTATCAAATTTTCGTCTCCTGCTCAAACGGGAGGAATAAAAAATTCCGATCCGTTGAATCCGGATGTAATAAAATGGTGGAACGACAAAGCAAAAGAAATTTATAAATTAATTCCTGATTTTGGAGGCTTTTTGGTAAAAGCCAATAGCGAAGGACAGCCCGGTCCGCAGGATTACGGTCGTAATCATGCCGATGGAGCCAATATGCTGGCTGATGCGCTGAAACCTTATGGAGGAATAGTCATGTGGCGTGCGTTTGTGTATAATCCCAATGATAAAGACCGTGCTAAACAGGCTTACAATGAATTTATGCCTTTGGATGGACAGTTTCGCGACAATGTGATTATTCAGGTAAAAAACGGACCGATTGATTTCCAACCACGAGAACCGTTTAGTCCGCTATTTGGAGCGATGAAAAAAACATCGGTAATGGCTGAAGTTCAGATTACACAGGAATATCTCGGTCATTCCATTCATTTGGTTTATTTAGCGCCCATGTGGGAAGAAATGCTAAAAAGTGATACCTATCAGCAGGGAGTAGGCAGCACAGTGGCTAAATCTACCGATGGAAGTATTTACACTCAAAAATATACAGCGATTGCCGGAGTTTCCAATATTGGTTTGGATGTCAACTGGTGCGGACATGACATAGCTCAATCCAACTGGTATGCCTTTGGTCGTCAGGCATGGGACAACCAGATAACAAGTGCTCAGATAGCCGATGAATGGATAAAACTGACTTTCGGTAATACTGCCGATGTAAAGAATACCGAATGGAACAATAATTTTCTTGCTCCGGTTAAACAGATGATGCTGGATAGTCGTGAAGCAGTGGTGAATTACATGATGCCACTTGGTTTCCATCACATTTTCTCGGCCGATGAACATTACGGTCCGGGCCCATGGTGGGCACCTAAAGGGATGAGAGCCGACTGGACACCGCCTTATTATCATCAGGCTGCTGCCGATGGAGTGGGTTTTAACCGTACACATACAGGCACTAATGCAGTGGAACAATACCACGAACCGCTTGCTTCGCAATTCAACGATCCGAAAACTTGTCCGGAGAATGTTTTGCTTTGGTTTCATCACCTGCCGTGGGATTACAAGATGAAAAGTGGACGCACCTTATGGGACGAAATCTGCTACCATTACGCTACAGGTTTGAATCAGGTCGATGGATTCCAGAAAACATGGGACAAAGTAGAAAAATACGTTGATAAAGACCGTTTCAGCAGAGTGCAAAGTAAATTACGCAATCAGCGTCGCAATGCTCAGGTATGGAATGATGGCAGTTTGTTGTATTTCCAACAATTCAGTAAGATGCCTATTCCCTATGAACTAAACCGTCCGCAAAACGATTTGGACGATTTGATTTATAACGATTTGAAACGATTTAAATAAGAGGTGTTAACGGGAGATTAAACCATTTACCACCATAAATATCAAATATACTGACATACTAAATATCATGAAAAGAAACATTTCTTTGGCTGCTTTACTGGTAGCTTTGTTTATGACATTTTCGTCGTATGCACAAAAAGCACATAATCCGATTATTTATGCCGATGTACCTGATATGTCGATGATTCGTGTGGGCGATACTTTTTATATGAGCAGTACCACCATGCACCTAAGTCCGGGTGTGCCAATAATGAAATCAACGGATTTGGTAAACTGGGAGTTGGTTTCCTATGCTAGCAAAAGTCTGGGAAATATCGATGAACTGAAACTGACCAATGGAAAAAGCACCTATGGACGTGGCTCGTGGGCAAGTAGTTTAAGGTTTCACGATGGACGTTACTATGTGAGTACATTTGCAAGTACTACCAACAAAACTTACATTTATTCAACCGATAATATTGAAAAAAACGAATGGAACGAAATTTCTTTCAGCCCTTCGTATCACGACCATACACTTTTTTTCGATGATGATGGACGTGTTTATTTAATTTATGGTGCTGGGAAATTAAATATTGTGGAACTAAAAACTGATTTATCAGATGTAATTCCGGAATCTGAACGTGTACTCATTGAAAATGCAAGCGTACTTACAGAACCAAATATGCTCAAAGCAGAAGGTTCACAACTTTTCAAACACGATGGTAAGTATTATTTGTTTAATATTTCATGGCCTCGCAGAGGAATGCGTACGGTACTGGTAAACAGAGCCGACAATCTTTTCGGCCCGTGGGAAGCCCGTGTAACTTTGCAGGACAAAGGTGTGGCGCAGGGTAGTATTATCGATATGCCCGATGGCAGATGGTTTGCTTATATGTTTCAGGATCACGGATCGGTAGGGCGAATACCTTATCTTGTCCCAATGAAATGGGTGGACGGATGGCCGGTAATGGGCGAAAATGGGAAAGTGCCTGAAACGCTTGATTTGCCTGCGAATAAAAGCCTGATTCCCGGCATTGTCAATAATGATGAATTTACGCGCAAAAAAGGCGAACCAGCTTTACCGTTGGTTTGGCAATGGAACCATAATCCGGATAACAGTCTTTGGTCGGTGACCGAACGTCCCGGATACTTGCGTCTTAAAACCGCCCGTATCGACAGTTTGTTCCTCAAGTCACGTAATACGTTGACGCAACGTACTTTTGGTCCCGTTTGCTCGGGAACAACATTGCTTGATGTTTCAAAACTGAAAGATGGTGATTTTGCGGGTTTGGTGGCATTGCAACGCAAATTCGGAGTGGTTGGTGTGAAAGTGGTTGGCAAAGCGAAATATGTTTATATGGTGAGCAATAAAACCGATAAGCCAACAGAATTGCAAAGCATTCCGCTTTCAAAAAATAAAATCTATCTGAAAATTGAATGCGATTTTCGTAATCAAACGGATGTTGCAAGATTTTTCTACAGTCTCGATGGCAAAAAATGGAATGTCATTGGCGGTTCGCTCAAAATGGAATACACACTGATGGAACATTTCATGGGATACCGCTTCGGATTGTACAATTATTCGTCGAAAAATCCCGGAGGATATGCCGATTTTGATTATTTCCGCATATCCGATAAAATTTCTGAAAAATAAGTGAATATGAATAAATCAATAAGATACTTCTTAGCGGTTTTCTGTGCAACAATGGCAATTTCAATTCAAGCACAGCAATCTACAGGCGTGATTGCCAATGTCGTTCTCGACAAGCCTGTTTCGGGCAACGAATTTCCCATTGTTGCTGAAAATAAAGAGCTTGCTTTAATTCGTTACGATGTGAATGATTACAAAGGCGTTGTTCGGGCCATTGGAGATTTGCAAAATGACATCAATAGCGTAACGGCTCAAAAGCCAAGCTTATTGACTTCTGAATCTGCTAAAGATTATGAAATTATTGTTGGAACGTTAGGAAAAAACAAATGGATTGATGCATTAGTAAAAAGTAAAAAACTCGACACAAAGGATTTAAAAGGGAAATGGGAGAGTTTTGTTATTACCACGATTGATAATCCGCAACCGGGTACAAAAAAATGTTTGTTGATTGTTGGAAGTGATAAACGCGGTACAATTTACGGTATTTACGAATTAGCACAACAATTGGGCGTTTCACCCTGGTATTGGTGGGCTGATGTGCCAGCTAAACAACGTGCATCGGCTTATGTGTTAGCAGGTCGTTATGCCTCAGGTGAACCAAAAGTGAAATATCGAGGTATTTTTATCAACGACGAAGCGCCTTGTTTGTCAACCTGGGTAAAAAACACTTATGGCACTGATTACGGAGATTACCGTTTTTATTCACGGGTTTTCGAACTAATTCTTCGTCTGAAAGGAAATTATCTGTGGCCGGCTATGTGGATGTGGTCATTTTATGCTGATGATCCTTTGAACTCTCAGATAGCCGACGAAATGGGCGTGGTTATTGGTACTTCGCATCACGAGCCTATGTCGCGTAACCATCAGGAATGGACTCGAAATCGCAAAGAACACGGTGCGTGGAATTATGCCACAAATCAGACGGTTATTGATAAATTCTTCACCGAAGGAATTGAACGCATGAAAAATACCGAAAACATTGTTACCATTGGTATGCGTGGCGATGGCGATGAAGCAATGTCGAAAGAAACCGATGTGCAATTGCTTGAACGGGTGGTGAAAAATCAGCGCAAAATCATTGAGCAGGTTACGAAACGTCCGGCTAAACAAACTCCGCAAATATGGGCGCTCTACAAAGAAGTGCTCGATTATTACGATGCCGGAATGCGCGTTCCCAATGATGTAATTATGCTTTTGTGCGACGACAACTGGGGTAATGTACGTCGATTACCTAACGAAAAGGAAAGAAAACATCCCGGAGGTTGGGGCTTGTACTATCATGTGGACTATGTTGGTGCGCCCCGCAATACCAAATGGCTGAATGTTACTCCCATTCAGAATATGTGGGAGCAGTTGCAACTCACTTACGATTATGGTGTGGACAAACTTTGGGTGCTCAATGTGGGCGATATAAAACCAATGGAATATCCTATTACGCTTTTTATGGACATGGCCTGGAACCCGACCCGCTACACAGCAGCTAATTTAATGGAACATCCACGTGCTTTCTGTGCGCAGCAATTTGGCGACGAACAAGCCGACGAAGCAATGCGAATTCTCAACCTGTACAGCAAATACAACGGACGTGTAACTGCCGAAATGCTCGACCGGAATACATATAACATAGAAACAGGCGAATGGAAGCAAGTTTCGGACGAATACCTCAAACTCGAAGCGGAAGCATTGCGTCAGTATCTGAGTTTGAAACCTGAATACAAAGATGCCTACAAACAGTTAATTCTGTTTCCGGTTCAAGCTATGGCAAATATTTACGAAATGTACTACTCGCAAGCCATGAACCACAAACTATTTGCCGAAAACAATCCAAAAGCCAACGAATGGGCTGATAATGTGGAGCGTACTTTTAAGCGCGATGCAGCGTTAAGTTACGATTATAACAAGGTGATGGCTGATGGCAAATGGGACGGAATGATGATTCAAAAGAAAATTGGATATACCATTTGGAATGATAATTTTCCTGCCGATAAATTGCCGGAAGTCTTCCGTATCGAAAATTCTGATTCAGCAGTAGGCAGTTATGTATTCAGCCCAAGTAATGGATATATAGCAATAGAAGCAGAGCATTATTACTCATTAATTAATGCTGCCAATGCCAAATGGACAGTTATACCGTATATGGGTCGCACTTTAAGTGGTATATCCTTACAGCCTTATTCACAGTCTGTTGATGGTGCTTCCCTTTCGTACAAAATGAAACTTCCCGAAGATGTAAAAAAGGTTACCGTACATGTTGTTGTAAAATCAACACTGGCATTTTCGAACCTTGATGGTCATCGTTACAAAGTTGGTTTCAATGGAGCTGAAGAAAAAACGATCAATTTCAATTCGGATTTGAACGAAAAAAAGGAAAACATTTATTCAATATTTTATCCGACAGTAGCCCGTCGCGTAGTTGAAAAAAAAATAGATTTGAATGTTCCTGCTGTGGCAGATGGTTTGCAGATGCTTACGCTAACGCCCTTAGATCCCGGAATTGTATTCGAAAAAATAGTCATTGATTTTGGTGGATATAAAAATTCGTATCTGTTTATGAATGAATCAAATTCTAAAAGATAGCTTCAAGTATATAACGCATTTGGTTTACTAAAAAAACCAGATTATACACCACTTCAGCAGTTTTTATCGAAGTTTTATTTAATAGAAATTGATAATTTTGGTCAGTAATTTTTCTGTTCAAAAAAAATAGTATGAAAAAGATTCAAAGTTTCATTTGCATAGTTTCAATTATTGTAATCATATCCTTTCAAAAAATTTCATCGCAGGAAATTTGGAAAGATCCTTCGAAAAGTTTTGAGCTCAGAACCAGCGATTTGGTTTCGAAACTTACACTTGAAGAAAAAGTGCAGCTGATGCGCTATGATTCGCCTGAAATCAGTCGGCTGAGCATTCCCGCCTACAACTGGTGGAACGAATGTCTGCATGGTGTGGCACGTTCGGGACTAGCTACGGTTTTTCCGCAGGCTATCGGGATGGCTGCCATGTGGGACGACCGGATGATGTTTGATATTGCAGATGCCATTTCGGACGAAGCCCGCGCTAAATACAACGATTACTCGCATCGTGGCAAACGGGGAATTTATCAGGGACTGACTTTCTGGACGCCAAATATCAATATCTTTCGTGATCCGCGCTGGGGCAGAGGCATGGAAACCTACGGCGAAGACCCGTTTCTTACTGCCGGAATGGCTATTCCGTTTATTAAAGGGTTGCAGGGTAATGATCCGAAATATCTGAAACTGGTAGCTACCGCAAAACATTTTGCTGTTCACAGTGGGCCAGAAGCCACCCGCCATTCGTTTGATGTATGGCCTAATGATTACGACCTGGCTGAAACATATTTTCCGCATTTCAAACGCACGGTAACCGAAGCCGGCGTATATTCGGTGATGTGCGCCTATCAGCGTTTTAAGGGAATTCCCTGTTGCGGCAATCAGTTTCTTGAAAATGAATTGCGTAACAAGTGGAATTTCAAAGGATATATCGTGTCCGATTGCTGGGCGATCAAAGACTTCTACGATCCCAAAGCTCACCACATCACCAATTCGCCCGAAGAGGCTGCCGCCATGGCTGTAAAAGCAGGTACAGACCTCAATTGCGGCGTTACTTATGCCAATTCCTTGCTGGATGCCGTAAAAAAAGGACTGGTCACTGAAAATGAAATTGATACTTCCGTTAAGAGACTGATACTTGCCAGGATGATATTAGGACAGTTTGACCCCGATGATGAGGTACCTTTTTCTAAAATATCGTTGAACGTAGTTGATAATGATGAACATCGTCGGTTGGCGCTCGAAGCAGCACGTAAATCCATAGTTTTGCTCGAAAACCCTGACAAGCTGTTGCCTTTTTCTAAAAAAGTAAAGCGGGTGGCTGTAATTGGTCCGAATGCGGATAATCACGACGTGCTGCTGGGCAACTACAATGGCTATCCGTCTTTTGAGACTACGCCGTTGAAAGGTATAAAAGAAAAACTTCCCAACACAGAAGTGAAATATGCTCAGGGAAGTAAATTAGCCGAAGGACTTCCATGTCTGACCGTTATCCCCGGAAAATATCTGTTTACGGATATGTCATTGAAAAAGAAAGGATTGAAGGGAGAATATTTTGACAATTCGGATTTAACAGGAAAACCGAAACACGAGAGAATTGACGCTAATCTGAATTTTTCTTGGTGGACAACACCACCGTTTCCGGATATGAAATACGAACATTTTTCGGTTCGCTGGAAAGGTGTGCTGG
>DAONDU010000115.1:0-8576 GCA_035402725.1 Paludibacteraceae bacterium | reverse complement strand
ATGTTTTTTTCTGAATAAATAGATTAACATGTGGTGAAAAAAACAAACTCCGGTCAGTGTGGACTAATTCACTCTTTGACCGGAGATTGGTATTATTCAAATTAAATCAATCTCTTTGAGACATTGGAACAAAGGGTTGCTTTTCACGCACATTTTTATAAGCAGGTCGGATGATACGTTTGCTGCTGAAGTTGAGTTCTTCTATACGGTGAGCTGTCCAGCCAACGATACGGGCCATAGCGAAAAGCGGAGTGAAGACTTCTTTTGGAAGACCAATAGCTTCATAAACAAATCCCGAATAATAATCAACATTGATGCAGGTTTGTTTTGTTCCTTCACCCTTATAATTCATAAATACTTTAACAGCACGGTCTTCAATTAGTTCCATGAAAGCAAATTCCTTTTCAAGTCCTTTTTCTTTAGCAAGTTCATGCGCCATTTCCTTGAGTAGTCCGGCCCGTGGGTCGCTTACGGTGTAAACGGCATGACCTATACCATATATCAATCCGGTTTTGTCAAATACTTCTTTATTCAGAATCTTAATGAGATAGGCGTCCACTTCTTTCTGATCTTTCCAGTTTTTAATGTTTGCTTTCATATCATCAAGCATGGCGTTAACCATCAGATTTGCCCCCCCGTGAAGCGGTCCTTTCAGAGAACCGATACCGGCTGCTATAGCGGAATAGGTATCTGTTTCGGTAGAACTTGTTACCCGTACTGAGAAGGTAGAGTTGTTACCTCCACCATGGTCTGCATGGAGAATAAGTGCCAGGTCAAGGATTTTTACATCCAACTGAGTGTATCTGCCCGGACCTTTCATCATATATAGGAAATTCTCAGCAACCGACATTCTTTCATCCGGATAACGGATATGTAACGAGCGTCCGTGTTGTGAATGTCTCAGTACCTGATAGGCATAAGCAATAATAGTTGGAAACTTAGCTATCAGATTGATAGACTGACTGATCAGGTTATCTTTTGTTATAGCATCCGGATCTTCATCATAGGTGTAAAGTTCGAGAACACTACGTGCCAGAATATTCATAATATTCTTACCCTGTAAACTCAGAATACTCATCATGGCTTTGTGTTCCAGTGGCATGGTCGAAGTCAGTACATTTTTGAAAGCATCCAGCTCTTCCTTGTCGGGAAGTTGTCCACTGAGCAACAAAAAAGCAGTTTCTTCAAATCCCAAACGGTCTTCGTCATGAAGTCCATGTACCAAATCTTCCACATCAATTCCCCGGTAAAATAGTTTGCCGGGTATTGCTTTAAGTTTACCGTCTTCCTGCTTTTCATAGCCGACAACATCGCCTACACGGGTTAATCCGGCCAATACTCCAGAATGATCTTCATTACGAAGTCCGCGTTTCACACCCAGTTTGGTGAAAAGTTCCTTGTCGATTTTGCTGGTTTTTTTTATCGACTCTGACAGCTTATAAATCAAATGCTTATTGTCCATGTGAGTAAAATTTATATTGTTAATTTCATTTTATTATCCAAATTACATTAATAATGTTTTAATTAGTGATATTGTTCTATGATAAATAGATTTTTTTTAATAAAATTTTTCACGTAAGAATTTTCACAGTTAAAGTCTTCTTATCAGTTCTTCCGAAAATTCGGTTGTACTCAACGAAATGCCATTTTTCATAAAGCGTGCAAGGTCGTTTGTAGCTATGCCATTTTGGAACATGTCTTCAAGTGCCCGGGTTATCAGTTCGCCTGCTTCATTCCATCCAAGGTACTCCAGCATCATAATAGCAGAAAGTAGCATGGAACACGGATTAGCCTTGTTTTGTCCGGCAATGTCGGGGGCAGTTCCGTGAGTTGCTTCAAAGATGGCATGTCCTGTTTTGTAGTTGATATTGCCTCCGGGTGCGATTCCAATTCCGCCTACCATAGCAGCCAGCTGATCTGAAATATAGTCACCGTTCAGATTGAGAGTGGCGATTACCGAGTACTCTTCGGGTTTAAGCAGCGTATTTTGAAGGAATGCATCAGCAATAACATCCTTGATGAATACTTTACCTTTGCTGATTGCATCGTCGTAGTATTTTACTGCCGCATCCACACCTTGTTCATTTTCTATTTTTTTGAATTTTTCGGCAGTGAAAACCTTATCGTCGAATTCGCGTTCAGCCAAGGCATAACCCCATTTTTTGAAACCTCCTTCGGTGAATTTCATTATATTACCTTTGTGTACAAGTGTCACAGAAGGCAACTTATTGTCAATGGCATATTTAATAGCGGCACGTACAAGCCGTTCCGTACCTTCGCTGGAAACTGGTTTCACACCAATGGAAGTTGTTTCCGGAAAACGGATTTTAGCTACTCCCATTTCTTCTTTCAGAAAACGAAGAACTTTTTCCACTTCCGGTGTTCCCGCATTCCATTCGATACCGGCGTATATATCTTCGGTATTTTCGCGAAAGATTGTAACATGAACTTTTTCGGGCTGGAGCAGGGGAGTTGTTACGCCTTTGAACCAGCGTACAGGACGCAGGCAGACATATAAATCCAGTTCCTGTCGCAAAGCTACATTCAGGGAACGGATGCCTTCACCAACTGGAGTTGTAAGTGGTCCTTTAATACCGACCAGGTAGTTACGAAAAGCCTCCATGGTTTCAGTCGGTAGCCAGGTTCCGGTTTTATTAAACGCTTTTTCACCTGCCAGTACTTCCAGCCAGTTTATTTTACGTTTCCCATTGTATGCATTTTCAATAGCACTGTCGGTAATCTTTTTTACCGAGGTCCATATTTCCTTACCGATGCCATCACCTTCGATAAAAGGAATGACGGGTTTGTCTGGAACAATTAGTTGTTCGCCTTGTTTGATTATATTTTGATTTGACATGAATATCTATTTTTTCATTGAATTCAGTGCACTTCCGGCTTTGAACCATCCGATCTGTTGATAGTTGTAGGTGTGGCGTACTTCAAATTTATCACTTGTACCGTCAGTATGATTTAGTATTACAGTCAGGTTTTTCCCTGGTTTGAACTCTGTCAGTCCGGTAATACTGATTCGGTCATCTTCCCGGACTTTCTTATAATCGTCTTTGTTATCGAAAGTCAGAGCCAGCATTCCCTGTTTTTTCAGGTTCGTTTCGTGAATGCGGGCAAAAGATTTTACCAGGATAGCTTTCACGTTGAGGAAACGCGGTTCCATGGCGGCATGTTCGCGGCTCGAACCTTCTCCGTAATTTTCTTCTGCCACAACCACTGAGCCCAGCCCGGCAGCCTTGTATTTGCGGGCAAGTGCCGGAACAGTCATATATTCGCCGGTATCGGTATCGAGCACAGCGTTTGATTTTTCGTTGAAAGCATTAACAGCACCGATGAGCATATTATCCGAGATGTTATCGAGATGACCGCGGAAACGCAGCCAGGGTCCTGCCATAGAAATATGGTCGGTGGTGCATTTACCCTGAGCCTTAATAAGCAACGGAAGTTCCAGATAGTCTTTTCCGTCCCATGCAGGAAATGGTATGAGTTTCTGAAGACGTGCAGATTGCGGATCAATGGTAATTTTCACTTTGTTGCCGTCAGCCAATGGAGCCTGATAACCGGCATCTTTTACTTCATAGCCTTTCGGAGGCATTTCATAACCACTCGGTTCAGCCAGTTTAACCGCTTCGCCTTTTTCATTGTTCAAGGTATCTTTCATCGGATTGAAACATAAATCGCCGGCAATAGTCAGAGCTGCTACCAATTCCGGTGAAGCTACAAAAGCATGGGTATTCGGATTTCCGTCATTACGCTTCGCAAAGTTACGGTTGAATGAGGTGACAATTGAATTCGGACGATTGGGAGTGTCGTCATCGCGTTTCCATTGCCCGATACAGGGTCCGCAGGCATTGGCCATGATAACAGCCCCGACACTTTCAAACTCGCCCAGTACACCGTCCCGTTCGGCGGTATAGCGTACCTGTTCAGATCCCGGATTGATAATAAACTGAGCATTAACTGTCAGTCCATCCTCTTTGGCTTTCTTCACAACAGATGCAGCTCGTGTAAGGTCTTCGTACGACGAGTTGGTACAGGAGCCAATCAGTCCTGCTTCCATTTTTTGCGGATAGCCTTTTTCTTTTACAATTTTGGCAAATTCAGAAACTTTATAGGCTGCATCGGGTGTAAATGGCCCGTTGATATAGGGTTCAAGTTCCGACAGATTGATTTCTATCACCTGGTCGTAGTATTTTTCTGGACTGACAGCAATTTCAGCATCCGGTTGCAAACAGGTGATAATTTTTCGTGCTTCATCGGCCACTTCCTTACGTCCGGTGCCTTCCAGATAAGCTGCCGATTTTTCATCGAAGGGGAAAATAGAGGTTGTTGCGCCGACTTCGGCACCCATATTGCAAATGGTTGCTTTTCCGGTTGCTGAAAGTGAAGCAGTCCCCTCGCCGAAATACTCGATAATGGCATTTGTTCCTCCTTTTACGGTGAGAATGCCTGCAAGTTTAAGAATGACATCCTTCGGTGATGTCCAGCCCGATAGTTTACCGGTAAGTTTTACCCCGATTATTTTGGGCATTTTAAGTTCCCAGGGTAGTCCGGCCATAACATCCACTGCATCGGCACCACCTACGCCTATGGCTATCATACCCAGTCCTCCGGCATTGGGTGTGTGTGAGTCCGTTCCAATCATCATTCCCCCCGGAAAAGCATAATTTTCGAGTACTACCTGATGAATAATACCCGCACCGGGTTTCCAGAAACCGATTCCATACTTGTTCGATACATCGCTCAGAAACCTGTAAACTTCATTATTTGCCTTACTGGCCGTTTGCAGGTCGGATGCGGCATTTATATGAGCCTGTATGAGGTGATCGCAATGAACGGTAGAAGGTACGGCAACTGTGGTTCGTCCTGAATTCATCAGCTGGAGCAAAGCCATCTGGGCGGTTGCATCCTGCATGGCAACCCGATCCGGCGCAAAATCAATATAATCGGTAGCGCGGATGTAATCATTCACGGGAACACCCGGAGACAGATGTGCAAATAATATCTTTTCAGTAAGTGTAAGGGGCCGTTGTAAGATGTTTTTAGCCTGATTTACTTTTTCGGGAAGGGTGGCATATACATCACGGATCATATCAATATCTAATACCATATCACATGAATTTTATACGTTTGTTAAATGTTAATTATAAAAAGTCTAACAAAAGACCAAAAGAATTGTTCAGGTCGTTTCGGAAATTTTAATTAACAATGGACAGAACATAAATGATGGACAATAATTAAAACAAAAAAAGTCAGTCAACCCGTAAGCTGACTGACCGTATGAAATGAACCTGAAAACCTACAAAAAAATCAGAACGACATAGGCATTTTGATAACGTTATCCTGCAGTTGTTGTTCCACGTTGTGTTTTTCCTTTTCAATGGTTTTACCCACTTTGAAGCTGTAGGCATACATGAGCATAAAGGAGAAGTTCGATTTCATGTAATAATCACTGCGCTGATAGACTGTCGCATTTTTGATGGTTGAAGTATTTTCAAAGAATTTTCCGAGAAAGGGATTGAAAACTAAAAGCCTCACTGTATGATTTCCTTTGAATTGCTTACCGGCTCCCATCATATAGAATGGCGATGATTTGGTTTCAGTCTGTCCGTCGAGTACCGGCCCGTTGAAGTTCATCACCGACATAATCTGAAAGTCGTGGGGTAGGGGAAACAGGATAAATGAATTCCAGTTCCAGCCGTGACGATTTGTAGAATTAATCTGATCTTTGTACTGGTCAATATGATAAAAACTGTATCTGAAATTTGAATTAAACAATACTTTTCCGATCTGAGAATTTACTGAAAGTGCGCTTCCGGTTTCGTATCCGTTGGAGATATTTGTCGGAACACTTTCGAACAGCTTTGTTTCGCTGTTCAGACTTAAAATGTTTTGTATCAGACCGGTTTTGTATTCGTAGAAAAATTGCGGTGAAATATTGAGTGTGACCTTTTTTATACCGAGTCTCAGGTTATAAGTGAACTGAAAATTATCTCTGTAAGCAGGTTTAAGATTGATATTGCCATGACTGATAGTCTGGCTATCTACTACGCTGACAAACGGATTGAGTTGCGAACTAGAAGGTCTGATTACTCTGCGGGAGTAGGACAGTTTCATGTTGTGTTTGTCGTTCAACTTCCAGGTTGCGTTGGCGTAGGGTAGTGGTGAGAAATAGTTACCACCCTCTGCTGAGTTGATAATAACATGAGAAGTTTCAAATCTTGAACCAGCTTTAATGCTCCCCTTTTTGAATGTTCGGGATATTTCGGCATAGCCACCGGCTCTCAGATCGCGGTAATCCATATCGACAGCATTGTTTCGCGGACTTGTGTTGTCGGTACGATAGTTATTATAGTTGCCACTAATACCTACATTTAAGAAGTAAACACTGTCGAAAGGCAGTGTATAGTTGGTCTGACCGGAAAGCGTACGTACCCGAGTATCGGAAAGTTCCCGCATCCATGGGCTTCTCGAAAGTTCAACAGTATCGGCCGGATTATAGTAGATGTTTTGGAAGTCGGTTGTTGTGTAATTGTTCAGACTGTTGTAGTATTTCAATTCGGCTTCCAGTCCGTGCTGAGTGTCTTTTTTGAATTTATGCTTATAAAACAGCGAAGTATTCAGTCCGTCATTTCTGTTGTCAGAATTCTGCACATTCTTGAAAATACTACGAAAGTCATTTACAGTATTGAAGTTCCAGGCATTTACGTTCGATTGGTTCGAACTGTTGTTGTAGGCAATGTTGAGGTTGATATCGTTCAGTTCATCCGGGTCATAAATAAGCCCCACGTTGGCATTTCCCATCAGGGCTTTTACCCCGATAGTACTGTTCTGATTAATTTGTGTTCCGTTTGTCTGACGTATCATTGTGGAATTGATACCCAGATCCTGGACTATTCCGTTGGCTGAAACATAGTAGGATATTTTTTCGAATCCGTAGTCGAGACTGCCGTTCAACATTCCCATCTGCGATTGAGGACTGAACGGAAAATAACCTCCATATGCCATTCCTTTGAGTCCGTAACGCATGGCTGGATTGGTAATCACATTAATCACGGCATCCACATCCGCGTCATATTTACCCGAAGGACTGGTGATGATTTCCATTTTACTTATCTGGGTGGGATGAAGCCGTTTCAGATATCCTTTATCACGTGTAACTCCATCCACTTCTATCCGTATATTTGTTTTTCCGTTTACAGTAATGTCTTCGTTCATATAGTCCACCTGCACAGCCGGTACTTTCCGCAGTACATCCAGTCCGTCGGCTGATGATTTTTTGAAACCATCGGGGATGCCATACACTGTGCGGTCGCCCAGTTCTGTTACAGTTACTTTGGAGCCGTTTATCACTACTTCCTTGAGGTTGAATGTTTTGGGTTCCAGTACGATGTTGCCCAGGTTGTTGATGGAACTTTTCTTTTTCACAACGGGCATAACCAGTGTTCTGTAAGCCAGGTGTTTCACCCGCAAACAATAGGTTTTTGCCGTATCGGCTTTATAAAGGATAAAAAGTCCCTCGGAACTGGATCTGGTGAATTCGACTGATGCACTGTCGGGTAGCATGAGTAACTCCACACTTGCGCCATTCACAGCTTTTACCGTCTCCTTGTCAGTAAGCGTGCCGGTTATTACCTGTCGTGCATTGACGTTGATTGCAAGCAGGCAAAGTAAAACAACAAAAATTTTTCGCATCATTTTTACGGTTTTTTTGCGCTTTTTTATTTAAACATTACCGTTTCTGTTTCGCCATCAATTTTCATTGGTATTTCAGTCGGAGTTCCCCCGTTCATCATCTTTGTTACTCCTTCGAAATGGCTTTTCGAGTTATTTTTAAGTGCAAGTCCGGTTGTAAGGTCTATTGTAGATTGTAGGGTCAGATTACCTTTCAGCTCCTGGGTTACTTTGGCTGCGGGATCGGTCGAAGGCATCGATTCGGCTTCGGTGGTACCCGACAGTTTAGCCAGGTTGTTTTCAACTCCTTCCAGCTTGAAGGTGTTCAGTGTGAGTATCGACATGTTGGCGGATGCGTTCAGGTAGGAATTTTCCCAGCTTTCGCCAACATTTACAGCTTTTTCGGGCAGGTATGAGAAGAAAGGTTCAATCATGCTTCTGAGAATTGATTCTTTGAGCAGTGCATCGGTTTGTTTGCGGGCATCATCGCGTTTTGATGCAGGAATAGAGTCCAACACAAAAAGAACACTGTCGGTGTACTTGTTCAGGTTGACAAACTGGATGAATTTTCCAGCTGTAGAAATTCTTGTGACAATTTTATAAGCACTCATTTTATTCATGATTTTTTCGAGAGGTTCGCTGCCGGGTTTGGCCGAATTAGTTTCACGTTTGAACATGGCCGAACTGATTTTGGAAGCCAGTGTGTCAAATTTAAAGGCAATGTCCATCTGGTCATTTGTCTGATTAAGGACCTTGAAACTGAATACATTACTTGATAGAACATCGATAGCAATCTGCTGACCGCCAGCGGTTTGCTGAATAGCTTGTTTGGTTGTACTTCTGATTTTGTACTCTTTGTTTTTTTCGAGGTTAAGTTTAATATTTACAGGCGA
>DAONDU010000114.1:0-8583 GCA_035402725.1 Paludibacteraceae bacterium | reverse complement strand
AGCTGAGCTTCCTGTTCTACCGGTTCGTGTGTCGGACCATCTTCACCAACACGGAAAGCATCGTGCGACCAGATATATTTCACCGGCAGCTGCATCAGTGCAGCCATACGTACGGCAGGTTTCATATAATCGGAGAAAACAAAGAAAGTTGCACATGCCGCGATAACGCCTCCGTGCAATGCCATTCCGTTGCACAGACAGGCCATGGTAAGTTCTGAAACCCCAGCCTGCAGGAATTTACCTGTAAAGTCACCTTTAGCAAATGCTTTTGTTTTTTTCAGGAAACCATCGGTTTTGTCCGAATTACTCAGGTCGGCACTTGACACGATCATGTTTTCCACATGTTGTGCAAGATAGGAGAGTACGGTGGCAGAAGCAGCGCGGGTAGCCTGATTTGGCTTTTGTTCGATCTCATCCCAGTTTATTTCCGGAGCATTGCCTGAGAAGAACTGTGCTAATTTTGCTGCCAGTTCGGGGTTTTTGGCTTCCCATGCTTTGGCTGCTTGTTTTTTTTCAGCCATTATTTCTTTCAGCTGAACTTCACGTTTGGCATAAATAGCTTTTGTTTCCTCAAAAATTACGAAAGGATTTTCAGGATCACCGCCCAAATTTTTCACTGAATCGACAAACGATGCTCCGCTTGCTCCGAGTGGCTGACCGTGAGTTTCTATTTCATTTTCAAATGATCTGCCGTCCGATGCTACAGCACCTTTAGCCATGATAGTTTTGCCTATAATAATTGTTGGCTTTTCTTTTTCAGCTTTAGCTTCACGCAAGGCTACTCTTATTTCAGTTACATCATTTCCGTTAATTTCAATCACATTCCAGCCCCAGGCGCGGTATTTCATTGCTACATCTTCGCTTGTAACAGAGTTTGTGTAAGTTGATAGCTGAACATTGTTGGAATCGTAAAACATGATCAGATTGTCCAGTCCGAGGTGTCCTGCTATACGTCCTGCACCCTGCGAAATTTCTTCCTGTACTGCACCATCCGAGATATAGGCATAGATAGTCTGGTTCATTACTTCTCCAAAACGTGCTTTGAGAAATTTTGCGGCAATTGCGGCACCTACCGCATAGGTATGTCCCTGACCAAGCGGTCCCGATGTGTTTTCTATTCCACGTGAAAGATCATATTCCGGATGTCCGGGAGTGATGCTTCCCCATTGACGAAACTGCTGCAAGTCTTCCATACTGAATTTTCCGGTCAAAGCCAGAACTGAATATAGCATGGCGGACATATGTCCCGGATCCAAAAAGAAACGGTCACGGCCTTCCCAGCAGGGATTTTCGGGATCATATTCCAAAAATTCGGAATAAAGTACATTGATAAAGTCAGCGCCACCCATTGCTCCGCCGGGATGTCCTGATTTAGCTTTCTCAACAGTGGCAGCGGATAAAATCCGGATGTTATCCGCTGCGCGATTCAAATCTTGTGTAGTGTGCATAAAAAATATGAATTTAAGTTATATCCTGATTAAAAATGATATCCAACAGTATAGCTGAAGCCCCAGGCTGATGTTTCTCCTCTACCGTATCCGGGAATATACCAGGGTGTAACAGCACCGTATTTTCCGTTGTTAAGCAGATGTTTATTTCGAACATTCCAGCCCAGATACAGATTTTTGAAGAATTCAACCCGAACTCCGGCTACAATCTCAAACCAGATTTTGGTAGCTGGCATGGAGTAATTGATAGTTTCAGTCCCTCCCCAATAATTGTCTTCAATTGTCAGATTATCAGTTGTATAGTTGAATTGTGACATGCCTATTCGGGCACCGGCAAGGAAATAGTTGTTATTGATTTTAGTGCCTGGTTTCGGTTTTAGTAAATTGAAATCAACTCCTAGTTTACCAAACATCCCTTCACCTCTGAAAGTTGTGTTGTTGGTCAGATTTCTGGTTGCGCCTCCCATCCCAATTTCTACCACCGGTAAGTACGAATTCTTTAGATTAGCCTGTACATTGCCCTGATACGAATAGACGTTTCTGGTTGAATTATTCGTAAAGGCATTCTCAATGAATGGTTCAATGTCAATTTCGATATTAATACCCTGCCAGACGGGTATGGTGGTAGTGTCTTTTTTTGATTGAATAGTTGTTTTTGCATTCGCAAGCGAATTATTTTGAGGCTGTTGCGCCTGCGCTAATCCGGCGAAGAGAATAACACTACTCAGCAAGATATATTTTAATGTTTTCGACATAAGTAGTGTTAATGATTGGTTGAATAATTTTGATTTTTTCGATGATGTGATTGGTTGTCAGTACTGTATCAATGGTATGTGTACGAACACAACCGCATTCGAGCGAAAGGTATTCGTCTGTATTATGATAAAGAACGGTTATTGTATCATATACTTCATTGAATTTTATCGAGAAACGACTCTGAGTTTTCAGTTTATCAACAGGTAGCTTTATTTCACTGAGATTCGTAACTTTTTTATAAATTATAGAGTCATTATTAACCCCTGAAGCAGTCAGACTGTCAGCTTTAAAGTTAATTGTAACGTATTGATTGGTTTTCAGGTTGAGGGTGTCCTGATAGAATTTAGCGCCCATAAGCACGGTTTTGCTTTTGCGGCAGGTTTCATCATTATTGCACGATATCAATCCCGAAGTGAGAAGTAATACCGGTAATAGCCAAAAATATAGTTTCTTCATGCTGAATTTTAAATAATTTCTTTCACTTCATCTTTCAATACCTGCATAGCAACATCCAGGGCTGTTTCATCTACCGAATCGTAAAGTTTGATAATCATAGTCGCCAGTTTTGCAGCAGATTCTTCGGCCTGACATTGCGATGCACAGGTATTAATCAGTTGAATAACATTCTCATACGCGTCTTTAATTGATTCCCAAAGCTCACTGCTAACATAAATCTGCTGCGAGAGGTTGTGCTCAAATTCACGCCGGAGATCGTTAAGAAGCACCTGCTGAAGTTCAAAACAATTCATGCCGGCTTCTACTTTGTTGACTATCACTCTGTTGGGATGAATCCGTTCCATCAACAGCATTAATCTTTCGTACGCCTTCAACCGGATCGGGGTAACAGTAGTATTGTTTGCTTTTTTCAATTCAAAATTCCGGCGTTCTGCTTCATTTTTGAAAAGCAGATTTAGTAACAAATAGGTTACCAGTACTACCAGCACCGCAGGAATTGTATATTTTAATATTTCAATCCACATAATATCTATTTCTTTTTACCCGATTGATGAATTATTATATCGATTGGCTGCATATAAACCAGGCAACCCTTTCCGAACGCCTCAATATCGCTTTTTATATCCTCAATA
Source organism: Paludibacteraceae bacterium (assembly GCA_035402725.1). Classification (GTDB taxonomy): domain Bacteria; phylum Bacteroidota; class Bacteroidia; order Bacteroidales; family Paludibacteraceae; genus UPXZ01. The sequence continues at coordinate 5,291 of DAONDU010000114.1, read as the reverse complement.
AAGTTTTCAAGCACTTCAGTGCGGTCAATCATTTCTATAATTACGGGAAGTTTTTCATTGATTTCCCAAAATTTGCCGGATACAATCTTATTGCCGCTCAATCCGTAACCTGTTATGCCTCTGTAAGCTGTAGCACCCGAAATTCCTTTTTTATAAGCTTTCATTACCAGATGTTCGTAGAATAAACTCATCCCGAATTTGTCGGTATTGCTTACATATATCTTCAAAATGCTGTTTTCGCTTTTCATTTTTACAGAAGATTAGAGATTAAATATCCGAGATAAACCGCTATAACTCCAAAAAGCAAACTTCCGAGGGCATAAACAGCGGCTGTCAGAAACTGTCCATTCTGGAGCAACTGAAAATTTTCATTAGTAAAAGAAGAAAAGGTTGTAAATCCGCCACAGATACCCACTACAAGAAATAGCTTAAGGTTGGTGTTCAACAGATCGCTGTTTACAAAAATTCCCAGAAAAAATCCAATCAGAATACTTCCAAGAATATTTACTGTCAGCGTTCCCATTGGTATGTCGTGAAAATACCAGGTCAGATTAAGTTTTGAGACCAGATAACGTGCAATGCTCCCGATAAATCCTCCAAGCCCAACTAATAATAATTGTTTCATAATTAATTAGTGATCAATTGATTAAATTAACCGGATGTTCAATGCAAATTTGAAAGTTTAAACTTCTTTTTCTATTTTATAATTGTTTCTTTCGGGTGCATTTCGGGTAATAAGTTCTCCCAGAAAACCTGTCAGGAAGAGCAAAGTACCCAAAATCATTGCTGTAAGTGCAATATAAAAATACGGACTGTTTGTAACCAGCGGCGAAGGAATGTGTGCGCTGAGTGCAATTAGTTTTTTTACTCCGACAACAATTACAGCAAAAAAGCCAAGTATAAACATCAGGCTGCCTATTAAACCAAAAAAGTGCATGGGTTGCTTCCCGAATTTGGAAAGAAACCAGAGGGTAATCAAATCCAGATACCCGTTGACAAAACGATTCATCCCAAATTTTGAACTGCCAAACTCCCTTTTACGGTGTTCAACCACTTTTTCCCCGATTTTAGTGAAACCGGCATTTTTAGCCAGATAGGGAATGTAGCGATGCATTTCGCCGTAAACTTCAATATTTTTTACGACATCCCGGCGGTAAGCTTTGAGACCGCAGTTCATATCGTGCAGTTTCAGTCCGGTAACCCTGCGGGCTGTGGCATTATACAATTTTGAAGGAAGATTTTTGGTCAGTTTGGCATCATAACGTTTCTTTTTCCAACCCGAAACCAAATCATAATCATCTTTTGTGATCATCGAATACAATTCGGGAATTTCGTCGGGACTGTCCTGCAGGTCAGCATCCATTGTGATTACCACGTCACCTTCGGCAGCCCTGAATCCACAGTATAACGCGGGCGATTTACCATAATTATGCCTGAATTTAATCCCCTTAACGTGTGGAGACTGAGATTTCAACTGCTCAATAATGCGCCACGAACCGTCGGTACTGCCATCGTTTATGAAAATAATTTCATAACTGAATTTATTATCAGTCATGACTTTGTCCACCCACTCGTAGAGTTTTGGAAGAGAATCTTCTTCGTTATACAATGGCACAATAACAGAAATATCCATATGGTGTAAAGTGTTAATTGACTGTGAAATATGATTTATTAATTTTCCGGATTGTTAAAAATATCTTTGTCTTTTTTTACAAATGGCGCAATGATCAGCCCCATTATTACACCCAGAAACGTATTAACCCAAATATACTGAAGTGTAAATGCTGTAGGACTCATCATTTTATCCATCGTTTCATAATAATCATCAGGTACGCTCAGGTGAAACTGTTCCTGTAACTGTTGCATCATACTGACACTTTGTTCAAGAAGCATAGGCAAGTAATTTACATTCAGATACTTGAAATAGATGAATTTGAAAAGAGAGGATATGATGGCTGCAAAAAGAAAAAGCAGGATGATAAAGAAAAACGCATGGCCAAAACTAATGGAGCCACCGTTTTCCTTATCGCGGTAAGCTACAGCAAACCGATAGGTAAGAACGAAGATAAACGCTACCACCAAATATCCAAGAAGAGTAATTATAGCATTGCCAGACACCGAAAGCAAAAAGTTAACAGAAAAAACAATACCCATAATCAACCCGTATTTCATGGCTGCATTTAATACATTTGTTTGCATAAATTATCCGCTTTGATTTTGCTACAAAAATACAAAAAAATAAGGAAAGATATAATGTTTTTATAACATTGACAGGTGCACAGGCAATAATTAATCATTAGATGTGTAAAACTATTACTATTTTCAATCAGAATATTTAATTTTCAACCGATTTGCCAAATATCGATGGCATTCTCGTGTTTTAGAATAATAAAACAGAATCGTATAAAGTAAAATGACAAAAGTCTATTATAGTTTATTGTTTTTCTCAAAGTGTCGACACCAGGATTTTATTCCGCATTCTTCGCATTTTGGTTTCCGTGCTATGCATACATATCGCCCGTGAAGAATTAGCCAGTGATGTGCTTTCGGAATTAAATGATCCGGAATATATTTTACAAGCTCACGTTCGGTTTCGAGAGGTGATTTAGAGTTCGTTGTAAGCCCGATTCGTTCCGAAATCCGGAAAACATGTGTATCAACAGCCATTGCAGGTTTATTGAATACGACAGAGGCAATAACATTAGCTGTTTTCCGGCCAACTCCCGGTAATGTCTGCAATTTTTCAACATCATCGGGAACAATACCATTAAAGTTGCTCACGAGTTTTTTTGACATACCTATCAGGTGTTTCGCTTTGTTATTGGGGTAGGATACAGACCTGATGTATTCAAATATAACTTCGGGAGTTGATGCTGCCATTGCTTCCGCGGTGGGGTAGTCGTACAGAAGCTTCGGGGTGACCATATTAACCCGTTTGTCGGTGCACTGAGCCGATAGAATTACAGCTACAAGCAGACCGAATGGATCTTTATAATCCAGTTCAGTCTCAGCAATGGGTCGGTTTTCTTCAAACCAGGCAATAATATTTTGAAATCTTTGTTGTTTCGTCATGTGAATAATTATTTTTGGCAAATTTAACATAAAGCATTTATATTGCCATTCATTTTTCGTAATTTTGCAAATTAGAAGAATTTTAAAAGATATAAATAAGCATATATATCCCGATAAATAATAAGTATGCCTCCAAAAAAACCAGTTAAAAAAAATACAGCTGAGAAGCCACAGCTTACGCGAACTAAGCAGAGAACTTCAGAGCCGGGTTTGTTTTCAAAAGCCCTTCATTTCTTACGGGATGATAAATTACATTTCATCTTCGGATTGCTGTTGTCCATTGCTGTCCTCTATGCATTCCTGTCTTTTGTTTCCTATTTTTTTACAGGAGCAGCTGATAAAAGTATTTTCGACAACATTAGTTTCAGAGAATCGTTGAGGATACGCGGATCTGTAACTAACTGGACATCCGTTATGGGTGCATATATTTCAGAAACACTGATTGATAACTGGTTTGGAGTTTCATCAGCCGCGATATTAATTTTTCTTCTGGCTGTAGCATTAAGGTTGATGAACGTGAAGATTATTTCCATTTGGAAAGCTTTTTTTCACTGCTTTTTCTGGCTTGTGTGGATATCGGTTTCACTGGGATTTATTACCGATTTTATTCCTTCCCTGCAACCCTCTTTTTTTGCACTTGGAGGACAACATGGCACTTACACGGCTGTTCAGCTTAATTCGTTTGTGGGGCGTCCGGGCGCGTTGATGATAATTGCTGGTGCACTGCTTATTTATCTGATTGTAGTGTGGAGTGCCACGATACCGTATATCCAAAATTTATTCAATAAAAACGATAATATACAATCAGAAAGGAAACATCAGGAACCAATTGTTGCAGTAGGTACTGAAATTGTTCCTGAAGAATGGCTGGTATCGGAAGTATCTAATTCCAAAGAAACATATACCGAAAAAGAGAGTAGCAGTCTGATTGAGAATGAACCGATAGATTTGAACGAAGTTGTGCAGTTTGAAGTAACCAATCCGGTGAAGGATGAAACCAATCCGGTTGAAGAGTACGAAGATGAAGAAAACACTGATCCGAATTATAATGTTTCAAAACTGGGAAAATATGACCCTACACTTGATTTGTCGAGTTACGTTTCTCCTACATTGAATTTGTTGAAAGTCTATGGTTCTGAAAACGACATGCAGATTGACATGAAAGAGCAGACTGCAAATAAAAATAGGATTATCAGCACCTTGCGTAATTTTGGAATTGAAATTGACAGTATAAAAGCCACCGTAGGTCCAACCATTACACTTTATGAAATAGTACCCAAATCGGGTATCCGCATTTCTAAAATCCGAAATCTGGAATCGGACATCATGCTCAGTCTGGCTGCTACTGGTATTCGTATTATTGCTCCCATACCGGGTAAAGGGACTATTGGTATTGAGGTTCCTAATAACGAGCCTCAGATTGTATCCATGAATTCTGTCATTGGTTCCAAACGATTTACTGAAGCTAAATTCGAGCTTCCCATTGCGTTTGGTAAAACGATTACTAACGAGGTGTTCATGGTCGATCTGACCAAAATGCCACACCTGCTGGTTGCCGGTGCTACCGGACAGGGAAAGTCAGTCGGTTTGAATGCGATCATAACATCCTTGCTTTATAAAAAGCACCCGTCGCAGTTGAAATTCGTTCTCATTGACCCTAAAAAGGTGGAATTCAATATTTATTCGGCTATCGAAAAACATTTTCTTGCAAAACTGCCTGATGGTGAAGATGCCATCATTACAGACACCAGCAAAGTGGTTCAAACATTGAACTCACTTTGTGTGGAAATGGACGACCGCTATGATTTGCTGAAAAAGGCACATGTGCGGAATATAAAAGAATACAACGAAAAATTTGTCAACAGAGAATTAAACCCCGAAAAGGGTCACAGGTTTCTGCCTTACATCGTGGTCATCGTCGATGAGTTTGGTGACCTGATAATGACCGCGGGTAAAGAAGTGGAAATGCCGATTGCGCGTATTGCCCAGTTAGCCCGTGCAGTGGGAATCCATATGATTATTGCCACTCAAAGGCCATCAGTAAATATCATTACCGGTGTAATTAAAGCCAACTTCCCGGCTCGTGTTGCATTCAGGGTATCTTCTATGATTGACTCGCGCACCATTCTTGATGCACCTGGTGCCAATCAGCTTGTAGGGAGAGGGGATATGCTTTTCTCACAGGGCAGCGATCTTATCCGCGTACAATGTGCATTTGT
>DAONDU010000113.1:0-8632 GCA_035402725.1 Paludibacteraceae bacterium | reverse complement strand
TTCCTGCCGGATAAGAGCAATGATTTCGTTTCGTTCTTGTTTGGTGAGCATGGAGTTTGGTCAGTTTAATTACTTACAAAATTAGACAATTATCTTCAGCAAAAATACAAAAGATAAAAAAAAAATGTATGACAACAATCGTGGGTTTGCCTATCTGTATGAAATCTCATTATTGCTGATTTCACAACTGCCTGATAATTTACCTTAATTAATTGCAAGGTCTTTTGTTTGGTGATTAACTATTTTGATTCATTAAGCAAATTGCATATCTTTGTTCCCTGCTTAAAAAGCACACGTTAACTTTGATCGGAATACAATATTAGTCTTGTTCATAGGTGTAGCATAGGGAAAAACCGTCCTCACCTGCTCTGAGAAACAAACTCTACTTTCCTCAAAGTAAACTTTACTAACTTAGTCTATACTACTAAATGAAAAAATCACAAAACATGAAAAATCCCGGTTATTACGTATTGATTGTGTCGTTATTATTTTTATCTATTTTTACTCTTTCTGCTCAAAATGAATGGGATGATGTGAAAATAACTCAGGTAAACAGAGAAAACGCCTGTACAGTAGGCATTCCTTTTGAAACCGAAAATTCGTTGTTAACCAACAGTACTGAACAATCTTCTTACTATTTATCACTAAATGGAGTTTGGAAGTTTAAATGGGTGTCAGATCCATCCAAAAAACCGGCGGATTTTCAGAATCCTACCTATAATGTCAGCAACTGGGATAATATTGACGTGCCGCTCAACTGGCAAATCTACGGCGTTCGTAACGGGAAAAGCTGGGATAAACCCCTGTATGTAAACACCAGATATCCATTCACCTACGACAGCAATTACAGTGTCATGGCCAATCGACCTACCGATTACACTTACAATAACAACATGAAAAATCCGGTGGGCAGTTATCGGCGTGAATTCACACTTCCTGCTAATTGGGATGGTCGCGATATTTTTGTACGTTTCAATGGAGCCGGACCGGGTTATTACCTTTGGGTAAACGGTCAGCAGGTTGGTTACTCCGAAGACTCTTTCCTCCCTTCCGAATTTAAGATAACCGATTACGTAACCAGTGGAACCAATGTAATAGCGGTACAGGTATACCGGTTTACAAGTGGCTCCTTTCTGGAATGTCAGGACTTCTGGCGCTTTAGTGGCATTCACAGAGATGTATTTCTCTGGTCAGCTCCCAAAACTCAAATCCGGGATTACTTTTTCACCTCTAATCTCGATAACAGCTATACAAATGCAGCGGTATCCATAGACGTTGAATTAAGCGGTACACCACTGACCAATAGTAAGATTACTGCAAAATTACTGGATAACGGTTCAGTTATAGCAACAAAAGAACTTACATCACCGGTTATAGGTAAAAACACAATTGCCTTTCCGGTATACAGTCCGAAAAAATGGAGTGCCGAAATTCCAAACCTCTATGATTTGGTGCTAAGCCTCGAAGATAATACCGGCAAAGTACTGGATATACGCGGTGGAAAGGCAGGATTTAAGAAAGTAGAAGTAGGGAGTAAGGGAGAATTGTTGATAAACGGGAAGCGAATGGTTTTTCACGGTGTAAACCGCCACGATCACAGCGAGATCAATGGTCGAACTGTATCGAAAGAAGAAATGGAACGGGATGTAAAGACCATGAAACAGCTAAACATCAACGCGGTGAGAACATCGCATTATCCGGTCAATCCATACTTTTACGAACTGTGCGATAAGTACGGCTTGTATGTATTATCCGAAGCCAATGTGGAATGTCACGGGAATACCGGATTGTCAGGTGTGGAAGTTTTCAGAAAACCCATGGTTGAGCGAAATCAGAACATGGTAAAACGATTCCGAAATCACGTATCCATTTTTATGTGGTCGTATGGAAATGAATCGGGAGGTGGCAATAATTTTTATTACGTAGAGAACGCTATCAAGGCACTGGACAAAACACGTTTGACACATTACGAAGGAAACAGTCAGTGGAGCGATGTGAGCAGCACCATGTATGCAGATATCAATCGGATAAAAACAATCGGGGAGCAACGACTGACCGAAGCAAAACCGCGTCCTCATATACAGTGTGAGAATAGTCACGCCATGGGAAATGCCATGGGAAATGTACGGGAGTTTTTCGATTTATATGAGAAATACCCCGCATTAACCGGAGAGTTTATCTGGGACTGGAAAGATCAGGGAATAAAAATGCCCGTTCCCAATAAACCGAATGAGTATTACTGGGCTTATGGAGGTGACTTCGGCGATTCGCCCAATGACGGAAGCTTTTGTACCAATGGAGTGGTATTTGCCGACAATTCATTTTCAGCAAAATCATACAGCACCAAAAAAGTATATCAACCCATTGACTTTTTCATGAAAGACGACCAAAAGACTTTCATACTTAAAAGCAAACGGGCATTCAAACCGACGGATGATCTGGATATTTACTATTCAGTTTTTGAGGATGGAAAAGAGATTAAAAGAAACAAACTGGATGTGACACTTGAAGGTGGAGCTACAACCGAAATCATCCTGAATGTCCTGCCCGAAACTCCCAAACCCGAAGCCGAATACTTTATCCGCTTCAATGCTTATCAAAAGGAAGCAACCTGGTGGGCCCCACAGGGATACGAAGTGGCGGGTGAACAAATAAAACTGAAAGAAGCCATTAAACCAATTGCCTCAATTCCGGCAACAGGAACTCTTACGGTTACAAGCACCAGTGTGGATATTACAGTAACAGGCAGTAATTTTTCAGCTGTGTTCTCAAAATCAGCGGGAACATTAATTAAGTACACCTACAATGGAAAACTATTAATCAATCAGCCTTTGTCGCTTAATGTTTTCAGATTGCCAACAGAGAATGACAAACCACAAACCAAAGGCTGGGATGATATGGGTATAAGACTTCTAACCGTTAAAGCAGGTGTCTGGGATATTCAGGAAAACACAAACACGGTTGATTTAAGCATTCTGAACACCTATACCGCTATTGCTCCAACAGTATTTACCACCCGGATGCTTTTTAAAATTGCCACCGACGGAAATATCTACGTAAGTTCAATAATTGATCCACTCAAAAAGAATGTGATATTACCTAAGATTGGTTTTCGGTTGGAAATGCCTAAAGACTTTGAGAAACTGACCTGGTTTGGACGTGGTCCGTGGGAGTCGTATGTAGACCGGAGAGAAGCTTGTTTCGAAGGAGTTTATAACTCTACAGCAACAGATCAGTGGGAAAAGTATGTACTTCCGCAAGAAACCGGCAATAAGGAAGAAGTGCGATGGATGAGCCTGACCGATAATGCCGGGGATGGACTTTTGTATGTGGCACCTCAGCAAATGTCTGCTACGGCAACTCATTTCAGACCCGAAGATATTTATCGGGACAGATATAATCGTGAGAAACACCCTTATCAGGCCAAACTGAAGTTTTGCGAGAATACCGTGGTAAGTCTCAACGCCACTATGCGTGGATTGGGTAATGCGACCTGTGGTCCCGATGTACTGGAAAAATATGAGTTGAAAGCTGACAATACCATTTTTAATTTCATGATTATGCCTGTAGCAGGTAATCTGAACAACGATCAGTTATCCGAACGGGCAAGAGTTCAATTTCCAATCTGTAATGCGGTAGACATTGTAAGAAATAATCAGGGTAAAATAGTACTGACCACAACCACACCCAATGCACGAATATATTATAGTATTGATAATGGTGCCTTTCAGCTCTATCAGGGATCTTTTGAGTTTTTGTCAGCGGGGAATATCGTATCGTATTGCGAATCCGATGGATTTCTCAGCGGCTTAAAGACAAGCGTTGATTTCGGCCTGTTCATTGATAAGTCGGCATGGAAAGTGCTAAGCTATTCGAGCCAGGCAAGCGGTGAGGAAGCTTATAAATCCATTGATGGAAACGAAAGCACCATCTGGCATACCAGTTGGGGAACTTACGAACCGGTTCATCCCCACGAAATAGTGGTTGACATGCAAAAAACGTATCGGGTCGAAGCTTTCAATTATACCGGAAGACAGGATGGAGAGAATGGCAGAATTAAAGAATATGAAATATACTTCAGCAATGATCCCAACGTATGGGGAAGTCCTGCTGCAAAGGGAGAATTTACAAGCACAACAGCACAACAATCGGTGATCATCAGTTCAAAACCCGTAGCAAGGTATTTCAGGTTGATTGCGAAGTCGGAGGTTAACGGTAAAGCCTGGACATCTGCTTCAGAACTGGGCATCGAAGCTTCCGCCATTGTCAATCCGGAGAGTGTTAGCTGTACCACACCGGACAAAACCAAAAAATATTATTTAAAACATCTGCAATCAGGCTTATATCTGCAATTACTTCCGGATGTATCAACAAATTACGAGGGCGATTTTTGTCTCAGTGCCCTGGATAAAAGCAACAACACTTTTGAATTTGATTTTACTCCCGTTGCCGGTTTCACTTCGTTTTATAATGTACGCGTGACTGACACGTATATTAATCAGAAGGACAGTTGGAGGTGTGTCTCTGGCATTAAAAAGGATAATAATGGAATGATACAAATCGAAACGCTGGCAGATTGTACCGTTAAATTGCGGGGTGTATGGCAGAAATGGGATTACATTAACCTCGATAACACCGTTGCCGGTTCTTACATCTATGGCAATAAACCAGCAGGAGCCATTTGGCAGCTGGAGGAAGTAATCAGTGGCACAGGTGTCTCAACGGTTAATAATTCAGCCGGAGTTTCTATATATCCCACCCTTACAACCGGAAAAGTACGTATTCTTACCCATGATAAGTCAACAATCAAAATCCTGGATTTTTCAGGCAGAACAAAGGATACCTATAGCTCAGCCGGTGACCTGACTGTAAATATGAATTATCCCAATGGAATTTATCTTTTTCAGATAAATTCCGGTTCCACATCCACCCATAAAGTTATGCTAAGCAAATAGTAAATCAATCTTCATTTCTCCCCACAACCAGCGTATCAAACGTCCTCGCTCCTGACATTAAGCCCGAAAAGAAAATCTAACAGATACTTCTGAAATTTACATCCTCCATATTTTTAGTTTGTGAATTCAACACTTACCCTAAGTTGCAGTAGCAGGGACAGGATAGTGTACCTGCTAAGGGTAATATCGGTGTAAATTCATACTACACCTTTATTTCCTCTTTGAATTTTATCTTATTCAACATGGTCGGCAGCACAATTAGTAATAAGGGCAACGCTAAAATAAATCCGCCGATTACGGCAATAGCCAGCGGTTGGTGCATTTGTGCTCCGGTGCCGATGCCTAATGCCAGCGGCATCAGTGCAATGATGGCACCGATGGCTGTCATCAACTTCGGACGCAGACGGGTGCTGATGGCATAGATTAAAGCTTCTTTTTTACTGCTTTGCTGTAAGTTGGACTGAAATTGCAGGTAGGTGAAGATGGCATTTTCTCCGATAATCCCAACCATCATTATCAGTCCGATGTAACTGCCTACATTGAGAGGGATGTTGGTAATAAAAAGAAATATAAAACTTCCTGCAATACCCATTATGGAAATAAGAAGAATAAGTCCCGCCACCACTACGTTTTGGTACAGAAAAAGTATAACCGTAAAAACCAGCAAACTTGAGAGTATCAAAATCATCAACAATTCGCTGAACGATTGCTGCTGCTCAGCATAAGCTCCGCCATAAACGATGCTGTAACCGGTGGGAAGTTTGATTTGTTTGTTAATTTCTTTTTGTATTTCTTTCACGGTGCCGCCAATATTGGCATTGTCAAGCCGGGCTGTTACAATCCCTATATTCTGTAAATCTTCCCGGTTAATCTCAGCCACTCCCGGAATAATTTTCACATCGGCAAATTCTTTCAGCGGCTTTAATTGTCCTGTTGGCAGCGAAATCAAACTATTCTGAATTTGAGTAAAGGAGGAATTACTGTTGTGGGAGTACATAATCCGGATTGGCGTATATTGTTGTTTTTCGAAAATTTTACCCACTTCATTTCCTTCAATCTGTGTCTGCACCTGATACTGAAAATCCTGAGGGGAAATACCATATTGTCCCAATGCCGTCAGATCGGGGGTAATCTGAGCCGAAGGGCCTGCTATCAGAATTCCATCAAATACATCGGCAGTACCTTTCACACGGCTCACAATAGCAGCCACCTGGCGTGAATAATCCTGAATAATATCGTTGTCTTTCCCGAATATCTTTATTTCGATTGGTTGAACACTGCTCATCAGGTCTCCCAGATTATCGCCTATCACCTGACCGAAATCTACAGTCAGCGGCAATGTATGCGCTTCAATCCGGCTTCTGATTTCATCAATTACCTCAACAGTGGTTTTATTTCGTTTCTTTTTCAGCTGAATTAAATAGTCGCCGTCGTTGGGTTCGGTAATAAAAAATCCCATCTGCGTTCCTGTACGTCGGCTGTAGGCTTCCACTTCGGGTATTTCGGCCAGTATTTTCTCCACCTCACGTAGTTCGCGGTCGGTTTCTTCCAGCGAAGTTCCCGGAACAGACTTATAATCCAGCACAATGCTTCCTTCATCCATTTCAGGCAAAAAGCCAGAACTCAAACGGGGTAAAATAACAATTGCTGAAAGTACAACGAGAGCCATAAACACATACGAATACACTGGATGATCGATAAAATATCCCACCCATTTTCTCTCCTTAACATCGTGAGAGCGGAGTTTTTTTTCTTTGAAAAACTTAGATAAGAACAAATAAATGACTGGCAGCAAAACCCACGTCGTAAAAAATGAACAAACGAGTGTAATAAGCATTGTATTTGTCATTACCTCAAAATAAGCACCCGCAACACCGCTCATCAGTACAAAAGGAATGAATATTACAATTGTGCTCAACGATGAACCAACCATCGCTTTGAAAAGATAACTGATCGCAACGTGTATCAGGTCTTCACTGCTTTCTTCGGGATTTTCTTCGTGGGTACGGTGGATTTGCTCCACAACTACAATAGCATCATCAATGATTAGCCCGATAGATGCGGCAATGGCTCCCAGGGTCATAATATTGAAAGTCTGACCGGTAATATATAATATAAGAATAGTAAGCAACAGCGTAACCGGAATGGTTATAAGAATGGTTAAACTTGATTTCCACGATCTTAAAAATAGTATAGCAACAACTATGGCCAAAAATAATCCTATCCAGAGAGCATCAGAAACACTCCGAATGGCATCATTAACGAAAGTAGCCTGATCGTAGTAAGATTTCAGTTCAATATCATTGGGAAGCGATTTTTTCAACTCTTTAATTTTGATATTCATCGCCCGGGAAACTTCCACCACATTGGCATTGGGTTGTTGCACCACAGCAATGAGTATACTTTCTTCGCCATTGGCATTGACTTTTATGTATTGCTTTGCCTGATGCAGTTCTATATCGGCAATATCGCTGAAATAGACAATCCGGCTGCCATCATTACTAATGATGATATTTCTCAGTTGGTCTAAATTTTTTAGTTGAGTATCGGTAAGTGTCAGGTAGAGGTATTTGTAATCGGTGAAATAACCATTGGACTGAATAAAATTCGTTTTGCTCATGATGTCGGCAATGTCGGATGGTGTGATACCCAACTTGCTCATTTTCATCTGATCCAATACAACCCGATATTCTTTTTCCTGTCCGCCAATCACCCGCACTTCACTCACACCGGGCACTTGCGAGAGAAATGGTTTGATGGTGTACAAGGCCAGTTTTTTCAACTCAAACGGCGCCGTCTTTTGGGAAGTCAGCGAATAACCCATCACGGGAAGTATGGACGGGTTCATTTTCTCCACCGTGATATTCACATCGGAAGGAAGTTGGTTTCTGACCTGACTGATGCGGCTTTCTATCTGCTGAACGCTTAAATCCACATCGGCTTTCCAGTCGATAAAGGCAGAAATTTCGCAGCTGCCACGGCTCGTGGTACTTCTAACCACTAACAGGTTAGGTATTTGTTTCACAGCTTCCTCGAGTGGCTTTGTAACTGTGGCTGTCATTTGATCCACAGGTTGCTGACCGGCATCTGCTATGATTTTGATTTTAGGGAAAGTGGTTTGTGGAAACAGGGAAGATTTCATATTGAGGTATGAAAAAACGCCTGTAACTACAATTATTAGCGCCAACATCAGTATTGGCGTTTTATATCTTACATAGAAAGAATGTCGCTTTTTCATAATTTATACAAGTCTTCAGATATTAGCCATCTTAACTTAAAAGGGGATTAGGGAAGGGTTCTAAAAATGCATCAGAAATAAAAACATGGAATAAAAAAATCGTACCTCCAGCCAGCATGGATAATGCTCCCTTTCCCCCGGCTGATTAGCGCGTTTTAGTGATTTTGACCAAAGCTGTATCATTCAATCCGTAATTGCCCGAAACAATAATCCGGTCATTTTTAGTCAGATCTCCGGCTTCAATCTGTATCCATTTGTCAGTTTCAATCCCTTTCTGCACAATGGTTTTAACTGCTGTTGTGTCGTTTATCAGTTTCATTACCCAGTAAATGGACTGTGTTTCATCGGTCAACAGTGCTTCAACCGGCACCGAAAGTTCCTGATCTTGCTCTCGGATAAGTTTGATGGATACAATCAGATTTTCAGGAATGGAAACTTT
>DAONDU010000112.1:0-8759 GCA_035402725.1 Paludibacteraceae bacterium | reverse complement strand
GAAATATAATTCGATAAAGAATGCGGATTTAATTATTTGTGTATCAAAAAACACACAAAAAGATTTGTTAAGCCTTTATCCGGAATTTTCCAAAAAGAGAATTGAAGTTGTTTACAACGGAGTAAACGAGGCGTTCATGCCGCTGAAAAAAAGTGATTTTTCTATTAAAGATAAATTTCAGGAAGTAAATCTTCCCTATTGTCTTTTTGTTGGTAAAAGAGAAGGATATAAAAATTTTAAATTTGCAGTTGAATATATTGCTACAAGAAGAGATTTATTTTTCGTAATAGTTGGAGGCGGCGAACTAAGTAAAAGTGATTTTGAACTGCTTAATTCTAAATTACCTGGCCGATACGCCATAAGACTGTTTTTATCTGTTGAAGAATTAAATTTGCTATACAATTTCGCTGAATTTTTATTTTATCCTTCTGATTATGAAGGTTTTGGTATCCCTGCTCTCGAAGCGCAAAAGAGCGGATGTCCTGTTATAGCTCAACGTACATCATCCATCGACGAACTGATACAGGATAAAAATTTGCTTTCTCCAACGCTTAATTTTGAAAGTATTGACGTTGTGAGAAGCTACATTGCGCAAAATAAAGAAAAAATCGTTTACGAAGGCATTGAAAATGCAAAACAGTTTACATGGGACAAAACCTATGAACAGCATAAACATTTGTATCGTACTCTATACCATAAAAAGTTTGATTAATTTTTCAAGACTTCTTTTCCATGAAAGTTAGCATTATTACAGTAACATACAACAGCGAAAAATCTCTGCAACGTTCCATCGATTCCGTCGTTAGTCAGGATTATCCTGATATAGAACACATTATTATTGACGGTGGTTCGACAGACAATACTGTCAGCATTATAAAAAATAACAAGGAACATATATCAACATATATTTCGGAAAAAGACAGCGGGATTTATCAGGCGCTTAATAAGGGCATCAGACTGGCAACTGGCGATATCGTCGGAATTCTGAACTCTGATGATGTGTTTGCTGATACAAATATTATCTCAAAGGTTGTCGGAAATTTCAACAACAACAGCAGCGATGTGGTTTACGGAAATCTGCTCTATGTAACCAAAAATCTGTCGGAAAATAAAACAATACGTTATTGGAAAAGCAATCCTTACAATCCTAAGTTTCTTGTATTTGGCTGGATGCCGCCCCATCCTACCCTATTCTGCAGAAAAGAAGTTTTTGATACCTATGGATATTACAATGAATCGCTTCAAATTTCTTCCGATTATGATTTTATCCTCCGCATTTTTAAAGAACCAATGTTAAAGAAAAGCTACATTCCGGAAGTTATGGTCAAGATGACAGCCGGAGGCAAGAGTAACGGTACCTTAAAAAATATTTGCCGGAAATCGCACGAAGATTTGAGAGCCATCCGAGAAAACAAAATCGGCGGCATTTATACGCTGTTTTTCAAAAACGTACGAAAGCTAAAACAATTAATAAGGGTATATCATTAATCAAAAAATAGATGTTGAATGCTTCCATTGTAATATATAAGCATACATTCGATGAAATATCGTTACTGGTCAAAATTCTTTCAGTTCATGAAAGTGTACATAAAATTTATCTGATTGATAATTCGCCAACACGTACTGATAATTTTCTTAAACTGCCTGTTGAATACATCTTCAACGGTCGGAATCTCGGTTACGGAGCTGCACATAACATAGCAATCCGAAAAACCATAGACCAGGACATCCCATACCATTTAGTGGTCAATCCGGATATAGAGTTTGAAGCATCCGTGCTGGTTGAAATGCTAAATTTCATGAATGAACAAACCAACGTGGGTCTATTGATGCCAAAAGTATTGTATCCGAATGGTGACACTCAATTTCTTTGCAAGTTGCTCCCTACTCCCGACGATTTGTTGATCAGGCGTTTCATTCCGGCAAGACTAACAAAAAAACGAACCTCGTATTTCGAACTGAGAGATTCAGGGTATAACCGGATCATGGATGTACCCTATTTGTCAGGCTGTTTTATGCTTATAAGAACTCAGGCATTGAAAGAGGTAGGCTTGTTTGATGAGCGGTTCTTTATGTACCCTGAAGATATCGATTTAACCCGCCGGATTCATCAGAAATACCGTACCGTTTTTTATCCGCATGCAAGTATCATTCATCATCACGCTCAGGCATCATATAAGAATGTAAAACTATTGCTGATACATATCCGTAATCTGATAAAATATTTCAATAAATGGGGTTGGTTTTTTGATGCTGAACGAAAAAAAGTGAACCGGGAAACGCTGAATCAGCTGAAAAAAATGTAATTTTGCAAGAAACAAGAATATTAATTCAACACCGCTATGAACTTCGACATTCAGCAGATTATCAGCGCTTTTATTGCAGTTTTTGTTATCATCGATATCCTGGGCTCCATACCCATTATCATGGGCATTAAAGATAAAGGTGAAATTATCAAACCGTTAAATGTATGTATTGTTTCTTTGGGCATTTTTTTACTGTTTCTGTTCGGAGGTGAGGGTATTTTAAGATTATTCAAGGTGGACTTTGAGTCGTTTGCGGTAGCCGGTTCGCTTATCATTTTTGTGTATGCCCTGGAAATGGTGCTGGACATTGAGATTTTCAAAAACAAAGGACCCGAAGGCAGCACTTCGATTGTTCCGCTGGCTTTCCCCCTGGTGGCTGGTCCGGCGTCATTTACCACTATCCTTTCCATCCGCGCCGAATATTCAATTCTAAATATTATTATTGCGATAATATTAAACCTGATTTTTGTGTACTTTGTACTTCGATCAACTGAGAAAATTGAAAAGATATTTGGTAAAGGCGGTATTTATATCATGCGTAAGTTTTTCGGTATTATCCTACTGGCCATCTCCGTAAAATTATTCATGGGAAATATCGGCTCGATGCTGTAAATGAATAAGTACCACAAAAATTACGGTGCGCTATCCCTTGATGGAGTAGCGCACCGTAAGTATTTGGTGATATTTGAACAGGTTAAACTAAGTCAGTGAAGGGAATAATTCTTCTCCCCCTATCAACTGTTTTTTTTCCACAACCTGCTCATATCTTCCAGTGTTTTTCCTTTGGTTTCAGGCACCATTCTCCACACAAACAAAGCTGATAACACTGACATTACACCATACAGAAAATAGGTAAACGGAATGCTGAAGGCAGCTAATGACGGGAAAGTGGATGAAACCACAAAATTTGATATCCACTGAGCTGCAACGGCTATTGCCACAGCTTTCCCCCGGATGGTATTCGGGAAAATTTCGGAAATAAGTACCCAGCAAATCGGTCCCCAGGACATCATAAAGGAAGCTGTGTAAATGATGATAAACACAAGTGTACTCACACCAATGATGTTGGCATAGGCAAGCGTACCGATGGCAAACATACCAATTGCCATACCGATGGAGCCAATCATCAGCAGCGGTTTGCGTCCGAACTTATCAACTGTAAAAATGGCAACCATCGTAAAGATGATATTGACAACTCCCATGATAACTGTTTGCCACATGGCAGCATCATTGCCGAAACCAAGACCTTTGAATATAGTTGGTGCATAGTAGAGTACCACATTGATGCCTACCACCTGCTGAAACACAGAAAGAAGAATGCCAATAATCAGGACTTTCCAGCCATAAGAAAGAACCTTTTCAACTTTCTCGTGAGCAGTTTCCTTTATTTCTTTCAGAATGACCGAAGCTTTTTCCGCACCATTTATTTTACTCAGAATATGAAGAGCTTTATCGTCTTTTCGGGATAAAGCAAGATAACGCGGAGTTTCGGGGACAAAAAACAATAAAACACCAAACAAAGCAGCCACAAAAGATTCTGAGAAAAACATATATCGCCAGCCGGTAATATTAATCCAGTCGATTGATTTTCCCTTGATGATGAAGAAGTTGACAAAATATACCACCAGCATACCAAAGATAATGGCAAATTGATTCCACGAAACAAGCTTTCCTCGTATATCAGCTGGCGCCATTTCGGCAATATACATCGGACATATGGCTGAAGCCAGACCTACACCCACTCCGCCGATAATCCGGTAAACATTAAAAGAAACAAGCAGTGTTGAAATATCGGTTTTGCTGCTGAAAAATATCATTTCAGGAAAACCTGAACCGACAGCTGATATAAAGAATAAAACTGAAGCAATCAACAGTGATTTCTTACGGCCAAAACCGGAGGCGAAAATACCTGAAACAGCGCTTCCTAAAATACAACCAATCAATGCACTGGACACAGTAGCACCGTGATAGAAATTTGCCAGATCGCCATAAGTAGCAGCGTCGAGGTGAAAAAACATTTTCAATGGATCAACCGCGCCCGAAATAACCGCCGTATCGTACCCGAAAAGCAGTCCGCCCAGAGTAGCTACCAGCGTAATCCCGAAAATATAAAATTTACTTCCTTGTTGTGTATTCATTATTTTTTAGATTTAAGAGCAAAGAGCAAAGAATAAAGACGAAAGAGCAAAAACTGAAAAATAAAGATTTTTGGGAATTACTTCCAATATTCTTTACCGTTGCATTTGTTGTCTTTTCTTTTACCTTTGCTCTTTTATCTGATTAGATATACATATTTACAATTGCTTCGTATAGCTCTTGTTTTCCACTGATTTGTTTTGGTTCACCCTTAGATTTAGCATAAGCAACACAATCTTCGAAAGATAATAATCCTTCTTCAAATTCTTTACCTTTACCTGAGTCATAAGATGCGTAACGGTCAGCAACCAATTTCTTATATGGAGATTTTTCGAGAATTGCAGCAGCAGTTTCCAATGCACGAGCCATAACATCCATAGCAGCAATATGTGCAATGAATAAATCTTCGTTATCGGTTGAGTTACGGCGGATTTTAGCATCGAAGTTGGTTCCGCCACCCTGCATGCCACCGCCCTGAAGAATAACCAACATAGCTTGTGTCAATTCGAAAATATCAATCGGGAATTGATCTGTATCCCAACCATTCTGTACATCACCGCGGTTAGCATCGATAGCTCCTAACATGCCGGCATCAACTGCACATTGTAATTCATGTTCGAAAGTGTGTCCGGCCAAAGTGGCGTGGTTTACTTCAATGTTGATTTTGAAATCATTTTCCAAACCAAATTCTTTCAGGAAGCCAATCACAGTCTCTGTATCGACATCATATTGATGTTTCATTGGTTCCATCGGTTTTGGTTCAATCAGGAATACACCTTTGAAACCTTTTGCACGTGCATAGTCGCGGGCTTTGGTAAGCATCATTCCCATGTGTTGTTTTTCTCGTTTCATATTGGTGTTTAGCAAGCTCATATAGCCTTCACGACCTCCCCAGAATACGTATGCTTTACCACCAAGTTCGATAGTTGCATCCATGGCGTTCTTGATCTGAACCATGGCGCGGGCAGCTGCATCAAAATCAGGATTGGTGCTGGCACCGTTCATATAACGTGCGTGAGAAAAAACATTAGCAGTTCCCCACATCAATTTGATTCCGGTTTCAGCTTGTTTCTGTTTTGCATAAGCGACAATAGCTTTCAGATTAGCTTCGTATTCATCAATACTATTGCCTTCACTGATTAAGTCAATGTCGTGGAAGCAATAGTATTCAATTCCTGCTTTTTGCATGAATTCGAATCCAGCATCCATTTTTTCTTTTGCTGCTTGCAATGCATCAGCTGCACCAACCCACGGGTGTTTTTGTGTTTGTCCACCAAATGGATCGCCACCATCAGCACATAATGTGTGCCACCAGGCCATACTAAATTTGAACCATTCTTTCATGGTTTTTCCGTAAACCACTTTTTCAGCATCGTAATAGCGAAATGCCAATGGGTTTTTACTTTCTTTTCCTTCAAATTTAATTTTTTCCACTGTTGGGAAATATACTTTTGTTGCCATAATACAAATGCCCCCACGCCCCCTGTAGGAGAGTTTTTGGGCGGTTTTTTAACTGTTAATATACGATGATTAATTTATTTTATTTATCCATTGTTTGTAAGCCTCCATGGTAGCTTCTGCTTCATCAGACTGTGGAGTAATTACCATAATTTTCTTCAGGGTAGCAAATGCCTCTTCGGGATTTTTATAAATGCCGGCTCCGATGCCTGCACCGCGTGCCGCGCCTACCGAACCATCGGTATTATAGAGTTCGATGGTAGCTCCGGTGATATTTGCCAGTGTTTGGCGGAATATCGGGCTTAGAAAAAGATTGGCATGTCCGGCACGAATGGTTTTTGTTTCTATACCCATTTGGTTCATGATATCCATGCCGTATTTGAATGAGAAGGCAATACCTTCGTGCGCAGCCCGGATGAGGTGAGCCTTGCTGATACGGTTGAAATTAACACCATGAATGGAGCAATTAGGCTCTTTATTGCCCAGTACGCGTTCCGCGCCATTGCCAAACGGAACGATACTCACGCCTTCGCTGCCAACAGGAATTGCCGCGGCCAGTTCATTCATTTCGGCGTAACTGATCCCTTCGGGCGCCACATTGTTTTTAATCCAGGTGTTCAGAATAGCTGTACCGTTAATGCACAGAAGTACCCCGATGCGTGTATCTTTTTCTGTGTGATTGACATGAGCAAACGAATTAACCCGTGATTGCGGATCGTATTTCGAATCACTGTTAACTCCGTAAACCACACCCGAGGTTCCTGCCGTGGCAGCAATTTCGCCGGGGTTCAGCACATTCAGCGACAAGGCATTATTGGGCTGATCGCCGGCACGATAAGTCACAGGCGTTCCTTCTGCCAGTCCGAGTTCCTGAGCCACACCGACTGTCAGGCTGCCCTGATGGCCGAATGTTGATACAATTTCAGGAACGGTAGATTCTTCAAATCCAAAATAGTCAAACAGAAAGGAAGCAGGTTTTTCAGTTTCGAAGTCCCATCCCATTCCTTCGGACAAGCCCGAGGCAGTGGTACAGGGTTTACCGGTCATACGCATGGCAATATAATCACCCGGAAGCATATAGTATTTTATCCGGCTGAAATTTTGCGGTTCGTTTTCTTTTACCCAGGCAAGTTTCGACAGGGTAAAATTGCCCGGAGAATTGAGCAGGTGTGACAGGCATTTTTCAGCTCCTAGAGCTTCAAATGCTTTCTCTCCGAACGGAACAGCGCGGCTGTCGCACCAGATAATAGAATTTCGGATAGCCTTCATATTTTCATCTACCAGTACCAATCCGTGCATTTGATACGAGATACCGATAGCTTTGATATCCGACGGATTGACGGCGCTTTCTTCCAAAACTGATTTTGTTGCCGCTTTCAGATTTTCCCACCAGAGGTCGGGGTTTTGTTCAGCCCAGCCTTTTTTCAATGATATAATTTCCATTTCCTTTTTCGGGAAAAAAGCTGTAGAAACACATTCGCCTGTTGCCGCATTTACCAGACTTGCCTTAACCGATGAGCTTCCCAAATCATAACCTAATAAATACATATATTCCTGTTTTTTAATTTGTTGTAAATCAATTGTAAACTATTATTTCTTTTTTTTGTCGAACTTGTAAAGTCTTGCAGCCCTGTGGGGTACACCCGTTTCAGTTTCGTCGAGCGGAACCACATAAGGCCACTGAGCAACCTTTTTCTGAAAATTGCGAATATCTGAACGCACGTTGTGAATCTTATCATAGAGGACCCGGAGCTGCGACATGGTGAATTTGCGTGGAAGCAATTCAAAGAACAGCTGCGGATCGCGATCCAGCTTATTTCGAACCTGCTCGAGGGCTGTTTTAATAATTTCGGCATGGTCGAATGCAATCCGGACATTGTCCAGATCTTTCAGATCATACCAGTTTGCTACGGTATTATCCGATAGTACCTGAATTTTCCGGTCAATTTTAATGAGCGCCAGATAACCTACGGTGACAATTCTGCCAATTTTCAGTTTCATGGTGTTTTCGAGCCATAAAATGTCACGCGGATCGTTGATACGGTTGGGGTTACCAAAACTTCGGAACTGACTGAGATAGATGTTTTTCAGACCGGTAAGTTCTGTTAGCACACGCGTCGCGGCCTCGTCAAGGTCTTCATCGTTGTAAATGATGCTTCCGGGAAGTTTTTTATCATTATAGTTTTCGTTTCTCTCCTGAATATTACGTTCAATAAGTAATACCTTCAGATTTTCACCGTCAAAACCAAAAACGACACAGTCGACTGAAACGTGCGGATTGTAAATATTTTCTGTTGTCATAATACTTGGTGTTGTTCGGTGCAAAAATAACTATTTTGTTTAAATATCGTTCCGGCTCAATGTATGTTATATAACACATTTTTAGCATTTTGAATATAGTATTTTTTACAATATCAATAAATTTATTATTGTTATTTATACAATATGTATTTACAGAGCATTATAAACACTTCAGACAAAATCTTAGACAGGATTTATTACCAGTAAGTTGCAGTTGAATCAACCGTAAAATTATTTTGATATTTTAGGTAGAATACCTTTAAAAAACAAACAACCGGTATCAGTTGACCGGTTGTTTGGAATTTGTTAGTTGATATTGCTATTCACCTACACTCCGCTGAACATGCTGAAACCTCCATCCACGGGCAAAACTACGCCGGTGATGAATGAAGCGGCATCGGAACAGAGAAACTGTACGGCTCCGTTCAGTTCGTTGATATCCCCGAATCGGCGCATGGGTGTGTTGGCAAGCACTTTCTGGCTGCGGTCGGTGAGTGAGCCATCGGGATTGATGAGAACCGCACGGTTCTGGTCGCCAATGAAAAACCCCGGTGCCAG
>DAONDU010000111.1:2994-8921 GCA_035402725.1 Paludibacteraceae bacterium | reverse complement strand
ATTTTTCATCTGTTGTATTCGAACCAACAGATGGTTATCATTCATTCTAAAAAAGCTTATTTATGATTAAAAATTTTATTATTGGTGGATTTTTGTTTCTGACATCGGTGTCAGCTTTTGCGGGTGGTTTGCTCACAAACACCAATCAAAGTGTTCATTTCCTTCGAAACCCGGCACGCGATGCGTCCACTGAAATTGATGCTGTATATACCAATCCTGCAGGAGTGGTTTATTTGTCCGATGGCTTTCATATTTCACTCAATAATCAGAGTGCATTCCAGACACGAACAATAACTTCCACATTTGCACCCTTTGCCGGTTATGGTGGTAACACTACAAAAGAGTTCAATGCCAAAACAACTGCTCCGGTTATTCCAAGTATTCAAGCTGTGTATAAAAAAGACCGTTATGCTATTTCTGCAGGATTAGGTGTGGTAGGAGGTGGTGGAAAGGCCACTTTTAACAGTGGGTTGCCTTCGCTCGAAGCGCCTGTTTCTATGATACGCGGAATGCTTACCAACAATAAAATTACGACCTCCTCCTATTCGTTGGATCAATTTATGGAAGGAAAACAATACACGTTTGGCGTACAGTTGAATGGTTCATACAAGATAACCAAACATTTATCGGCAGGTGTGGGTGTACGTGTGAATATGGTAAGTAATGCCTACACCGGATATATGAAAAATATCATGATCAATCCCAATCAACCTGCGTTTGGAACTGCATACAATGGTTCGGCGATGGTTTCTGCACCAACATTTTTTACAGCTGCAGCAACCACCCTTAATGGTTGGGCTGGCGGAGCAAGTTCTTATGTTGCAGGTCTGCAACCTATTGTTGCTGGTGGTGGAGGTACTGTGCTGTTGTCGAATGGAGTATCTGCCGGATTGAATGCTACTCAAATAGCACAAATTCAGGGTTTGCTTGGAGCTGCCGGACTAACACCTGCTCAGATTGGAGCAATCAATATTCAAACAGCACAGGCAACCTTGTCGGCAGCAGCTCCGGTTTTCACCGGAAAGGCAGCAACAATGAATGCAAGTGCTGCCGGTACAGCCGACAGAGAGTTGAATACACAACAGTCGGGTATGGGGTTTGCTCCGATATTCAGTTTGAATTACAACACTGACCGGTTGAACGTAGCTGTTAAATACGAAATGAAGAGTTCAATTACACTGACTAATAATACCACCGTTGACAATACAGGTATGTATGCCGATGGAGCAAAAACTCCTTATGACATACCTGCATATCTGGCTGCAGGAGCAGAATATAAAATTGCCGATAACTGGAAAATCTCAGGCGGTTATCATCATTTTTTCGATTCGGACGCAAAAATGGCAAATGATAAGCAACAGTATATTAATGGCGGAGTAAATGAGTATTTGCTTGGTTCGGAATATAAAATCGGTAAAAAATTTCTGATTAGTGCCGGTGGTCAAATCAGCCGTACAGCTGTTACTGACGATTTTCAAACGGATTTGAGTTTTGGTCTTAACTCCATGTCGTTTGGTTTTGGGGGAGCTGTCGATATCACTGAAAATCTGCGCCTCAATTTGGCATGTATGATTACCGGTTATTCTGACTGGACTAAAGAAACTTCGAACTACAACGCTACAACTCTGGCAGGTAAAGATGTTTATGCCCGGACAAGTAAAGCATTTGGTATCGGACTTGATTATAAATTCTGAAAAAAATCACACACTTCAAAACAATTTTCAATTCAATCTGATCTTTAATTGCAACGGAACAATCCTGCCGGGTTGTTCCGTTACTTTTTCACCTGAATATGAAAATATCAGTGATTAAATAAAAAAAAGAGAAACTCATTTTGAATTTCTCTTTTTTTATTTCGCTGGTCGAAGATTGACTTACACGCGTCTTTCTTTGATACGTGCTTTTTTACCGGTAAGTTTACGCAGGTAATACAGTTTAGCGCGGCGAACTTTACCTCTTTTGTTGATGGCAATACTTTCGATGAACGGAGAGTCCATTGGGAAAATACGTTCTACGCCTACATTACCTGAAATTTTACGAACGGTAAAGCGTTTTTTGTCTTCGCTTCCGGTAATTTTAATTACATCGCCTCTGAATTCCTGAATACGTTCTTTGTTACCTTCCTTGATACGATAAGCAACTGTAATCGTGTCGCCGCTTTTGAATGCAGGCAGGGTTTTCTCTGTTTCAACTGCAAAGGCTTGTTCTGCAACTTTTAATAAATCCATGATTTCCTGATTTTTAAGTTCATACTTTGCGCAATATTCACAGACCTCATTTATTCTGTCAGAGATTACGCTGAATTTGGACGACAAAAGTACAGCTTTTTTTTGGTAATACAATATGCTTGTGAAAAATTATTATTAAATACCCGAAGTTTTTCTGATTATGTATTCGGTAGCGATTCTTGTAGTCTGATGATTTTATTCAAACTGACGTAACAAAGGTAGCTTTCCGCTTCAAAACCCATTTGCTGAATAATTTTCTCGTAATTACTTATCTGGCGGATATGTGTTTTTAAAATCTGATCTCCGAATTTATAATCAATAATCACCGCTTTATTTCCTTTCAGCATCACCCGGTCGGGCCGGTAATTCTCTCCCGAAGGCAGGAGAATAGTAGTTTCGTTCAGTATTTCGGCGCTCTCATCAAACCAGTGTTCAGTTTCCGGCAAATTCCAGAATTTCTGAAATTCTTCACGTATGTACTCACTTTCATCCTTATTTATTTTTCCTGAAACAAGCATTTCATGAATGGCTTTTTCTTCATCGTTACGGGTAACAATTTTTTTCAGAATTTCGTGCATCACAGTGCCGTAGTTCAGTCGGCTTTCGGTCAGATTTTGTTCAGACAACCAGTATTCCGTGCTGTTATGTTTTATTTTCAGCCGGTCACGGCTGTCTGCTATTGGGTAGTCGTTCATCTGTCTGAGTTCGGCATCTTTCGGTTTTTCCTTATAAACAGCTTTTTCAGGCTTGCCAATTTCAAATAAAAAATCATCAGAAGAATATTTTTCGGATAATACAATATGTTTTGAATCAGCAACATCATCTACCAGAAAACTTGAAAACAGAAGTTCGGACAGTGAGCTGATTTTAGCAGTTTCCATCGGAGTTCCGTTTTTTGGCAGCGGCGCCAGGCAAATCATTTCGTTGCGGGCACGCGTAAATGCCACGTATGCCATGTTCAGGCTGTCAATGTACTGATGCATCAGTTCAGAGTAGTATTCTTTCTGAAAAATAGAGTTAACAAGATTCGACGAGAAATCGACGGGGATAAGCGGAAACTCATTGAAAGGCTCGATATCGGTCTGACACCACATCAGTGGCGGAGTTTTTGCAGCATCGAGTGGCCAGTCGCAAAAAGGAATGATAACAACCTTGAAATCGAGCCCCTTGGCTTTGTGGATAGTCATGATACGGAACGAATTCTGATTTTCGGGTGTGGAGATGTACTGTTTATCACCATTGCTATCCCACCATATCAGGAAGCTGTTCAAATCGGCATTTTTTGAGTTTACAAACCTGAAAACAACATCCTGAAAAGCCTGGAGGAAAACACTTTCATTATGCCATTGCTGAATTTCGAAAACTGAAATCAGGTTCTCAATCAGATAGTACAATGAATTTTGTCGGGAGTTGGATAGAAAATCATTTTCTTCATCGGAGAACAGGGCTGAAAACTCCGAAGTATTTCCGGCAGAAGAGAAACATGCTGCTATTGCCTCGCTTTCGGAGAATTGTTTCCGGCCGCGGAGATATTCGTAATTCAGAATGGTTTGCTGAACACTGTCGTTTGGATTTGCCATCAGCCTGAGCACGGCTAAGATAAAACTCACTGAAGCCGATGAAGACAGCAGAAGACCTTCGTTGCCTACGATGTCGTAGCTGTAACCTTCACGTGCATATTCCGATTTTTTATAAGACAATAAATACTGAACAATTTCAGCCTCCTGATCATTTTTACGAACCAGAAAAGCTACATCCGAAGGTTTATAACCCTGATCTGTCAGTTCTTCGAGCAACCGGGGAATTCGCTGCAAGCTTTTTTCTTTCCATTTTTCTTCAGAATCATCCTGCCCGATAAATTCAAACCTGACATGCCCATCAGCCGCCTTCCCCGAAATCACCTGATCAATATCATGATATGCATGTTTTATTTTCAGTTTCAGCGGCTCCAGAGCTTCATCGTGGAAGTTCGAGCTGTCAAACTTTTCATTGAACTTTACCTGAAGCAGTTTCGATGCTTTTGAAAAAAACGCATTGTTAAAATCAACGATGTTTTTGTCGCTCCGCCAGTTTGTGTCAAGATGTTCATTTTTTATGCTGTCCGCCGAGAAATCACGTCCAACCTGTTCGTCCAGCAGTTTCCAGTCCGAGTTTCGCCAGCGGTAGATGCTTTGCTTTACATCGCCCACTACCATGTTATAGTTGTTTGCAGCTATGCTGTTGGATATCAGTGGTTTGAAGTTTTTCCACTGCAATACCGAAGTGTCCTGAAACTCATCAATCATAAAATGGTTGATATTAAGGCCGGTGCGCTCGTAAACAAAGGGAGTGTCGCTGTTGTCGATGATTTTGTTAAGCAGCAGGTTTGTATCCGAAATCAGCATAATGTTTTGTTCGCTGGTAATCTTTTTTATCTGCATCGCCAGATCGGACATGATACCCAGCGTGTTGATGTGCTTGAGTATCAGGTTGGCTGTGTTGTAATATATAATGTCTTCGGATAAGAGTCTGATTATTTTTTTAAGGTTATCTCCAAGACCATTGTCGTATGCCGACTGAATGGCATCTCTTGTTGGTTGAGGAGTTTTTTTGGTCCAGCAGTTGGTCACATCATCCGCAAATTTCAACAAGGTTGCACTCAGTTCGTAATTTTTATTCTGTAATTTTTTTAATAAGCCTTCAATTTTCTTTCCGCTGAAATCATCATTACTTAAGCCGTGTGAAGTTATTATATTCCATGAATTTCGGGCGGTTTCGCTCACTTCATTCTCAAAATCAGATTTTATTTTTCTGATTTTTTGCAGATATTCTTCCAGAAAATTTCTGTCATGCATTTTCATGCTTGTTTCCGCTGCCTTATGCTGATAGTTTTCCTTGAAAATTTCCTGACCGAGATTGTTGATTTCCTTTTGAATGTTCCAGCTTGCAGATTGTTCCACCTGCTCTTCGGCAAATCGTGTCATCCATTCGAGCAAGAGTTTGTTGTCTTCACCCGAAAGTTCCAGAAAAAGATTATCTACAGCCTGCAGCAGTGTATTGTCTTTATCAAGTTCCAGATTGTAAGCTCCGTTTACACCTATTTCGCGGGCAAAGGCGCGTATCACCTGCTGAAAAAACTTGTCGATTGTACTGATGGAAAAGGATGAAAAGTCGTGCAGAATGTTGAACAGGATTTTACCAGCCCGTAGGTTCACTTCGTTTTCATCCAGAGAGTATTCCTTCATTAGTTCCGGTCTATAGTCCGATTCTTTACCTTTATAAAGATTGTAGAGTTCCGTCAGGATACGCGATTTCATCTCGTCGGTAGCTTTATTGGTAAACGTTACCGCCATTATACTGCGATGTGCATTATCGCGGCCATTAGCCGAAAAAAGCAAACGGATATATTCTTTGGTTAGCTGGTAGGTTTTTCCTGAACCGGCAGAAGCGCGATAGATGTTTAACATATAAACCCCCTAACCCCCCTAAAGGGGAAATTTTAGAATAGTTAGAACCTGGACGATTTGATTTTTAGCTCTAAGCAACATGCAGTTTTAAACCGTATGATGCATAGATATTACCAGAAAAAGTCTTTTTGCAAAAATAGGAATTATAATTGATACTAAATGGTACTGGTTTTACCTTTAATGAAAAGTTAGCATAAGTTTGATGGCTTTTTTTGCACCCAACAAAGTCTCCCCTGAGGGGGATTTAGGGGGC
>DAONDU010000111.1:0-2894 GCA_035402725.1 Paludibacteraceae bacterium | reverse complement strand
GAAACGGCAATAACCATGATAGCCCAGAAAATGAGAAATCCGGTGGTAAACTGAATTCTTTCTGAAAGGTGCAGCAACAGTATGCCTCCATAACTCAGTGGCAATCCGGGCAGTACAGGAAGAACAGAGCCGATAATGCCTCCGACAATACACACAATCCCCAATATAATAAGTAATGCATCCATATGGAATGAATTAAATTAATCTCATACAAAGATAAGAATAAACTCACGGATGAAAAGAAAAATATATAAATTTGTGAGGTTGAAAAATAACTAATTTCACTTCAATAACAGACATACAATGAAAAAGGTAAATAAGGAAATTATCCGCGGAATACTAAATATATTCTCCGAAAAACCGTACCAGATAGGGATTGCAATGAGTGGTGGTGGCATCCGGGGTATGTGTCACGCCGGTGTGCTGAAAGCGCTCGAAGAATTTGATATCAGGCCGGATATAATATCGGGTGTAAGTGCAGGTTCAATAGTCGGAGCGCTCTATGCCGACGGATATACCCCCGATGAAATTGCTGGATTTTTCGAAAATGTTGAATTCAGGAAAATGACAAAAGTCAGAATTCCGAATGGCGGACTGTTCGGTATAGGCAGTTTCGAAAAATTCCTGGCTGGAAAGTTGCGGGCAAAGACATTTGAAGAACTGAAAATACCATTGCGTATCGTAGCAACAAATCTGGATAAAGGAGAAAGTGTGGTTTTTTCAAGCGGTAATCTGCTGGATGCTATCATTGCCTCGTCCACTTTTCCTGTACTTTTTACCCCCAAAGTCATTAACGGAGAAAATTACATTGATGGTGGTGTGTTTAAAAACTTTCCGGTCAGTACCATTCGTGACGATTGCGAAAAAGTAATCGGCATTAATGCTAGTCCGTTGGTAGCCGATAAGTACAAAATGTCGGTCCTGAATGTTGCCATCCGTTCCTATAACTTTATGTTCAAAGCTAATATTCTGCACGATAAAGAGTTATGTGATTATCTGATTGAACCTGTCGATATGGCCAATTATGAAACATTTGAAACAGAGAAAAGCCGCGAGATTTTCGAACTTGGATATCAGACGGCCCGCACAATGATTGAAAATAAACTGAACGAAACAAAAAATGTAAATTATCTGATTAACAAAAAACAATAATTTAATAAATTTAATGTGTTGAATTGAGAAAAATATGTGCAAAATCCGATTAATTTGATTAAATTTGCACTAAATTATAAACAAAAAACATTTTAATTATGCTTTCAGTATCAGAACGTTTAGCTTCGCTCGCACCATCGGCAACTCTTGCCATGTCACAGAAGAGCAACGAGCTTAAGGCACAGGGAATTGATGTGATTAATCTGAGTGTCGGTGAACCCGATTTCAATACACCGGATCATATAAAAGCTGCTGCAAAAAAAGCGATTGATGACAATTTCTCGTTTTATTCTCCCGTACCCGGATATCCGGCGCTACGAAAAGCTATCTGCGAGAAACTTAAAACCGAAAACGGTCTGGACTACACCCCGGAACAAATTGTTTGTTCAAACGGTGCAAAACAATCAGTTTGTAACGTTATTTTAGCCGTTATTGGCAAAGGAGACGAAGTGATTATTCCTGCTCCTTTTTGGGTTAGCTACCCCGAAATGGTGAAAATTGCTGATGGCACAAATATTATTGTTTCCGCCGGTATCGAGCAGGACTTCAAAATTACTCCGGAGCAACTCGAAAAAGCTATCACTCCCAAAACCAAAGCCATAATACTTTGCTCACCATCCAACCCAACCGGAAGTGTTTACTCTAAGGATGAACTGAAAGGGCTGGCCGATGTACTTGCAAAATATCCCGACATCATTATTATTTCTGACGAAATATACGAACACATCAATTATGGCGGTGCACACGAAAGTATCGCTCAGTTCGAAAATGTACGCGAGCGGGTGGTAATCATCAACGGTGTTTCGAAAGGATACGCCATGACAGGATGGCGTCTGGGATGGATTGCCGCACCCAAATGGATTGCCTCAGCATGTAATATCTTGCAGGGCCAATATACTTCAGGCCCGTGTTCTATATCGCAAAAAGCTTCGGAAGCAGCATATACAGGCGATCAGACTTGTGTGCTTGAAATGCAGAAAGCATTCGAACGCCGCAAAAACCTGGTAGTAAAAATGGCTCGTGAGATTCCCGGTCTGAAGGTCAATGAGCCCAAAGGAGCATTTTATATATTCCCGGATTGCAGAGCCTACTTCGGTAAATCATACAACGGCTCTGTAATCAGCAATCCGGAAGATCTTGCTCTCTATCTCCTTGCAGAAGCACACGTAGCCTGTGTGGGCGGCACCGATTTTGGCGCTCCCGATTGTATTCGTATGTCGTATGCTACATCGGATGAAAATCTGGTGAAAGCATTCGGATGGATTAAGGAAGCTTTGGAAAAACTGAAATAACTACTATTAATCAATAATAATAAAAACGCAATGCTGGAAAGTGTTGCGTTTTTTGTTTGGGTATGGGCAGTCAGGAGAGCCACAACTTGTTGAGCCAGGCAGGAAGCAACATCATGGGCAGGCTGTGATATGAGATTGCAATACAAAACAAGATCCGTTGCATCTAAAGGGATAAAAATGTATAAATTATCCGTGAAATCTCGGTTGACATTTTTTTTACGACGGTCGCGAATCGCATGTTTTCTGTTCGTCTAAACTTTACGACGGTCGCGAATCGCATGTTTTCTGTTTGTCTAAACTTTACGACGGTTGCGAATCCCATGTTTTCTGTTCATCTAAACTTTACGACGGTCGCGAATCACATGTTTTCTGTTCATCTAAACTTTACGACGCTCGCGAATCCCATGTTTTCTGTTCATCTAAACTTTACGACGGTCGCAAATCCCATGT
>DAONDU010000110.1:0-8943 GCA_035402725.1 Paludibacteraceae bacterium | reverse complement strand
TGTGCATATACCGATACGATTGGCAGTATTTGTAAAAAATATAATCTCAAACTGATTGAAGACAACGCGCAGGCGCATGGATGTAAATTTAACGGAATAACTACCGGTTCGCTGGGCGATGCAGCCGGACACAGTTTTTACCCAGGAAAAAATCTGGGAGCTTTCGGCGATGCCGGTGCAGTAACCACCAACGATGATCAGCTGGCTGAGGTGGTGCGCACACTTGCCAATTATGGTTCTAAGCACAAATACATTTTCGATTATCAGGGATTAAACAGCCGCCTGGACGAAATTCAGGCAGCAATTTTACAAGTAAAATTAAGACACTTGGACAAGGACAACGAGCGCCGAAAAGAAATCGCCCGCTATTATATTGAGAATATCACTAATCCGGCAATTATTACTCCTGAAGTAAAAGATTGGGATGCAAATGTATTTCATATATTTCCAATCCGGTGCGGTCAACGGGATGAATTGCAGAAATATCTGGCTGAAAAAGATGTTCAAACCATAATTCATTACCCGGTTCCTCCTCACAAGCAGGCATGCTACAGGGAGTGGAACAATCTTTCATTTCCCATCACCGAACAAATACACCGGGAAGAATTGAGTTTGCCAATCAGTCAGGTGCTGACCGATGCAGAAGCTGAAATGGTGGTAAAAATTGTAAATTCGTTTTCAGTTACATGATTATCAACCGGTTAAACACTTTGTGAATGAATACGCAACAATCATCCTATCGTCAGATAATGGCAGCGACTTCGCTTTTTGGTGGAGTTCAGGTGTTTCAAATTTTAATACAGATTATACGCTCTAAATTTGTAGCTGTATTACTGGGGCCTGCCGGTATGGGAATTGTTGGATTGCTTACTTCCACATTGGGATTAATCAGTGGGTTGACCAATTTCGGACTTGGCACCAGTGCGGTAAAAGATATAGCCGAAGCCCGAACCACTGAAAATGAGACACGCATTGCAACCGTCACCATTGTACTGCGCAGATTAGTTTGGATAAGCGGCACGTTGGGCACAATCGTAGTTTTAGCAGCTTCACCCTGGCTTAGCCGGCTCACTTTTGGCAACAGTGAGTACACGCTGGCTTATATCTGGATTTCTATATCCTTACTCTTCAATCAGCTTACAAGCGGTCAATTGGTCTTGTTGCAAGGCATGCGAAAGCTGCAATATCTGGCACAGGCGAATTTATTTGGTAGTTTATTAGGTTTACTAATTACAGTACCGCTTTACTACAAATGGGGAATTGACGGGATAGTACCCGGAATTATTCTGACTTCGGTAACCTCATTTTTGATTGCACTGTTTTTCTCGAATAAAATTTCACTCCAAAAGGTTAGAGTTTCCAAAGTAAGAACTATTGCTGTAGGTCGGAATATGGTGACCATGGGATTTATGATTAGTTTGAGCGGATTTATTTCGCTGGGTGTGTCCTATTTACTTCAAATTTTTATCAACCGGCATGGCGGAGTGGCTGACGTAGGGCTTTATAATGCCGGATTTACGCTTATCAATACGTATGTGGGGTTGATATTTACGGCTATGGCTACCGATTATTACCCGCGTCTTTCGGCAATAGCTCACAATAATCTATTTTGCAAAGAAACCATTAACCAGCAAGCAGAAGTGGCACTTCTGATTTTGGCACCGATTGTTGTGGGCTTTCTTGTTTTTATCAACTGGGCTATTATCCTGCTTTACAGTTCAAAATTCATTGCTGTTAATACCATGGTTTATTGGGCGGCACTGGGTATGTTTTTCAAAGCGGCAAGCTGGGCAATCGCTTTTATTTTTCTGGCAAAGGGTACCAGTAAGTTGTTCTTTTGGAATGAATTATCCGGAAATTTGTATATGCTGATATTAAATGTTTCGGGCTATTATTTCTTTGGACTGACAGGACTTGGCATCTCTTTTTTACTCGGATATTTGGTTTATCTTATTCAGGTATTTGTGATAGCAAAGCTGAAATTTGAATTTTCGTTTAACAGTGATTTCCTTAAAGTATTTATTATTCAATTTTCGCTGGCATTAAGTTGCTTTTTAGCCGTTATTTCTTTTCAACAGCCTTACCCGTACATTATCGGAACAGTTCTATTGTTAATATCAGGCGGTTATTCTTTGAACGAATTGGAAAAAAGAATTGGTATAAAGGAAATCATTAAAGAATTTACTCACAGAAACAAAACAACAGACTCCTGATAAGTATGAAAAACACGTTGCAACCACTTGTTTCCATTGTAATAATCACTTACAACAGTTCTGCCTATGTGCTCGAAACGCTCGAAAGCGCCAAAGCGCAGACCTGGAAGAATGTCGAGCTGATTGTAACCGACGATTGCTCACCCGATAATACAGTAGAAATTTGCAAAGACTGGATTGATAAGAATAAAGATCGTTTTATCAGAACGGAATTGATTACTGTTCCCGTAAACTCAGGTATTTCATTGAATTGCAACCGTGGAATTAAAGCATCTGCAGGTGAATGGATAAAAATTATTGCCGGCGACGATATTTTAAAGGATAATTGTATTGAAGATTTACTGAATTTTGCAGGTGAAAATCCCGAAGCTGATTTTATAATTTCAGATTTAGAGGAAATTGACAATCAAAGCCGCCCGTTGCTGCATAAAACCACGCAGGACACCGGATTGAGGCATTTCCTCAAAGGGAAGACCGCACAGGAACAATTGAAAAATTATGCCCGTTGGCCCGAGTTTCTCAATTCTCCCACATTTTTCTTCAAAAAAGAGACAATGGCAGCCATAGGTTATTACGATGATGAGTTCAAAATTTACGATGATATGTGTCTGATATTCAAAATAAATGCTTTTAACAAAAAAATTTTTTATCTGGATAAAAGCACGGTGAAGTACCGCATACACGAACATGCCATTTCGCGCAGCAGCAGCAAAAAAATCAATGATAAAAGAGATAAGGAGGCTTATGAAATATTCAAAAAATACAGAAAACCACACCTCAGCCTGTTAAATCCCATCGATTTGTCGGTTTATTATGAATGTTGGCTATACTATCGTTATAAGGGATTTTTTGGTCACAAAGGAATTGCCGTTTTGAATAAATTCAGCCTGTTTTACTGGTATTCAAGGTGTTTTGTGTAGAAAAAATTTCATTTATTGTAAGCAGTTAAAAATATAAATATGCGAATTCTCTGGATTACACACGACGTATTTGAACCGTTTTTGCCTTATTTAAAGGGAAAACCAACTCAGGGTGCCTCCTGGACTACTCCCTTGTTTTACAATCTCAGGGATGTTGAACAGGTGAAACTGGGATCCATTGCCCCGGTAACCGATGGTGAGGAGCAAAAAATGGAAATTGAAAATGTTACCTACTATTCAATACCGGTCGCAAAAAATGATAATATGACGGGTATGCAAAAAAAACTTGCAGATAAATACATATCTGCAATTCGTGATTTCAAACCGGATATTATACATATTCATGGCATCGAACGAAATTTCGGGCTGCTTCGACAATTCGTTGATCCTCAAATACCAATTGTGTGCTCTATTCAGGGAATAATTCAGCCTTGTTTGGAATATATGAAGTGCAGTGTGGCAAATCTCAATTTAAATCACTATAAATCAATCAAAAACAGGATTGGAAGAGGCGGAGTAAATGCAGCCATCCGGAGTTGGGAGAAATACTCCGTTATTGAAAAATTAATATTTGAAATAAACGAATATTTTATTGGCAGAACTTCATGGGATAAAGCGCAACTGGCAGCTTTTAATCCCGCAGCTCACTATTATCACGGTGAAGAATTACTGAGAACCCCTTTTTATTCTCAAACATGGGATATCAAGACCTGTCAGCGGCATCGGATATTTATCTCCTCGGTAGCTGAACCCCTCAAGGGTTTTCATGTATTATTAAAGGCTGCTGACATATTGAAAAACAAATATCCAGACCTTCGTATAGCCGTACCACTCGCTACGTTCAGGCAAAAATCGTCGGGAATATGGGACTTTTTATTCACCGAAGATTATGCCAATTATTTGAAAAAAGAAATAAAAAGTTTAGAACTTGGAGAAAATATCATTTTTTATAAAAGATTGAGTGCTGCCGAAATGGCTGATGAATACCACAAAGCTCATGTATTTACACTTACATCCTATGCTGAAAATAGTCCAAATTCACTGGGGGAGGCCATGTTGGTTGGCACCCCAACAGTTGTATCACCGGTAGGCGGTGTAATGTCGATGGTAAAAAATGAGGAAAGCTCACTCTTTTTTCCTTCGGGCGATGCAGCCATGCTGGCATTTCAGATTGACCGGATATTTTCAGATGATGAGTTAGCAGTAAAATTAAGCCAGGAGGCAAAAATAATTGCGCTGAAACGTCATGATATTGTAGAAACTACCAACCAGTATATGAATATCTATGCTGAGATAATAAAAAATCATGCTGTAAAGTGAAACTCAATCATATTGAATTTTCAGCAAAAAAAACACGGAATGCAACTCACTAAAAAACAACTGATTAAACTATTACTCCCGGTTACAATCCTACTTGTAGCGGTTTATTCCGTGTTGTCATTCCCCAACGAAAAACTCCCATTGCTCACCTATCTGAAAAGTACAACTTTTTGGTGGGTGATTTCGGTTGCTGTTTTAATTGTTTTATTGATGTCCAATTTTTATTTTTTCGACAGGAAAAATGCCGCACACCTGAGGATTGTGGAGATTTACCTGCTTTGGAATATTATATGCATTGTGCGGGGCATGTTTGTGGCCGATGGATATTGGGAGTGGAAAGGACTTATCGGCAACGCATTCGCATTGCTGCTGCCCGTGGTAGCCTACTCTGCCACCAATAAAGTAATGGTGCAGTACGTACTCTCTTTCTATGTTAAAATCGGTTTGCCGCTTTTTTTGATTTTTGCCTTATTAATCCGAACAGATGCCTACGGATTTTATCTGATACCCGTCAGTTTTTTACTGTTGTTTTTGCCGGCATTTTCGCTTCGTCAGAAAATCATTCTGATTTTTTTTACAGCGGTGGTTCTGACGGCCGATTTGGGAGCACGCAGCACTATCATCAAATTTGCCATACCATTGATTTTTCTGCTGGTTTATTATTTTAGAAATACACTTTCGGTTAAAACCATGGAAATAATTCGGTTGGCCTTACTGATTTTACCCATATTTTTTTTCGTTTTGGGTATCACCGGTATTTTTAATGTATTCAAAATGGATGAATACATCAAAACCAGCTACGAAGGAACCGGTGTGGACGAACAGGGTAACCGCGTAAAAATAGATTTGAAAACTGATACACGTACGTTCATATATGTAGAAGTACTTCAATCGGCAAAAAAAAATAATTACTGGCTTTTTGGCCGAACTCCGGCCCGGGGAAACGAGTCGGAAGCTTTCGGCGACATACTGTTTGAACTGACAGGAAAGTACGAACGACTGGAAAATGAGGTGGCAATTACCAATGTTTTCACCTGGACCGGGATTATTGGGGTGATACTTTATTTTTGGATATTCTTCAGCGCTTCCTTCCTTGCGGTCAACCGCTCGGAAAACATATATGCCAAAATCATAGGACTTTACGTTGCATTTCGCTGGCTTTATGCCTGGGTGGAAGATGTTAATAATTTTTCGTTGAATTATCTGATGCTCTGGATAATGCTCGGTTTGTGCTTCTCATTTACATTCCGGGGCATGACAGACCGTGAAGTAACAATCTGGGTTCGGGGTATTTTTGATAAACGCTATCTCAATCCGGAGAATGACACTAAAAAAAATGAAGAATAATGGAACCTCAACACATAGCCGTTTTACTCACCTGTCACAACCGCAAAGCAAAAACGCTGGGCTGTCTGACTTCCCTGTATGCTGCTGAATTGCCCGTGGGATATGATATGGAAGTGTATCTGGTGGATGATGGGTGTACCGACGGAACAGCTGATGCTGTATCAGCTCAGTTTCCATCAGTGAAAATTATCACGGGCAGCGGTCAGCTTTACTGGGCAGGAGGAATGCGGCTGGCATGGAAAACGGCCATGAAGGTTAAAAACTATGATGCATATCTTTTAATCAACGATGATGTGACAATAAATACCGGTTTTCTGCATCATTTAATCCATACCGATAAATTCTCGATGGACAATTACGGAATGAAAGGTATTTACACAGGTGCAACCAAAGAAAAAAACAGTGAAAAAATGACTTATGGCGGAACAATTATTAAATCAAATCATTTTATACTTAA
This sequence comes from Paludibacteraceae bacterium, assembly GCA_035402725.1. Lineage (GTDB taxonomy): Bacteria > Bacteroidota > Bacteroidia > Bacteroidales > Paludibacteraceae > UPXZ01. The sequence continues at coordinate 2,686 of DAONDU010000110.1, read as the reverse complement.
AACAGAATTCCTGAAACCTTCTGATAGTCCACAGGTATGCGATTTGACAAATGCTAACATCCTGTGGGTGAGTGAAGAAGTGCTGGGAAAAATCGGGATGTTCGATCCCCGATTTACACATGGCATTGCCGATTATGATTACTCGCTGAGAGCACGGAAAATGAAAATTCCTGTGTTGCAGGCACCACATATATGCGGTGTGTGCGACGATGACCATGGTCACAACTGGAAACCGCGGGAAGTATCGCTAAAAGAACGGATAGCATATCTGAAAAGCCCTACCGGCCTGGCTTATCAGGAATATCTGTACTATATCCGGAAACATTTTCCACTCTATTTGCCTTATTCATTTACTTTACTTTGGCTCAAAGTACTGTTTCCATCTCTTTGGAAAAAATATAAAATCGATAAATAACCGGCTATACGTTAGCTGAACAGTGTAAACAACTTATGGCAAAAAAGAAACTACTTATATTTCATCCGGCACTGGCACCCTACAGAGTGGATCAGTTCAATGCCCTGAGTCTGCTTTTTGAACTGGAAGTAGTTTTTCTGTATGATAACTTGTGGAGCTACAAAATGGATCAGAGTAGGCTGATTTCACAACTGAATTTCAGGGTTTCGTGGCTGTTAACAGGTCCCCGCTACAAAGGCAGGGTTTTCAGGTACGGTATGCTGAAAAAAATCAAATCAATAAATCCCGACATAATTTCTGGTTATGAATTTTCATTTACCACTCAATATCTTATTCTGCTGAAACGGCTGGGCTTAATCCGGCAAAAAATCGGCTCCATGATTGACGACAGCATAAATATTTGCCATCACGTACAATCGGGCATACGCGCCAAAGCAAGAAAATATTCGGTGAAATACATGGATTTTTTAGTGGTTAATTCGGCTGAAGTTTCGCTTTTTTATCAGAAAGAATTTCAACTGCATGAAAATCAACTAATTATTTCACCACTGCTCCAAAACCCTGAAAGACTGCGTAGTAACTCTGAGAAACTTGAAGAAATTGCAAAAACATATGCAGAGAAATATCAACTAAATGGAAAAAAAGTGCTGTTATTCGTTGGACGTTTTATTCCCGAAAAGGCATTGCCACAATTTCTACGAGTAATATGTAATAAGCTGCATGAGCAAAGTAATTGCGTGTGTATAGTGGTAGGTGAAGGCCCGGAGCTCCGGTCGTTGAAAGCCATTATTCTTGAAAAAAATTTAGAAGAAAAGGTGATATTGCCGGGAAAATTTGAAGGTGAGGAACTTTATGCCTGGTATTTATGTGCATCGGGTCTGGTTTTGCCGAGCGTATCCGAAACCTTTGGTGCGGTAGTAAACGAAGCGCTCATATTCGGTCTGAAGGTGCTTTGCTCTCAATACGCAGGAGCTTCGTGTCTGATCCGACCTGACAACGGACTGATATTTAATCCATTGAATGGTGATGACACTATTGAGAAATTAACCCTTTTACTGGCCGAAATCGAACCCGTTGGAGATGCTGATCTGACAAAAAAACCATCGCTGATGAGAAATTCCGAACAGCAGTTCCGTAACGAATGGAGGAAACTGACACATGATTAAAATTTTTTTATTGATAGCATCCATCAAATTGGGTGGCTCTGAAAATGTGGCACTCAGTATAGCCGAGCATTGTAAGTTAGCCCGTCAGGATGATTTTGAGTTTGTAATTGTCGAGCTGTTTCCGACCCGCGATGCCTATGCACTTAACAAAAAACAAAAGCTTGTTTCGCAGAATATCAGAACTATTACACTGGCTAAAACTCCAAAAAGAATGAGTTTGTTGCCCGGGCCACTTAGGCTGGTATATTTCCTGCTGAAAGAAAAACCGCAAATCGTTCATTCTCATACCGATTTACCGGATTTGGTGCTTTCCACCACGTTGCGCATTTTATCATTTTTTGGCATCAAAATACCAAAAATTATCAGAACTATTCACAGCACACAATTATGGCCAACTCACTTCAATTTAGGTAAATATACCGAAAAAGCCTTCTCCGATGAGTGGATTTGCGGAGTTTCCGAACCGACTTTGAAAGCATACAATGAACTCAGAAGAAAATACCATTTTCCGGTATCAGTGCATCAACAGATTATTAATAACGGATGTATTATTCCCGATCGAAAACCCCATCCTTTCAATATTGATACTGCCAAAATAAATATTGCCTTTTGCGGCAGATTTGAAGATTATAAGGGTATGGACGTTCTTATCCCGTGTATTCAAATGATTTACGCGCTTTATCCCGGCGATTTTCTGTTTCATATCATCGGAAGTGGTACATTTCAACACGAGATAGATAAACTGGCAAATGATTACGATACTGTGCTTGTGTATGAGGCTGTTCCGGATATTGCCGCGAAACTGTACGACTTTGATTACCTTTTTATGCCGTCACATTTCGAAGGACTTGCATTAATGTCCATCGAGGCGTCTTTTGCCAAAATTCCTGTAATTGCCACATTTGCCTCCGGACTGAAAGAAACGCTGCCGCACGACTGGCCACTGATGTTTCACAAAGAAAACAGGGAAGAATTGATGGCGGTTTTTGAAAAGATAAAAAACAAATCCTACGATTACGAAAAGCTCAAAAATCAGGCATTTCGGTTTGTTAATGAACATTTTTCGATGAATAAAATGATTGATACCTATGCTGAACTATACAGG
>DAONDU010000109.1:0-9047 GCA_035402725.1 Paludibacteraceae bacterium | reverse complement strand
TTTACGACGGTCGCGAATCGCATGTTTTCTGTTCGTCTAAACTTTACGACGGTCGCAAATCCCATGTTTTCTGATCGACTAAACTTTACGACGGTCGAGAATCTCATGATTCCCGGTTTATATTTTTCAGTCAGAAGGGGAGGACAAACGTTTTCCCAGACAATTATTTTTATAGATCAAAAGATTATTTTCTTTTGAAAATATCTTATCTTTGTGAATGTAATAACTCAATAGAAGTATGGAAGAAAAGAAAAAACTGGTACGTTCCAAAAACACAATGATAGCCGGTGTGTGTGCCGGAATAGCTGAGTATTTTGGATTTGACGTTACTCTGACCCGAATTGTATATGTTTTGGTTTCCATTTTCTCGGCAGCATTTCCGGGTATTATCGTGTATCTGATTCTGATGCTCATTATGCCCAAAGAAAACTGATTATCAACTCACCTGAAGTCAACGCTATGGAAACCCAGAAGAAAAAAATCAGACGCTCTGAAAACAGAATGCTTGCAGGAGTCTGCTCCGGTATCGCTGAATATTTTGGTGTCGATACGAAAATAATACGTATCATATATTTCAGTTTTACCATTATTACTGCTGCTTTTCCGGGAATAATTCTATACCTGGCACTCATGTTGCTAATGCCCCGGGAAGGAACATTGCCAACGAACGAAGATTGAACGCGTGTACTGGTCTAACTATCATAGCCATAGCGTTTTCTGTGATGGGCGCAGTCCGATGGAGGAATTCGTCCGGTTTGCCATTGTCAGAGGATTGAGAAGATATGGCTTCTCGGCGCATGCTCCGCTTCCATTCCTCACAGCCTGGAATATGAATCTGGACGATATGCCTTATTACATTTCTGAATTTTATCGTTTAAAAGAAAAATACTGTTCAGAAATTGATTTGTTTCTTGGCCTGGAGGTTGATTTTATCAACGAAGTATTCGATGCAAATCACAATCTTTACGACACAAAAGAGTTCGATTACAAGATAAGTTCTGTTCATTTTTTGGATCCGTTGCCTGCAGGAGGTTTTTTCACTGTTGATGGCAAGTATTATGATTTCGAACAGGGAGTAAAACAACTTTACGAAGGTGATATCCGGACTGTTGCCGACCGGTTTTTCGATATCAGTACGCTGATGATTGAAAAAGGAGGTTTTGACATTGTCGGTCATGTTGATAAAATTTCACTCAATGGCTCGAAATATCCGGGTTTCAGCATTTATGAAAAATGGTATCAAAACAGAGTGGGGGAGATACTCCAACTAATTAAAGAGAAAGGATATATACTTGAAATAAATACAAAATCATTTTCAGGAGAAGGATTTACGTATCCCGATGTTTATTTTTTTGAGTTGGTAAATGAGCTGGATATACCCATTGTGGTGGGTTCAGATTGCCATTATCCCTACCTTGTCGATGATGGATTTAAGCAGGTATTCAGACTCCTGAAAAATGCCGGTTTCAAAACGATGCAACAATTAACTGTTAATGGTTGGGAAACTGCAGAATTTAACGATAGAGGATTTTTAGCATAAAAAACCGATGGATTTTAAAATTGTTTCTCCTTATCGTCCGACCGGCGATCAGCCCGAAGCCATAAAACAACTGGTGGAAGGAATTAATCAGGGTGTGCCGTATCAGACCCTGCTGGGCGTGACCGGTTCCGGAAAAACATTTACAGTTGCCAACGTTGTCGAGCAGGTTCAAAAACCAACCCTGGTGCTGAGCCACAACAAAACACTGGCAGCACAACTTTACAGCGAATTTAAAAATTTCTTTCCCCAGAATGCCATTGAATATTTTGTGTCGTATTATGATTATTACCAACCAGAAGCTTATCTTCCGGTAACTGACGTTTATATTGAGAAAGACCTTTCCATTAATCAGGAAATAGAAAAGCTCAGGCTGGCAACCACTTCTGCTCTCTTGTCGGGTCGCCGCGATGTGCTGGTAGTCTCTTCTGTTTCCTGTCTGTACGGTATCGGTAATCCCGATGACTTTACAAGTAATGTTATTCGTGTTTACAAAGGACAAAAGATAGTCAGAAATGCCTTTCTGCGTTCAATGGTCGATAGTTTGTATACCCGTAACGAAATTGAACTTAACCGTGGAAATTTCCGGGTAAAAGGCGATACGGTGGATATTTTTCTGGCATATACCGATTTTATTCTCAGAGTTATCTTTTGGGGCGATGAAATTGAAGAAATTCTAACGGTTGAACCTATCGATTATCGGGTGATTGAAAGTTTTGATGAATATAACATCTATCCGGCCAGTATTTTTGTCACTACCAAAGATAGAATAATGAGTGCTGTTGAGATGATAGAAGCCGATCTGGCTGTTCAGGTCGATTTTTTCCGTTCGGTAGGTAAAGACTATGAAGCTAAACGGATTTATGAACGGGTTACCTATGATCTGGAAATGATTAAGGAACTCGGTTATTGTTCAGGAATTGAAAATTATTCACGCTATTTCGATGGTCGTCCTCCCGGAAGCCGACCTTTCTGTCTGCTCGATTATTTTCCAAAAGACTTTTTGCTGGTAATTGACGAGAGTCATGTTACTTTACCGCAGGTTCACGCCATGTTTGGCGGTGATGCTGCCCGCAAAGCCAATCTGATTGAATATGGTTTCCGTCTGCCTGCCGCGAGAGATAACCGTCCGCTGAAGTTTGAAGAGTTTGAAAAAATTACTCCCCAGACCATCTATGTGAGCGCTACACCTGCCGATTATGAACTTGCCAAAAGTCAGGGAATAGTGGTTGATCAGCTTATTCGGCCCACTGGATTGCTCGATCCCATCATAGATGTGCGTCCGAGTCTTAATCAGATTGACGACCTGCTCGAAGAAATCACTTTGCGTGCTGAAGCCGACGAACGGGTTCTTGTAACTACCCTTACAAAGCGTATGGCTGAAGAACTCACCGACTATCTGCTGAAAATGGGTGTCAGGTGCAATTACATTCATTCCGATGTCGATACTCTTGACAGGGTTCAGATTATGGAGGATTTACGTCGTGGATTATACGATGTTCTGGTAGGGGTGAATTTGTTACGTGAAGGTCTGGATTTGCCCGAAGTTTCACTTGTAGCTATTCTGGATGCCGATAAGGAAGGTTTTTTGCGCAATCACCGTTCGCTCACACAGACTGCAGGACGAGCCGCTCGTAATCTGAACGGGAAAGTAATCATGTATGCCGATAAAATTACCGCAAGCATGCAGAAAACAATCGATGAAACAAACCGGAGGCGTGAAAAGCAACTTGCATACAACGCCAAACACGGCATTATACCAACCCAGATTACCAAAGGTGAGCGAAATTCACTCAGCAAAATGGAACCGAATGCATACATCGAACCGGAAGCACCCAGTATTCTTGCAGCCGATCCAGTAGTGAAGTATATGTCCAAATCCGCGCTCGAAAAAGCTATTGCCAAAGCCAAAAAATCGATGCAGGAAGCAGCCAAGAAGCTTGAATTCCTCGAAGCTGCTCAGTATCGCGACGAAATGATGAAACTCGAAGAAATGCTGAAAGGGAAAGAATAAATATTTTTAATTGCAGAAAATAATTGTTGCTTTACGATATATATCTTTCATTTAGTTTCTTCATTTCTTTATTGTTCTCTTTTTTATAATATTCGGCTATAACATAAGTAAACACATAAAAGGAGGTGAAAAAATAATTTCACCTCCTTTTATGTGTTTCTGAATTAAACAGAATGCAGATTGTTATTTATCCCACCAGATACGTCCTTCTGTTTTATCAACCGCCGGACCGTAATTAGGATCTGCAATAAGGTCTTTTAGTGCAGCATTGTAGTTTTCCAGATTTTCAGTGTTTGGTGCCCCCAAGGCAGCACGTCGCGGTATTAGCATATTAGTACCACTAACTGTGATAGCTTCGAAGAATGCTACACCATTTACAGGTACCGGTTGTGCTTTAACAGCAGGAAGTCCAGTGCGTTTCCATGTTGCCCAGGCTTCTTCCGGACGCATAAATAAGTTTACCCATTGCTGTGTAACAATCTTTTCAAGCGATACAGACTGAAATTCAGGAAGTGCCAGATAAGTGTCGATTGCTGCCGTAGTAATTGGATGGTAGTTATCACTATTTGGATTCATTGCAGAAGGTACTTTCATTTTCACAGCCCAGGCCTGATACTGTTCCATTGAAGCACGAATGCCATCACGGAACCATGTCAGAGCATCCTTACCTCCTTTTGCACTGCCTTCCTTTAATGCAATTTCTGCCATCATAAAACAAACCTCAGGATAGGTAATCAGTGGAGTGAATAAACTGATAGCATCCTGTGATGCATCATAAATGGCATCTTCTTTATCGCGTGCAGTGATTTGAGTACCTACTTTACCTCCGTTCTTTACATAGTAACGACTTTCTATCTGACTATTATGACGTACGGTCATTGTCTTATCAACTCCTTTATCATCTTTATAAGGTAATGTAAAGTATGAATCTGTTGACCACGCACTGTTTGCACTGTCAGGATTAGCTGACATTCCAACATAACGTCCGGTCCACTGAGCGAACTGTGTCTGATAGTTTGGATAGTATTTAGCTAAGAGTGCAGCAACATCATCATTTGAAACATTGTTGTTACCTGTACCAAATCCATTCCTGCGAACAAGCAATGGCAGTCGTGGATCATTGTAAGCGGTAAGGAAATTTACTAAAGCACGGGACGCACAGTACTGATATGTCAGGATATGCATATCATCCGTATTATTGTTGTATTCATTTGGATGATTGTAGATACAGGATTCGTTATTATTTGAAATAATTCCGATCTGATTGGAAAGAACATCATTCAACACCGAGGTGTAAAAAGGTTTGTCTGCTTTTTCTAACCGTTGCGCCATTTTGATACGTAAGGTATTGCCAAATTTAATCCATTTGGTTACATCACCACCATAGAAATAGTCGTTTTTATCCAGACTGTATTGATTAGCCTGAGCGCTTTGTAATAAAGCCACATTTTCTTTGATTTTTTCATCAAAAACTTTATAAAGTGCCTTCCCATTTATATCTTTCTGATATAAGTCGTATTTTGGTTTACGAATACCTTCGGTTGCAAGTTTAAATGCTTCAGTATAGGGTGCGGCACCGTTCACATCAAACATCAGCCATGCTTCATAGGTTTCAAGAATATTAGCTATAGCCGCCACATTCTGAAAACGGTCTTTTTCTGCATTTAATGGAATAACCGTATTTACAAGATAGCGCAATTTTAATCCGATTTGTCCAAAATAATCACTATAATATGGTGTAAATGGTGAAGGGCGTGTTGATTTTGAAGTGTTGACATATGTACCTTCCTGAGCGCCTCCATAGTATACAATGTATTGCATATATTGCATCACTCCGCTGTATTTTGCCATTAAATGATTACGTGAACTGTTATTCCAGTTTTCAGTAGCTCCTGTAAATGCATTGCGTGGATCTGTTGCACCTAATAATTCAGGGTTTGTATTAAGTTCTTTATACTCATCCAAACATCCGGTTAATGTAAGGAGGGTAAAAGCACCGATTAATATATATTTTATCTTATTCATGATGTATATTATTATATAATTTAGAATTTGATTGTTAAATTAACTGCATAAGTTCTTGCAAATGGAACGCCACCGATGTCAGTCGGAGTTAATGGATTGTTGGATGAAATACCTGCAGGGTTTAATCCGTCCGTTAATTTATTCAGTAAATAACCCAGGTTGCGGGCGGTCACTCCTAATCTGAGGTAGTTTGCTCCAAATTTTCCGCATGCGCTTTCCGGCAAACGATATCCAATTGTCATTTCTCTGAAACAGAACCATGTATTTTCTTGTAATCCTAATTCAGCAGGCATTCCCCATCCCAGATTACCCCAGTAATAAGTGCTTGCCATCATTGGTTGAATACCTTTTTCAAGAGCTTCGGCATAAGTCAATCCACTAACATCAATTGTTTCTTTGGGATTGCTTGCTTTGGGGGCTTCAGTTCCTTCATCGAATACCGCGTCAAGAGGTATTGCATCGTAAACTGTTTCACCTTTATAGTTGGTACGGGGCAGACCTCCATGTTCTTTATCACGACCATAAAGAGAAGATTTTAAAACACCTGTACTTGATGCGTACTTGTATGTATTAGAAAAGTACTGACCACCTACACGACCATCAATCAAACCATAAAAATCAAAGTTTTTATAGGAGAACGAGGTGGAGAAACTTAATAAGAAGTCCGGTTCAACTTTACCAATAACAACTCTGTCCTTTATTCCTTTATCTATGTTTGTCACATATCCGTATGCAGCTACAGAGTTTGGACTACCATAGTTACCCCAGTAAGTAATAACAGGTTTTCCGTTTCTAGGATCATTTGCATTTTCTTCGTTATTAAAACGATAAATTGCGGCTCCATATGATGAATTGTAAGGAGTAGTGATAACACCGAAATCTCCTCCTTCATAGGCCCAGATTTCAGGACCGCCATCATAAGCTCCCATCAACTGCCATTCTTTTACGTTTTCGTGCAGTTTAATGATTTTACCACGGTTAAGTGTGAAGTTTGAACCTATCGTCCAACGAAAATCGCGGGTACGAATTGGTGTAGCTTCAAATTGAATTTCAACACCTTGATTCTGGATATTACCTGCATTGATCAGTTGAGTGCTGGCACCTGATTCTGTTACAGCAGGTATTGACATGATTTGGTTTTTAGTATTGGTTTTATAGTAAGCAACGTCCAAAGTCAAACGTTCGTTGAAAAAGCGCAAATCAGTACCGATCTCGATGGATTGTTGGATCTCCGGTTTTAGGTCATTATTCCAGGCAGTACCAAGATTTGGATTGGCAATAAGAACACTATTGCGGGTAGGATCATATTGCGAACTCTGTGAGAATACCCCAAAGCCATTGGTAGTGGCATAAGCACTTGTTCCCATACCTACACGGGCAAGTGAAGCGCGAAGTTTACCTAAAGTAAACCATTGTGGAGCCTTAAATGTTTCGGAAAACACCCAAGATAAATTAGCCGAAGGATAAAATACGGTATAATTATTTTGACCGGTAACCATATAGGATGGGTAAGTCAATGTCGACAACCAGTCATTACGTCCTGTCAGTTCAAGGTAAACCTGTTCTCTCCAAGCTAAATTAATAATTCCGGAAACCCCAAAGGTTTGATTATTACGAGGTGTATAGTTAAATGTTGGTTCTATTTTGTTTTTCGAATTGGAAAATGCAAAAACACCGGGTGTAACTAATCCACCATTTGTACCTTTACTCCATGAGTGAGATTCTGTATTTCCGTAAAGTTCAGCAGCTACAATTGCATCAAGTGTGATGGTTTCTCCGGCAATATTTATTTTATTTCCAGTTGTTTGCAACATACCCAGGAAATTGTACGAACCGGATATACTACCTCCTCGACCATAATATCCTGTACCAGATGGTCCGTAGTTGGCACCTGTACCGTATTGTTTTTCCAGTGTTGATATACCGTAATAATTGTAGTTACCCTTTAGGCTTGCTGTTAAAAATGGAGCGATATTTGCACGCAGCGTCATGTTCGATAATAAAGAATTTTCATTGCGTTGATTCAAATTCATATCTCTCGAATGCAGATAACCACGTAGTGTACCCCATGGGGTAGTAGTTTCAACAGCTTGTGTCAATGGATCCCGATACATACTTTCGTATGCGGCAATATCCATGTTTCGGGGACTATAATATGTGCTCATCATGGCTACGTTGCCTCCCCAGTTCCATCCTCCCTGATTTGCACCGTTTTGTGCAGAAGAAAAGGCATAATTTACTCCGGCTTCAAGTGAGAAAATCTTGTTCAGTTCTGTTAATCCTTTAAAAGATATTGAATGACGTTTGAATTCATTACGTTTGAAAACGCCGTTATTGTCTGTATATGAGTACGAAACACGGAAAGAAGATTTTTCTCCGCCGCCATTTATAGCCACATTTGTAGTACTATTTAATCCTGATTGATACAACGTTTTCCAGTTATCAGGGTGAGCTACATAGGGTGTGGATTCTCCATTGGGTAAATATTGATTCAAAATAGATCCGTCCATTTTCGGACCGAAACTATTTGCTGTTTTTTGCAGAGTTCCATCGGCCAAAAATCCACCTTCATATCCATTATTAGGTGAACCGGCTCCGTAAATGTTCTGAAATTCAATGGGAGATTTGTAAATGTCAGTAGTTTCCAGAGTTTGAGAAGCTTCAATACCCAACCCTTTCTTCCCGAATTTACCACCTTTTGAAACTATAACAACCGCACCGTTAGCACCACGTGAACCATAAAGTGCAGTTGCAGCTGCGCCTTTAAGAACAGTAACACTTTCATAATCGGCTGGATTAAGATTCTTCAACTGTGAACCCCAGTCAGTACCTGACAGAGCTCCGGTGATAGGTTCCTGAATGATCATACCATCAACCACAAAAATGGGAGAGTTGTTTTTGTCGATTGATTTTGCACCACGAATGGTAATTGATGAACTTGAAGTAACGCCAGATGCACCTCCAATATTGATATTAACACCCGCAACTTTTCCCTGTAATGCTGTTACAGGATTGATAGCATTGGTGCGTTCAATTTCAGTCGGAGCAATTTTCGAGGTGGCATACCCAACCGAACGAGCTTGTTTGGGAACTCCAAGAGCAGTAACCACAACTTCTCCAAGAGTTTTAGTGTCTTCTTGTAGAATAATGTTAAATGCGGTTTTGCCACCAATAGCAATGTCCTGTGGTAGCATGCCGATTTGGCTGATGTGAAGAGTTCCATTTGAAGGTACATTTGTTAGTACAAATTTACCTTCAATATTGGTCACTGTTCCCTTGTTGGTCATGTCTTTAACTGTAACAGCAGCTCCAAAAACTGGTTCGCTGTTTGTGTCAGACACGGTACCGGTGACAGTGATTGTTTGTGCGAAAGTTGTAATTGTGAGTACACTGAAGATTAGTGCAATTACAACTCTCAGTTCAAAAAGATTTTTTCTTTTCATTCTGACTAAATTTAAAGTTAATAATTGA
>DAONDU010000108.1:0-9064 GCA_035402725.1 Paludibacteraceae bacterium | reverse complement strand
TGCTTTTAAATATCCGGCTCGAAGCCAAGAAAAACAAAGACTGGGCAACCAGCGATAAGATCCGTAATGAACTGACTGCTTTGGGATTTGAAATAAAGGATACCAAAGATGGATTTGAGTGGAAAATATAAAAAACTAAATTATGGAAACAACAAGACAACAAAAAATAGCGCGACTGCTTCAAAAGGAATTGGGTGAAATATTTTTACTCTATGCCAAAAAGATGCAGGGAACGCTGATTACAGTAACCGGAGTACGGATCAGTCCCGATTTGAGTGTGGCCCGTGCACATCTCAGCATTTTCCCGGCCGATAAAGTGAAATCAGTACTGGAACAGGTGAATACCGATACAAAATCCATTCGCTTTGATTTGGGAAAACGGGTTCGTCATCAGTTGCGCATCATTCCCGAACTCTATTTTCACATTGACGACAGCCTGGATTATCTGGAAAATATTGATAATCTGCTGAAACAGGACAAAAAGGAAGAATAAATCGGGGGAATGGCAGAAAATAAATCACATAAATCAGGGGCGTTGAAATTTCCGGTATGGGTGGCTAAGCGATATCTTTTCTCAAAGAAATCGCACAATACCATCAACGTGATATCAGGAATTTCGGCAGCCGGAGTTGCTGTGGGCACCCTGGCGCTCGTTTGTGTGATGTCGGTTTTCAATGGGTTTGAAACTTTGATAGAAAGCATGTTCTCGGCGTTTGATCCAGACCTGAGAGTTTCGCTGGTTGAAGGAAAAACGTTCGATGTAAGCAGTCCGGAATTTCAGCAGATTCGGAAAATGAAATCCATTGTCAATTTTACCGAAGTGATTGAAGAAAATGCGCTCCTGCGTTTTCGGGATAAACAGATGCCTGCAACTATCAAAGGAGTCAGCAACGATTTCAGGGCAATGACCCGGATTGACAGCATCATGTTTGATGGTGAGTTTGTGCTCACAGACAGCCTTATCAATAAGGCAGTTGCGGGAGTGGGTGTGGCGACAGAACTGGGAATGAATTCTACCCTGTTTGACCCCTTGGTAATCTATGCGCCCAAACGAACGGAACGTATCAACATCCTTCGTCCCGAGAACAGTTTCAATTCTACCGATGCTTATGTTTCAGGCATTTTTATTGTAAACCAGGCCGAATACGATAACAAATATGTATTTTTGTCTGTAGAAACGGCACGCGGCTTGTTCGGTTACGACAAGAATAAAGTTTCTAAAATTGAGCTGAAGATCAATCCTTCAGAGAACCAGCTGAAAGTGCAGAATGAAATTAAAAATATTCTTGGGAAAAAGTTTAAGGTTCAAAATCGCTACGAACAGCAGGAAAGTTTCTTCAAAATCATGAAAATAGAGAAGTGGATTACCTACCTCATACTTTGTTTTATCCTTTTGATAGCAGTATTCAATATTATCGGTTCGCTCTCCATGCTGATTATCGATAAAAGGGATGATATTCTGACACTACGTAATCTCGGAGCTGACAACCTGCTTATCAAACGGATCTTTGTTTTTGAAGGGTGGTTTATATCGGCTGTGGGAGCAGTGGCAGGGATTATACTTGGCACGGCTATTTGTTTGTTACAGGAGCATCTGGGCTTGTTGAAAATGGGAGAGGGATACGTCGTTGATGCTTATCCGGTGGCTACCCATTTCTTCGATATTTTACTGGTACTCGTCACGGTTCTTATTATGGGCTTGTTTGCATCGCTTTATCCGGTGAAATACATCAATTCCCTGAAGGAGCCTGATTAGGCTTTATATCTGTCGGAAATCATTATTTTGATAAAGAGAAATTTTTTAATACCGGTCGATAAATGAAAATCAAAACATACCTGACAAGCCTTATATTGCTGTTCATGCTGGCTGCCTGTGATACCGAAAGTCCTGTGAAACCTTATGTTTATGAGAATGAACCTGAATTTACGTGGGGATATGGTGCGTTTTACGGCAAATATTACAGCAATTATAACCAGAATAATAATGTGCTGTCTTTAAATCTGTTTACCAGTGGTTTGACGCTCAATGAAAACAACGAACTGACAGGTACCGGTCAGTATCTAATTTTGGAAGATGTGTTTGTATCGCCGCAGGATAGTATGCTTGCTGCAGGAACTTATACACTTGCCGAAAGTGGTGAGCCTTTTACATTTTTCAGTGGATCGAAATTTGAAGACAACAACGAGGAAGTGCCTTCAGGAGCTTATATGTATTACGTCGAAGCCGACGAATCCAAGTCTAAAATTGTGTATATCAAAGAAGGTACATTTACCGTAAGCAGGCAGGGTGCTGAAAATTACAGTATAGATATTCAGTTCAGGACGAATGAAAAAACAGAAATAAAGTCACATTTTAATGTCCCGCTGGATTTCTATGATCTGTCAGCTGAGCCTCCGGCCGCGAACGTTAAGCGGTTTCTGAAAATAAAAAAGCGTTAGTCGTTTCTTTTATCAACACCCCAAAGCAATTTATTTCTTAATGTTTCAAAAAATGTATGATTCAATGGTTTAAGTACCTTGATTTCATAGTCTGCTTTTCGGATGCGTAGTCTTGTGCTTTGATCCATCACTTTCGAACGTCCGTCGAGAGAAATCTGATAGCTGTTGCTGCGGCTCACAACTTCCAGTTCAATCACCCAGTCGTCGGGCACAATGAGCGGCCTTACATTCAGGCTATGCGACGCCACCGGCGAAATTACAAAACTTCTAGCCTGAGGTACAACAATGGGGCCGCCCACACTCATCGAATAAGCGGTAGAGCCGGTGGGGGTTGAAATAATTAAGCCATCAGCCTGATAACTGTTAATCAGTTCACCTTTTGTTTTGGCATGAACAATAATCATCGACGAACTGTCCTGTTTCGAAAGAGCTACATCATTAAGTGCATAGGGAGCATCTAAACGTGTTCCATCCAGTGTCTCCACTTTCATCAGGCTCCTTTTTTCGATGGTGTATTTGTTGTCAAAAATTCCCTGCAATGCCTCAATTACTTCATTTTTGGCAATATCGGCCAGAAAACCAAGCCTGCCTGTGTTAATACCCAGAATAGGAATGTTTTTATTGCCGATACGAGCCGCGGTGTTCAGAAAAGTGCCGTCACCACCAATGCTCAGCGCCAGGTCAGCAGTAAAATTATCACCCGAAATAAGCTCTTCGTTGTTGAATGAAATGTGTAAAGTATCGTGTATATAATTTTGCATGTACTCATCCAGTAAGACTACAATGTTTTTGTCTTGAAAAAAGCTGAATATCTGTGAAACCTGAAGTCCGAGTTCTGTCCGGTGAAGATTTCCGAAAATGGCTATTCTATAACATTCTTTTTCTGGCATAAAGTCTGACAGGGTTATGTGTTATTTTCAAAATCATTAAAAAATACGAAAGAATAAATTCTTTAATCGAATACTCGTTTTTTTGAGTTATTTTTGCAAATATGAATTCATTCAAACATACAAAGAAACGAAATGGATTTGATATTAACAAATAAAATTTGAGTTTAAGAAATCTGAATGATGAAATAAAATAAGCAGATACTCACCGGAAAATGAGTAAACTATTTTTTTCTTACCCTTCTAATTCTGCGATATATGACTACATTAAGTGTAAATATAAATAAGATTGCAACCTTGCGGAATGCACGCGGAGGCAATGTCCCCGATGTATGTAATGTTGCCCTTGATTGTGAAAAGTTCGGAGCCGAAGGTATTACTGTACATCCACGCCCGGATGAAAGACATATACGTTATCAGGATGTTCTGGATTTGAAATCCGTACTAACTACCGAATTCAACATTGAAGGAAATCCGATACCTGAATTCATCAAACTTGTAAAAACCGTGAAACCGGCACAGGTAACTCTGGTGCCAGATGCTCACAATGCAATCACCTCCGATGCCGGTTGGGATACTAAGGCTCAGTTGGAATTCTTAAAGGATGTTGTTGCCGATTTTCAGCAGGCAGGAATTCGTGTTTCAATTTTTGTGGATACCAATCCGGTAAACATAGAATATGCAGCAAAAACAGGCACTGATCGTATTGAACTTTATACGGAACCTTATGCTTCCTGCTATTTCCAGAATAAGGCAGCAGCTGTAGCCCCCTTTGTAGAAGCTGCCAAACTAGCTAAAAATCTTGGGTTGGGTATCAATGCCGGACATGATCTGAATCTGGACAACCTCAATTATCTGCATCAGAATATCCCCTGGCTCGAAGAAGTTTCCATCGGACATGCACTCGTTGCTGATGCATTGTATTTAGGACTGGAAGAAACAATAAAAAGGTATAAAACAGCGTTAAAATAAAACTGTAGTTATATTTCCGAAACTGGAACATATTTACCAACAAGCAATAAATCAGAAAATTAGAAATTTAAGAAAATGAACCTACTCGTAATTTTACAGGCAGTAAATGCTGCAGTAGCAGAACTTGCTCTGACACAGGCAGCTCCGGAAAAAATGAATTTGTGGACAATGGCTGTGTATGGAGGACCCATCATGATTGTATTGGCTGTGATGCTCGCACTTGGAGTGTATATTTTTATCGAACGACTTGTAACTATCAATAAAGCATCGCAGGAAGATAAGTCATTTATGAATCGGATTAAGGATTATATTCATGATGGAAAGTTGGAATCGGCTCAGAAGCTTTGCCGCGATGCCGATACACCTGCTGCACGCATGGTTGAGAAGGGGATTAGCCGGTTGGGTCGTCCGATGAGCGATGTGCTTGTGGCTATTGAGAATGTTGGAAACCTCGAAATTGCGAAATTGGAAAAAAGTATGGGTATCATGTCAACCGTTGCAGGTGGTGCTCCCATGCTTGGCTTCCTTGGCACGGTTACCGGGATGGTTCAGACTTTTTACACAATGACACAAAATCCTTCGGGTGTGGTTCAACTGCGCGACTTGTCGACAGGTATGTATCAGGCTATGGTTACTACGGTTGGTGGCTTGATTGTGGGAATTTTGGCTTATTTTGCATACAACTATCTGATATCCAAGATTGACTCAGTAATGCGCAAACTGGAATCAAACACCCTCGAATTCCTCGACTTACTCAATGAACCTGTAAAGAAATAATTCAAAATGAAATTATTCCTTTACAATTCAATGATTACTAAATGAATGAATAAACTGATTATAAAATGTCATTAAAAAGAAAATACAGGACAGATCCTTCTTTCTCGATGTCGTCGATGACCGACATAATTTTTTTGTTGCTTTTATTCTTTGTTATATCGTCCACGATGACTACTCCGAATGATATCAAACTGAATTTGCCTTCGAGTAAGTCTGAAAAAGCAACAAAAAAAGTTATTGCCAAGGTATCCATAGATCGCGAGGGGAATTATTTTGTTTCACGAAACAACGAAAAATCCGTGCCGGTAACCCCCGAATCACTTGAACCCTATATACTTAATCTGGTGGCTCAGGATACTACCACTTATCTTGCTCTTTATGCCGACGAAGAAATATCGTATAAGCAAGTAGTTCGGGTCCTCGATATTGCTAATCAGAATAAACTGAAACTGGTGATTGCTACAAAGGCAGTTGCAAATACTGAAGAATAACAATTTTGGAGAAATCAAATATATACGGTATTATAGGTTCAGCTATTTTCTGCTTGCTGACATTTCTGATCCTGTGGTTTGTAGTCATGCCTGCCCCTGTGATTCCTGAAGAAGATGAAGGTATCATGGTGAGTTTTGGCGATAGCCCGGATGGTGCAGGGCTGGGTGACGGAGGTGTAATAAAAACGGACATCGATAATGTTCAACCAGCTCCGGCATTATCAGTTCCAAAACCGGCAGTGGCTTCACGTCCTCAGGAATTACTCACTCAGGACAATGAAAATACAATTGCAATAGCAACCCAGAAGAAAAAAGAGCGGGAAAAACAGCGTGAACTGGAAATACAGAAATTAGAACAGCAAAGGCAGGTTGCTGCAGCAGCTGCCGAACAAAAACGACAGCAGGAAGCTATAGCTAAAGCTAATGATTTGATGGGAGGGTCTTTTGGTAAAGGAGGAGGCTCAGGTAGTGGAACGACAGCAGGGGATACCCGTCAGGGAAATCCTGCAGGAAGCGGTACATCCGGTGGACACGGATGGTCACTCAGCGGGCGGTCGTTGGTTGGCTCGCTTGCCACACCTTCTTACCCGAGCAATGTGGAAGGTAAGGTGACAGTAGCCATACGCGTGGATGCCAACGGGCATGTGACCAATGCAAGCGTTGGCTCACCTACAACAATTTCTGATGCGCAGACCCGCAACGCGGCGGTTTCAGCAGCTCGCAATACACGTTTTTCGGGCGGTAGTGGAGTGTCTGTGGGTACTATAACATATAATTTCAAATTGAAATAGTCACAATTAAAATACAGGAATATGAAAAAGGTATTTATTTTTCTTGCCGATGGTTTTGAAGAACTGGAAGCTATTGCACCAATCGATATACTTCGTCGTGCAGATATTCCGGTTGTATCTGTCTCATTGACAGACAGTAAAATAGTCATAGGCGCACATCGGATACAATTGATTGCCGACCAGCTTTTTTCTGAAACCGATTTCTCGGATAATGCATTTTTAGTATTGCCCGGTGGTGGTGAAGGAACAAGAAATCTGGCTGCTCATAAGCAACTGAATGAACTGTTGCTTCATCAGTTTGAAAGAAATAAAAATCTGGCTGCCATTTGTGCAGCACCGTCGGTGTTTGGAAACCTGGGTATTCTTTCCGGTAAGGAAGCAACCTGTTATCCGGGCTTCGAGGAAAAACTCGTTGGAGCAGAGATTTCCGATCAAACTATCGTTAAATCGGAGAATATTATCACAGCAAAAGGTCCGGGAGTTGCCATTCAGTTTGCATTAAAAATTGTAGAAACACTGAAGAGCTCCGAACTGGCACATGAAATTGCTAAACAATTAATTTTTGAGTAAAAAATAAACTGAATGATGAGAAAATTACTATTTTTTTCGCTTGTAATCTTATTCACGGCTTGTAATAATTCCGGTAAGTTTTATGTAACCGGAAACATAGCAGATGCCGAAAAGAAAATGCTTTATTTTGAAAAGACGGGACTTGTTAAAGACAGTCTGATAGATTCGGTAAAACTTGGAGCCAATGGATATTTCCGATTTAAAAGCGCCCTTGAAGAATATCCCGAACTGTATAAACTGAAACTGGAAGGGCAACAACTTGTTCTGGCAGTTGACTCTACAACAGGGAAAATTGAAATCAAAGGAAAAGCATCGGACCTGATAACATCTGAAATCAATGGTTCTGTTCAGTCGGTCGAAATTCAGGACCTCCGCAAGTCGGTCATTAAACTGCAGCAGGAAGCCGACGGACTTAATGCTGCCCAAAATTCAGCGGATTCCAAAGCAGTGCTGGATACCTTTATTCAACACGTGACCAGTCATAAGAAGAAAGTAATTGACCTTATCATGAAGAATCCGCGCTCCATGTCGTCCTATTTTGCTCTTTATCAGCAAGTGAGCGGAACCTATCTCTTCTCGCCGTTTGATAAGGAAGACCGTCCGTTCTATTCAGCAGTTGCAACTGCATTTACGACCTATATGCCTAAATTCGACCGTTCGAAAAATCTGTATAATCTCGTTATTGCAGCCATTCAGAACGAAAGAGAAGGACGACTACAGAAAGCCTGGCAGGAACTTCAAAATACTTCCGCTGCCGGCTTTATCGATATCGAACTGAACGATGCAAAAGGTGTTGCCCGTAAACTGTCATCACTTACCGGTAAAGCGGTTATCATTGATTTTTCAGCCTTTGAAACAGAAAATAATGTGGCATACACCTTTGAACTGAGAGATATTTACAATAAATACTCTTCGCAGGGACTCGAAATCTATCAGGTTTCTTTGGACCGCAACGCTATGCTTTGGAAAAAATCGGTTGCTAACCTGCCCTGGATTTGTGTAAGAGATGCCGATGGCAGTGTCGCCAATATGTATAATGTACAGTCGATACCCACGCTTTATCTGATCAACAAGCAGGGAACCATCGTTGGACGTTACGGAGATGTTCCTCAACTTGCAGCCGATATCAGTAAGGCTCTTTGATACTATTTAACAACACGATATGTATGAAAACTCAGCTATCGTGTTTTTTTTATTTTAAATATGTAAGAGAAATTGAAAGACAAGCTCACAGCTTACATTAAAAAAACAGCAACAGAAATCGGATTTGATGCTGTTGGCGTTGCCCGGGCTGATTATCTGGCTGAAGATGCAGCTTTTTACAAATCCTGGCTGGAAAGTGGCTGTCAGGCCGAAATGACTTACCTCGAACGCAATCAGGAAAAAAGGCTTAACCCCGGGCTGCTGGTAAATGGATGCAAGTCGGTCATTGTTGTACTGATGAATTATTTTTCCGAATCAGAACAACCCTCGCAGGCTCCTAAAATTGCAAAATATGCATTTGGGAGCGTTGATTATCACGCCATCATCAAGGAGAAACTATTACTTCTTGAGAATGGAATTATAGAAAATTTCGGCGCCGATTGTTTTAATTCTGAACAACAACACCGTTTTGTGGATTCGGCTCCCGTAATGGAGCGACGCTGGGCACAGCGGGCAGGACTTGGCTGGATTGGCAAAAACAAACTGCTGATTAATTCTGAAATAGGTTCGTTTTGTTTTATTGGTGTTTTGATGATTAACAAAGAACTTGAATACGATGAACCGGTTCGCGACCGTTGTGGTAGTTGTACCCGCTGTCTGGATGCCTGCCCTACAAAAGCTTTAACTCAACAGAATGGTTTAATCTCAGCACGGTGCATATCTTATCAGACCATCGAAAAGAAAGGGGAAATAACTGAGGAAATCCGTCCCGATTTATCGGGTTATGTGTTTGGTTGTGATATCTGTCAGGATGTTTGTCCGTGGAACAAGAAAAGAGCAAAAGTCAACCGACATTCCGAAATTATTCCTGTTGATGAAATATTACGATGGGGCAAAAAAGAATGGTTAACGATGAAGCAGGAAGAGTTTAACCGGATTTTTAAGAATTCAGCGCTTCGTAGAGCCGGTTTTAAGAAATTGGAAGAAAATATAA
>DAONDU010000107.1:3294-9093 GCA_035402725.1 Paludibacteraceae bacterium | reverse complement strand
GGCGAATCTAAAACAAAAGCTCCGGCAAAAGCTTCTGGTGGTTGCGGAGGATAAACGTGATTTACAATTTAATAATTTACAATTAAAATATATTTATGACAAAAATGGTAATCGGACTTTCGTCCGGAAGTATCGATAAACTGGTTGGCACAGGGGTAATCATGAGTGGCGGCGCTGCCGATGATATGGAAATCGAAGTGTATGTACTCCTCACTGCAGCCCGGGCTTTTCTGAAAGGAAACGAAGAACTGGAGGACTCGTTTGTGGAATATCCTCACCTTCAGACCGAGATGAAAGCACGCATGAAGGAGCTTAATATGCCTACATGGATCGAGGCTTTCCGCGAAGTGAAAGATATGGCCGATGTGAAAATCTACATCTGCAGTCTGGCCGGTAAAATGTGGGGCGGTGAGTCCATCGAACAATTCAACGATTTGGTGGATGGCTTCTCCGGAATTTATCAATACGTACAGGCCGCACAAGCAGCAGATTTACATATAAGTATCTAATTGCTTCGTCTTTAAATGAGAAAAGCAGATAAGTCATTCGTTGATTTATCTGCTTTTTTGTTTTTGCTTCTGTTTTTTCATTCATCTTTCACGGTACGCACCAGGCTTATGCCCGACATGAAAAAGATAACACCAAGAACGGCAAAAATAATCACTTCTTTGATAGCGTGCGTGCCACCCGATACATTGGCAAATAATACGGCTGCATAAATCAACCCGCCTACACCAAGCAGGGTAAGCAGTGCTCCAAAAATTCGTTTTATATTCATAATTGAAATGTTTTAATGTCGTTTATTGAAATTATTCAGTGTACAAAGTTAAGCTTACGGCAGTCATGCGATATTACATTTGGCAGATTGAAAGTTACATATTTCACATAAATTCATGGACCATTTAACCATTGACCATTTAGACATTGACCATTTAACTATTTACCATTTACCATTTTAACTATTTACCATTTACCATTTTACCAATAACCAATAACTAATAACTAAAACGGATATCCAATTGCAATATTCAACATCATGTTCTCTCTCCGCCACGAAGGGCTGCTCAGATTAATCTGATCAATAACCCATCGGTTATTTTCCGGAAGCCATGGTTTGCGCAAAGGCACGGCCAGATCGAAGCGTAACACAAAGAAAGACACATCGATACGCAATCCTGCACCGGCTCCTACTGCGAATTCATTCATAAAATCCGAAAATGAAAATGGTGTACCGATATCCGATGGGTTTGATTTTTGCAGCCATACATTTCCAGCATCCACAAAAAAAGCGCCCTTTATAAAGCGGAAAATCCCGAAGCGATATTCTGCATTTGTTTCCACTTTAATGTCTCCCCCGGTTTGCAGAAAGTCAATATTCCCGGCCTCCCTCCGATATGTTCCGGGACCAAGCGAATTTATTTGAAATGCACGGATACTATTCGGTCCGCCGCTAAAAAATTGTTTCTTGTAGGGCAATATTGCCGAATTTCCATACGCGCGGGCAAATCCACCAAAGACTCTTAAAGCCACCTTATTGCCATCTTCAAAGGTGTAATACGTTCGGCCATCGAGACTTAATTTGGCATATTGCGAATATATTGAACCAATGATTTTTGAAGGATTTTCGGAGGTTGGTTTATCACCGCCTATAATTTTTAATAATGAAAAAGCATTACCGGCAGTTTCAGCTGTTGCGTGAAAGTAGTTTTGCCATTTTTTTCCCATTACGACCTGTTCGTTGTAAGTAAACGAGTAACTTGCGCCTGCAATTAATTGTTCTTCGTAGCTTTTTTTGAGGTAGGGATACTTATTTAGTTTCTCAATGAATGCATCAGATTGGTTGCCAATGGAAGAATAGCTGATATTTACCGGATTTAGCTCGTGTTCAATTTTAATGTTATTTTTCCACTTAAAACCGTATTTGAACTGAAAAGTCCTCATATCAAAATAATTACCTCTTCTTAAATAATTAAACGATACTAAAAAGGCGGTTCTGGGATTATAAATGCTATTGGTCGGTTTTAGTCTGAATGGCACCAGAAAATGTGGAAAAGTAAGTTCAGCCTGAGGATTCAACGAATAGGAATACAGGTTTTTGTTCGTTCCGCTCAATTGTATTTCATATGATCCGGCCATATTTAACTTTAATAATTCACCTCCCTTGAATGTGTTTCTGTTCAACAAACTCAAATTCAAACGGGGTCCGGAATAATTATTTGATTTTGTAACCAGATCCAGTTCAGCCCGAAACGTATAATTAGTCATGGGTGTCATCAAAATGGTGGCATCTAAAAAACCCGGAATTGTATCACTGTCGGCAAACTTCACCTGCACGAATTTGAAAGTACCCATCGACATCAGGCGGCTCAAAGTAATATTGTGATTTTGCCTTGCATACAATTCATTTTTTTTCAGATAAACCGACCGTAAAATTACACCGGGACGGATATTCATTTCATTCCTTTTTCCCTGAAAAACAGTATTTTGAACCATAATGGTATCACGAATGCTGTCAGTTCGCTGTCTTCTCAAGGTGTAATTCTGATTAATATACACATTATTAATATAATAAACGATTTTAGCTTCCGGCGGAATACTATCTTTTAACGTCAGCTTTAAAGTTACAGATTGATCGACGGTTGAGGTATCAGCTTTGAATAGCAAATAATCAGGATTGAAATAATAATACCCTTTGTTTTTCAACAAGTTATCAATTCGTATTCGTTCGTTTACCAACGTAGCCAGACTATAATTCTGCTTCGGTTTTATCAACGTGTTTTCTTTATCGGTAAGAACGATGTGACTAATTGAGTCATCAGCAATCGCATAAATGAGTTTTTTTATTACATACGGCTTATGCACGTAACTTGTATAAATCACTTTGGCGGAATGTTTTTTCTCCGCTATTTCATATTGAGTATAACTGTTGAAAATGCCGTTGTTGTAGAGTGCGGCATCAATCACGGAGGTGGTAGCACCCGGTTTCACATTACTTATCAGCACCGGTTCTTCTCCGTTTTTTCTGAGCCATCTTTCAAATGCATTGTAAGGTTCATTGCCCGCCAGGAGGTATAACCACAATTTGGGACGCAAACCCAGATAACTTTTATTTGGAACCGGTCGTATTACTTTCTCTTCAATGGATTTGATTGTTTTTTTGTTAATTTTTTGCGTAGACTCCAGTTTTACAACTGCGCCGGTATATAGTTTTTCCCCTTTGGGCAGTTGCATGGTACTGACGCATGAAGAAAGGAGGAGGAAAAGAAACAAAATAAAACACACAATTCCCAAAGGGGAGTTGAAGTTAGTTTTGTATCGTATGTTTAATTTATATTTCATGTGTTTTTTAATTTATTTTTTCTTGTTCCCCTTTAGGCGTTGGGGGTTTTTCTCTTTCCATTTATTAAAATCCTTAACCAGGACCACTCCCACACCGGTTTCTACTAATTGTCCTTCAATAGCTCCCTCGTACTGATTGTGTCGAAAACCTTTCAACCGAAATTGTCCGTCTTTGGTCAGTTTGTATTCTACAGTAATATCGCCGGTGATGTCACTTGTCGAATTTTGTTTGGCTTTATCACCTTCCACATCCACTGAACCTCCAACCTGAACTGATAACCGGTCGTCGAAAAGTTGCTTTTTCAATCCGATTTCTACCTGTGTTCTTCCCTGTGCTTTCCCGGTTTCATAATCGTCATACGATTGTATGTCGAAGTTTAAATCCACCCCGGTAATTACTTTTGAACTTAATTTGTTTAGTTGAGTTGACAGAAAATTACTCACCGATGAACGAATCAGGGAGGAAGTTCCACCCGATTCGGTTTGTAATGGATTTTCCTGGACAAACCTTCCCAACACCAATAATGCAAAAACCTGTTTGTTCAGTAAAGAGGGATCTTCATTCAGCGTAACTAATTTTTGATTAACTTCTCCATCCAAAATTCCGATATCCTCAGGCCGCAATTTAATTTCAAAGCTAATTTCGGGTTTAAGTATTGCACCGCGAAGTTTTAATAATACCAGAAAAGGGTATCTTTGTTTGTATCCGCCTTTTTCCACATCGGTTAACCCGGCCATTTGTTCAACTACAAGGTCATAAGGTGCAGCCCGTACGGCATAAGTCGCGTCAATGGAAACATCGGCATCCAATGGATCGCCGTTCCAGGTGATGGTACTTCCTGTCACAATATCAAATTTCCTTTTAATAACCGATTCCAATGAAACCAGATAACTGCCTTCATTCAGGTGATAAGTACCGGTCAGATCCATATTTCCGCTCCTATCCATGGTAAAACTCAAGGCAGCGTCTCCTCTCACTACCAGCGAATCGGATGAAGCCGGGTCTAACAATAAGCGCAGGGTTGCTTCTTTGTCAACTTCGATTACCGATGAAAGTTCGAATCCCTTAAATCCTGATTTTTGAACAACTTTTTTATCTTTGCGGTCGAGAATAGAGACAGATGGAATTGAATCTTCAAATTCAACCACATCTTCGCCTTTGTCGGTAGTGAGTTTATCCTCCGGAACTACGAATGTGAAATTAGAATCATCTCTCAGTTTTACACGTCCGTTTATTAACGGCAAGGACATAGGTCCTTTTACATCAATTCTACTGTCAACGATCAATCGTCCGTAAAAGGCTTCGTTATCTTTGGCAGTGGTGTTCAGTAATAAAAAATTACGTGTATTAATATTCAGTGCAAAAACGAAATCGGAGAATTGTTTCATTTTAACTGAGCCATCAATGGTTGCTTTGTGCTGATTCATATCAACCAGGGTAAATGAATTGAAATAAATTCCATCCGTTTTTAGCTGCAGCGTTTCATGTTTCAGTTCAAGGCGGTTATTCAGATACGCCGGTTTGAGAAATGCATTATTGAAAGTCAGTTCGCCGGTCAGTTCAGGTGCTGAGGTTTTTCCACCTACCTGAAAGTTACCTGCAAGCATTCCCGAAGACTCGGATAGCTGTCCCATCGAAAATGCTTCTACTGTTTTCATCGAGAGTGAATCAATCGCCACGTTGATATTCATGGAGTTTTCGCCTCCATTCGGAACAAAATAACCACTGGCCGACAGCTGGTTTTCATTACCGGATAACTTCATGTCCACCTCAAATCTTTCCCCGCTGGGATTGTCAGCTTTCAGGGTTAAATTTCCAACCGGGACTTCCCTGAAAATCAGGTTCGAGATACTGGCATCCGCAATGATTCCGTACGACTTATTAACCCGTTTAAGCAACACATTTCCATCCACCAGCCCTTTAACAATGTTGGTATCTTTTTCGACAATCCGCGAGATGTCGTCTAATTTGAAGTTTCTTATCCCAATGTTCAGGTCATCGTTGAATTTATCATGAACCGAAGCGACCTGTATCTGACTTTCGCCGTTGTTCATAAATAGATGATGAAAAAGAAATCCCGGCTTGCCAAATTCTATGTAATTGTCTGCTGCTACATCCCAGCGGTTATTCATCAGCCAAAAATCTTTCGGATCGAACTTGAGTCTGAAATTTCCATTTTCTTTGGTAGTTTCAGTACGTATCAGCAGTTTTTTGTTCTGAAATTTATTTATGGATGACAAATTCGCCAGTATTTTATTATCAGCTAATTTCCCATCTATCAGGAAGTTTTCAAATTTTATTTGTGTGTTTGACAGGTTATCACTCGCGATTTTATAGTTCAATACCGTTGAATCGGAATTCACGTCCATCATCAGATTGTTTATTTCGGTACTTCCATACACTATCTTTGGCATGTTGGCATTCAGCTTCAACTCACTTTTGCGGCTATCAAAACTACC
>DAONDU010000107.1:0-3194 GCA_035402725.1 Paludibacteraceae bacterium | reverse complement strand
TACCATTGCTGACGACAATCATTTTAGAAATTCCGGCACTGCCATTCATTTTATCAACTGTTCCTCCCTGAAGATCGGCGCTGGCATCAAATCCAATCCGTATGTCTTTTTTGCTCAGATTTAGCCTCTGAAGGTCAAGCGCCTCTACATTCAACCGAAATTTATATTTTTCCAGAGATGGAGTAATGTTCACCAAACCATCGAAATCAAAAACTGCGTTTGGATCATTCAGGTTGACCTTCCCCGCAAACTCCCGACCGTTGACATTTCCATCAATTTTCAGTTGTTTGTAATTATATTTATTCAGAAATAGTTGAGTTATATCTGCCTTTATCCTGGCCTGCGTTGTTTTTAAATCCAGACCGCGTCCATCAATCTGAGCTGTGAGCGACACCGGACCATACATCTCTTTATTCTTCAACAAGCTGCCCAGGTCAAAATTTTCAACTTTCATGTTGCCGCTGAAATTTTCCTGAGGGTCAATTTTAGCTTCAATATCAGCATTTCCAAAACTACTTTTCATGCCGATGGTTGTAGTAAAAGATTTCAATTTTCCTTTTAGAATAATACCCAAGGCTATGTTTTCGGGAAGATTTATGCTGCTGGGAACTGCTGAGCCCGCAAACATATTGATATCCTGCTTTCCCGAAATGATTTTCAGATTAGGAAAGTCAAAGAATGCAGTTTCAACCTTTGGCAGTCCGATAATATTGAAATCAGTTTCCAATACCGTATTTTTACCGGTTTTCACTATCAGATTTTTCCCTTTCAGCTGATTGACACGTCCGGAAATGCTTCCTTTAAGGGTTGTAATGTTCGTTTTGTTTTTAAAAAAGTCCTGTTTGATTAGTTCCGGACTGAAATACAGAATTTCGGAGTTTATGAACTTCGCGTTTCTTATATCCATATTCATAGCCAGATACGGAAGTGAATCTACCAGTGATTTAAGCGAACTATAATGTATATAAACATCAGCATCAACAGCCGAACGAGTGGTGACGGCCTTCAGTTTGGTGGCAGTGATGGAATGAGCATCCATAATGAAACCGGTTTCGAAGCGAGTGATGGCAAAGTTATTTTGATCGATTGAATTGAATTTTTCAATGCTTACGCTTGTTAAATCAGAAGAATAAAACAAATCACCGGCCTGCAAATTCAACTTACGAAACTTCATGAAATTAGCATCAAAACCCTTCTTAACCCGGGGAGCATTAACAACCTGATAAGTGAGTGTGTTATTTGCGAGGTCAATGTTGTTTACCGTAACTTTCCAGTCACTTTTTTGGGTTTTATCTACAGCTTTTACTATTGAGTCCGTAACCACTTCGGACCTTACAGTTAGATACTGAATATCACTTTCTGATAAATTTATCCTGTCTAATTCCACTGTTTGTTTTTCCAGATCTACAGTTCCATTTTTTAGTTCAAAACGAAAGATCGTTCCCTTTGCGGTTTGATTGTTGATTAAATCCTTGAATATGAGGGTGGAATTGTTGATTTGAATATTAGATGCCATTATGTTGGGCAAAATATTTTTCCTGTTTTCAACTGCTGTTTTCGAGGACTTAGTCAGGATAAGCTGAACTTTTAATTTATCAACCAATAACTCATCAATATTATAAACCGATTTTTCGAAATCAATTTTATTCACACTCAAAGCTAATTTGTCGAGCGAAGCAGAAATTTCCAGTCCACCAAACCTATCATCGTAGCGTACGCGTGCATTTTTCAGGCTCACTTCATCGAGCGAGAATGTCCATTTTACGGCAATTTCAGTTTTATCTGATACTTTCAGTGTGGTGTCGGCAAAAGCAGAAATCAAAAAATTATAATTGAAGATCGAATCGGTTTTAGTATTGTGCAGGTTGAGTGTAAGGTCGTTGAGTTCAACGTTGTTTACGCAAATCTTGTTTAAAAATAAATCTTTAAGCACAATGTTTATGTTGGCTTCCCGGGCAAAAATCAGGGTATCTTTTTGCAAATCTTCAAGATAAAGACCTCTGAGAACAACTGATTTTGGGAATGCAATGCTTACATTTTTAATCTCCACTTTTGTATGGGTTTTGTTGCTTACAAAAGTGGTGGCGAAATGTACAATCTTAGTCTGAACAGCCGGAATCTGAATAATTCCGGCCACTACGAGAAATAAAAGCACAAAAATAAGTACCACCCAAAAGATAGCTTTCATAATCTTCTTTAAATAGGGAAGTATTTTTTTCATTTTGATAGATATTTAGTCTGATCAGACTTTTTATTCATAAATTCATTTTCAGTTTTTGATCTCAATGATTTTATTTTGCATTGATTATACGTATTTTCAAATAATGGTATAAAATTTCAATTCCCTTAATCATAAATGTCGGGATCAAAATTGAAACAGAAAATTTTTATAACTGCCTGATTTGTTTAGCATTAAAAAAAAAAAATTATTTTCAATATTACATTGTCTGTTTGCGACAGCACTGTGCTGTTCCATTTGATTATTTGAAAGTTTTTGATATCTCATTTACATATTATGTTGTTGAATTCATCTTATCTCAAATTCAATTTCCCCCACCCGCTTTTGAAGCTTTCGAGATGTCCAGGTTGAGCACAAACCGTATCCGGTCTTTCACCGGTCCGGTGATGGACTGAATGTTATTGCTGACAAAGAAAGGGACGTAAATTTCGAAAATATTCATGATACCTGCTTTTAAGCCTGCTTCCATGAAAAAGGGAGAATTGTAACCGGTTGAGAGTCCGTGATCGTTATACAACAAGTTGACAAACGGTTTAATTCCGGTTTTGGACAACATTCCCGGCAAACTGCTTGAAAGCGAAAGTGACAGAAGCCACTGGCTGTATCCAAGAGCCGCGTTCACCGGTGAAACCAAACCACCTTCGGAAAGTGTCATTTGCCGCGACCAGATGGAAGTGGGAAACACCCCGAAACGATTGGGATACGTGCCTTCGTAAAGATAAAGTTCCCGCCCGCTTCTTCCTGCGGGTGCAAGAGAATAAAAGCTTGTTGATGATGTGTTTTTCAGCACGGCACCGGCAAAAAAACGTAATTTCAATCCATTATCTCTACCGGAATAACTTTGTGTATAATCGAAATCCACAGCGGTTTTGCTGAATGCAGTTCCTGCTTCGAAAGAAGCCAGCAACCTGTATGGATTGACCAAACTCGATTTTTGTAAATTGTATCCCAACTG
>DAONDU010000106.1:0-9120 GCA_035402725.1 Paludibacteraceae bacterium | reverse complement strand
ATAACTTCTCTCTCAAAGCGGGTGCAAAGGTAAACAAAGTTTTTAAAGTGAACAAGTCAGTATGCAAATAATTCCAAATAAAATTTGCTGTTTTTCTTCAAAAACCTAAGGTATAAGAACTTAAACGGGCAATTATTTTTCAAAGAATTTTCACAGGTAAAAGTCACGAAAAATTGAGAAAATGCAAGTCAAATAACATAAGTACACTTTAAATCAGTTATTTACGCCAAAATGCAGGGGTAAACAACATCAGGACGGTATATAATTCCAATCGGCCGGTGAGCATGACCAAATCGAGAAACCATTTGCTAAATTCGGGTATTTGAGCAAAATTACCGGTCGGACCAACCAGTCCAAGTCCCGGACCAACCCCACCCAGACATGTAACCATACCTCCTATTGACTCCAGAAATCCCATACCGGAAATTGCCAGAACCAGTATCCCAAACAGAGCAAATACAATATAAAGCAATGTAAACGCTATTACCCGCGTAAGCGTATCTTCGCGTACTACATGTTTATTGTATCTAACCGGAATAACGGCTGTAGGATGTATCAGTCTTTTGAATTCATAGTAACAGGCTTTGGCTGATATGACTACCCGGATCATTTTAATACCTCCACTCGTAGAACCTGCAGAGGCACCGGTCATCATTACAGTTATTAGAATTATCCACGTAAGTGGCTTCCAAAACATATAATCGGCAGTAACCATACCCGTAGTAGTCATAAGGGATGAAACAGTAAAGAATGCTTCACGCCATGCTTTTTCAACAGAACTGCCAGTAACCACTTCCGAAAAGTCAATCAGTGAGAGCGCAACAATAACCGTAAACAAGAACAACACAATCAGATAAAAGCGTAATTCCTCGTTTTCTTTTATTTTATCAAATTTCCGTTGGTATGCTAAATAGTAATTGCCGAAGTTGACCCCTGAGAGTATCATGAATATAGTAATTACATATTCAATATAGGGTGAATTGTAATAAGCGATACTTGCCTGCTTGGTAGAGAAACCTCCTGTGGCTATGGTTGAAAAAGAGTGGCAAACCGCATCGAAGAGGCTCATCCGTCCAAATAACAGAAAGATTGTTTCGGCTGCAGTAAGGATGATATATATTAAAAATAAACGTTTTGCTGTTTCGTTCAGCTTGGGATGGATCTTATCTTTCGTGGGACCTGTTGTTTCGGCGGCAAAAAGCTGTGTACCGCTCACTCCGAACACCGGAAGCAGCGCCAGCGAAATAACGATAATTCCAAGTCCTCCTACCCAGTGAGTGAGCGAACGCCAGAACAACATTCCATGTGAAAGTTCTTCTATATTATTCAGAATGGAAGCTCCTGTGGTTGTAAAACCTGAAATTGTTTCGAAAAAAGCATCGGTAAAGGAAGGAATACTTTTACTAAGCCAGAAAGGCAATGCTCCAATGAGCGAAAAGATAATCCATGTAAAAGTGACAATCATTGAGCCTTCACGTTTTCCGATTTTGTCGGGTGCATTTTTCCCGAATACAATCATCAGTAAGCCTGCAAGCAATGCCAACACAGAGGTTCCAACAAAATACCAACCATCTTTTTCCCCATAAATAAGGGTAATAAACAATACGAAAAATATGACAGCACTTTCGACTAGCAACAAATTGCCGATAACTCTCGACACCAATTTATAATTGATTTCAGATTTGAACATAATAGTTTCAGTTTTATTTTTTCCAGAAAACCGGTGTAAAAAGTAAAAGTACAGAATATATTTCCAAACGACCTAACAGCATAACGAACGCCAGAAACCATTTACTGACAACTGGGATTTCAGCAAAAGATGATGAAGGTCCGAGTTTTCCCAGCCCCAAGCCCACATCACTCATACAGGTAATCATACCACTGATTGCCTCTTCAAAGTCCAGACCAGTGAGACTTAAAATAAAAGTACCTGTCACAATGATGAGTAAATATATAATTGAAAAGGCCAGAACCCGCAGGAGCAAGTCGTCCTTCACGATATATCCGTTGAAACGTACAGGGATGACAGCATTAGGATGAATCAATTTCTTGAATTCGGAATAACAAAATTTAGCCAGCACCACCACACGTGCTATTTTTATACCTCCTGAAGTAGAATAGGTCGAAGCTCCTGTAACCATCAGCACCAAAAGAACGATCCAGGTATATGAACTCCACAGAGTGTAATCTTCGGTACAGAGACCGGTAGTGGTTATGCACGAAGTAACAATAAACAGACTTCCCCTTACCGATTTTTCGATGCTCCCGAAAGTCAATGGCTTGCTAAAGTCGATGTGTGAATATATTATGATCAGAACAGACACCAGAAATATAAGGATGTAATATTTCAGTTCTTCGTTTTTCTTAATTCTATCCCAGTTTGATTTGTAGATGTAGTAAAATATGGTAAAATTTATACCGGAAAAAAACATAAAGAAAATGATGACATATTCAATGGCCGGAGAATTCCAGTAAGCAATACTGAGTTGTTTGGTTGAAAAACCTCCCGTACTTATCGTCGACAAGGCATGATTGACAGCATCAAACAGACTCATCCCTGCCAATGTTAGAGCTATGGTACAAAGTGCTGTGAGGAGTATATATACCAGAAGCAGAAATTTGGCTGTTTCTCTGATTTTTGGAGTAATTTTTTCTTTGATGGGTGTTGTTCCTTCCGACGAAAAAAGCTCATAACCGGCTCCTCCCAGAAAAGGTATCAGCGCCAGAAACATGACCATAATTCCCAGACCGCCAATCCAGTGCGTCATACTTCGCCAGAAAAGCATGTTATAGGGCAAAGCTTCAATATTATTCAGTATGGAAGTACCCGTGGTTGTAAAACCGGATAGAGACTCGAAGAAGGCATCGGTAAAGGTTGGTATATTACCACTCAGCCAGTAAGGCAGCGCACCGATAAGGGTGAACATCAACCAGGTAAGTGTAACAATGACAGCCCCTTCGCGCTTTCCGAAGAACATTTCAGCCTTAATTCCGGACAACAAACCAACCAAGCCCAAACCGGCAGATATTCCGATTGCTCTCAGGTAAAATCGACTTTCAGCTTCGCCGTAAATGAGCGTTACTAATAATGGGAAAAGCAGAAAAACAGCTTCGACCAGAAGCAGTCCACCTACGATTTTCAAAATCAATCTGATATTTAAATCCCTGTTCATTGGCAGTAAAAGGTGAACATCAATTTCGGCAAACCATTAATTATAAATATCCTTACTAATTAAATAAAGTTTCCACCTTGCGGATGGCTGACGATATACAGAATACGATGACATGATCATTAGGCATGATCTGGGTATTTCCGTAAACGATGCTTCCCACTCCGTCGCGCACAATACCTCCAATGTTTACATTTTCGGGAAGTCGGATGTTTTTTATTTGTGTTTTGGTGATTTTGGAACCTTCCTTGGCTACAAATTCAACCACCTCTGCATCGGCTGATGTGAGACTCCGAACATCGAGCACATCGGCATCAAGCGTAAGCTGATAGATATAGCTGGCTGCTATCATTTTTTTGTTGATAACCGACCCGATATCCAAATCTTCTGCCAGTTGTATGTAGTCGATATTCTCCACCTCTGCCACGGTTTTCTTCACTCCCAGGCGTTTAGCTTCGAGACAGGCAAGTATATTCGCTTCCGAATTGGCTGTGGTAGCCACAAAGGCATCAATTTCCTGAATTCCTTCCGATCTGAGGGCATCCACGTTACGTCCATCGGCATTGATAATAAGCGTATCCTCCAGTTTTTCGGCCAGAAAATAACATTTTTCCTTATCTCGTTCGAGAATCTTGGTATTGATATTCCCCGGCAGGTACTGAATAGTTTTCTGAGCTATACGGCTTCCTCCCATGATCATCACATTGCGTACGGGATAAACAATCTTTCCTGCTTGTTCGCGTACGAATTCAACATTTGGTTTCATGGTGATAAAATAAACGATATCGCCGGCTGATATTTGATCGTAGCCGCTTGGGATAATCGTTTTCTCCTTGCGGTTGATGGCTACCACCCTGTATTTACCATGATCGAAGTATCCAGAATTGAAAGGTTTATCAATAATCTCCGAATTATTTCTAACTTTAATACCCAGCAGGATCAGGGCATCATTGCAAAAACTCAGGTTCTGACGAAGCCAGGTATGCTTTAGGGCTTCCACAATCTCTTCAGCTGCCAGTTTTTCGGGACAAATGAGATAATCCACACCCAGTTTTTCGAAGAATTCCTTATTCGCGGGTTGCAGGTATTCATAGTTTTCAATTCGCGCCAGTGTTTTTTTAGCACCGAGATTGGTTGCCAGCATGCAGGCAGTCATATTTACACTTTCAAAAGGTGTAACAGCAATGAATAGGTCTGTACCATCAATGTCGCATTCTTTCAGACTGTTGATAGAAGTAGGCGAGCCCACCCGCGTAAGCAGATCATGGGTTGATTCAAGATTGGACAATTTTCCGGGATCTTCATCCATTAGAATAGTATCCATACTCTCTTTAGCTAATAATTTTGCCAGGTGAGTACCCACTTCACCCGCGCCTGCAATGATAATTTTCATGTGTTGACTGTTAAACTAAACCTTATTCTTCTGTTTTTTCTAAAAGCACCGTTTTAATACTTCGCTTAATTCCTTCGGCCGACAGGCCTATTTTATCGTAGAGTTCATCGGGAGTGCCGTGTTCGATGAAACAATCGGGAATACCTAAACGGGTAAGTTCCATTGAATATTTATTTTCAGCAAAAAATTCAAGTACCGCGCTACCAAATCCTCCTTCGATTACTCCATCTTCAATAGTCACAACCCGTTTGAACAATTTACCGATTGTATGAAGCATCTGTTCGTCAAGAGGCTTCACATAGCGTGCATCGTAATGCGCGATGGTAACACTACTCTCATTTTCGATACTGTTGATGGCTTTCTCAGCCGGATTGGCCATGGTACCAATGGTGATTACTGCCAGGTCTTTCCCTTCCTTCAAACATTCTCCTTTCCCAACAGGCAGTTCCTTCCAGGGCTGATGCCAGTCGATGATAAAGCCTTTACCACGGGGATAACGGATGACAAAAGGTCCTTTTCCGGGTAATTGAGCGGTGTACATCAGGTGTCGGAGTTCAATCTCATTACGTGGGGCAGCTATGGTCAGATGAGGGACGCACCGCATATATGCCAGGTCGAATTGCCCCTGATGCGTTGCACCGTCGGAGCCGACAATTCCGGCTCTATCCAGACACATGATTACCGGAAGTTTCTGTAATGCCACATCGTGAATGACATTATCATAAGCCCGCTGCATAAAAGAAGAATAGATATTACAGAACGGTACCATACCCTCTTTGGCCAGTCCGGCAGAGAAAGTCACCGCATGACCTTCGGCAATACCCACATCGTACACGCGGTCGGGAAAACGTTTCTGCATGATAAGCATCGAACATCCCGAAGGCATGGCCGGAGTAACTCCAATAATATTTTTGTTTTCCTTAGCCAGTTCCAGCAGGGTTTTGCCAAACACATCCTGAAACAGTTGTGGTTCTACATTGCCGTGATTGCAAACCAATCGTTCGCCAGTTTCCACGTCAAATTTACCGGGAGCATGCCATACCGTAGCCGATTTCTCGGCAGGTTCATACCCTTTCCCTTTTTTGGTAATCAGGTGAAGCACTTTCGGACCTTTGTAGTTTTTGATTTCCTTCAATATCCTCACCAGATTTTCCACGTCATGACCATCCACCGGCCCAAAATAACGGATATTCATCGCCTCGAAAATATTCTGCTTTTGACGGGTGAATAACGTTTTCAGGCTGTTGTTAACACGGATGAGTTGTTTCTTGCGATCTTCGTCCATCCAGTTTCGCTTTCTGAAGAAACTGTACACTTTATATCGCACTTTGTTGTACAGGCGTGATGTGGTTATATCAACAAGATATTGTGTAAATCCACCGGTAATGGGGTCGATGGCCATCTGATTGTCATTCAGTATTATCAGCAAATCATTTTTGTCCATCGAAGTATTGTTCAAACCTTCGAAAGCCAGTCCGCCGGTCATTGCACCATCGCCGATTACTGCTACTACCTTGCGATCCTCACCTTTCATCTGAGCGGCAACTGACATTCCCAATGCTGCCGATATGGATGTTGATGCATGACCTACCCCAAATGCGTCATATTCACTTTCTTCAATCTTAGGAAAACCACTGATACCACCCAGTTTCCGGTTGGTATGAAAGACATCGCGGCGACCGGTAAGAATTTTATGTCCGTAAGCCTGATGGCCCACATCCCACACAATGCGGTCGTAGGGGGTATTGAAAACATAATGAAGAGCCACAGTAAGTTCCACCACTCCCAGACTTGAGCCTAAATGACCCGGATTTTGGGAAACCTCATCAATAATAAAATCCCTTAGTTCCTGACAGACATCATTCAAATCGGTAGTATTTATCTTTTTAAGATCGTCCGGTGAATTGATATTCTTCAGGTATTTGTATGTTCGCTCAATCATATTTGCTTTTAAATATCAAATGCAAAAATAATACATTTTTAGTGTGGACGTATATTTTTAAGAAGTTTATTTGATGGAACGCAAGCGCAACAATGAAAATGCTTAGCAAAACAAACTGAATTTACTCACATCTATTGCAAGGTTCTTATCAGGGATCAATCGACCTGTAAAACCATATTCAGTCGTACAAGAAATTCACCGACAACTTGAAATTTATACAACTCTCCCGTTTGAATTCCAACAGGGAATTAGTATTAACATCGTTCAGCAAATATGTACTCTGAAAGTTCCGTCACGCAATTAGCAATTATCTCTCTTGCCCGGGTTAAGAGTTTTGATTTTGCATCAAAAAAATATTGCAGTAAATATAATTTTTATATTTTACTAAATTTCTATTTGAAAGAAACAGCATTTATGCCTTTTGATTTATTTATGTGTTGTAAAAAAACACCATCTTATCCTTAATTTTCGCAATATATCAAAATTATATTGTGACAATTTTCTCAGAATGCATTTTGGAGATTTCTATCCAACAGAAAGTCAATCATCCGGTTATACCATTGTCCAACTTTCACAATGTTACAAAACTTGTCGATATGGTTATTTCACACCTAAAATAAATCTCCATGCTTGTTGGTGTAGTTATCTCATACCTGAAACTAAATCTATACATGAAGTTTAAAAATGACTTTCAAATAGAATTATTGTTGTCCGGGAAATTTACTTCATTTAGTTCTATTTTGCTGAATATTAAGTATCTATTAGGTATTTTGTGTTAAGGCGCTTGATTTTCTATCTCGCTCTATCTTTCCGCCTTATAGAAAAAGCGTCAAGAAAATTGCCGGAGTGTAGCGGTTAAAAAGCGTCCTTGTTTGACGATCCGCCTACCGGCGGAGAGGAGTTTGGACGCTTTCAGCGAAACGCAGACAATTTTTAGCTTTTTATCGACAGCGGCGGCCTTTTTTGTTTACTTTTTGGGGCTGAAGCCAAAAAGTAAAAGCCTGTCCGGCTAGAGGACAAAAGAAGAACTTCTTTTAATGGACAATAATAAAATAGAATATAAAATATATGTAATAATAAGCTCATCACAATATAATTTCATCGGTTTACAATTATCAAAATCAATAAAAAGTCAAAATAAATTACGATTTAATATGAAATTTGCATTTTTTCTACCAAATTATTGCTCTATTAAAAAAAAGCTCTTATCTTTGCACCTGTAAAAAAAACAGTATGATAGCTCAAAGCATTTACAACCTACTAGTCATTACACTTTTGGTCAAAAATCAGAAGTGAGATTGGTTGCGTAATTGCACATGTGTTAATAAAAGCATTGAAACCTTTCTCACTTAAACATGAGAAAGGTTTTTTAATTTATATAATTATGGAATTAAGAAGTTCAACAAGCACCATGGGACGCCGTATGGCCGGGGCAAGAGCGCTGTGGCGTGCCAACGGAATGAAAAACGAACAGATGGGCAAACCCCTGATTGCCATCGTCAATTCGTTTACACAATTTGTACCCGGACATGTGCATCTGCATGATATTGGTCAGCAGGTAAAAGCCGAAATAGAAAAAATGGGCTGCTTCGCGGCAGAATTCAATACCATTGCCATCGACGATGGAATAGCTATGGGTCACGACGGAATGCTTTACTCATTACCTTCGCGCGATCTGATTGCCGACAGCGTGGAATACATGGTCAACGCACACAAAGCCGACGCGATGATTTGCATCAGCAATTGCGATAAAATCACTCCGGGGATGCTGATGGCTGCCATGCGGCTGAATATCCCAACGGTTTTTGTATCGGGCGGACCGATGGAAGCAGGTGAACTGGATGGTCAGCATCTCGACCTGATTGACGCCATGGTGCAATCGGCCGATGAGAATATTCCGGATCAACAGGTACAACGCATTGAGAATGCAGCCTGCCCTACCTGCGGATCGTGCTCGGGTATGTTTACAGCAAACTCCATGAACTGCCTGAACGAGGCAATCGGACTGGCGCTGCCCGGAAACGGAACCATTGTTGCCACACATGCCAACCGCAAACAACTATTTGTGGATGCAGCCCGACTGATTGTTGAAAATGCATATAAATATTATCGCGACAACGACGACAGCGTGTTGCCACGAAGCATCGCCACCCGCGATGCATTTCTCAATGCCATGACCCTGGATATTGCCATGGGCGGCTCCACCAACACCGTTTTGCACCTGCTGGCTATCGCTCACGAAGCGGAAGTGGATTTCACGATGGATGATATCGATATACTTTCGCGAAAAACGCCCTGTTTGTGCAAGGTCGCACCCAATACGCAGAAATATCACATTCAGGATGTCAACCGCGCGGGTGGAATACTGGGAATTTTGGGCGAATTATGCCCCATTAAATCATCCGAAGAAAGACTTTTAAACACGGATGTGAAACGGGTAGATAGATTGACACTTGCAGAGGCGATTGAAAAATACTCGGTTACAAAAGAAAATATTGACACCGAAGCAGAGCGAATTTACAAAAGTGCACCCGGAGGAAGGTTTAACCTGGTGATGGGTTCGCAGACTTCGACATACAAAACACTCGACACCGACCGCTCGGAA
This sequence comes from Paludibacteraceae bacterium, assembly GCA_035402725.1. GTDB lineage: Bacteria > Bacteroidota > Bacteroidia > Bacteroidales > Paludibacteraceae > UPXZ01. The sequence goes on along the minus strand of DAONDU010000106.1, from coordinate 10 downwards.
GGTTGTATCC
>DAONDU010000105.1:0-9147 GCA_035402725.1 Paludibacteraceae bacterium | reverse complement strand
TTATGGTTGGTTCCAATTCCACTTCGGTGGTTGCTTCAGCTTATCTGAACGGGGTGAAAGATGTGGATATCAATACGCTGTGGGAAGGTGTGATGAAAAATGCATTTAATGCGCATCCAACGATTGGCTCGGTGGGACGTGCCGGTGCTAAAGAATACGGGGAACTTGGATACGTTCCAAATGATATCGGTATAAAGGAAAGCGCAGCGCGTACGCTGGAGTATGCCTATGCCGACTATTGCATTTATAAGTTAGCCAGGGAGTTGAACAAAGACCCAAAAACTATCGAAACCTTTGCCAAACGGTCGTTGAATTACAGGAATCTTTTTTATCCGAAATATAATTTAATGGCTGGCCGGAATTCGAAAGGAGAGTTTCGGCGTGATTTCAATCCGTTTTCGTGGGGCGGAGACTTTACCGAAGGCAACAGCTGGCATTATTCATGGTCGGTGTTTCATGATCCGGCAGGACTTGCGACATTGATGGGAGGGAGAAAGAAATTCACTGCCATGCTCGATTCGGTATTCACGCTTCCTCCGGTTTTTGATGAATCGTATTACGGACAGGTAATTCATGAAATTCGCGAAATGCAGATAATGAATTTTGGGCAGTACGCGCATGGTAATCAACCTATTCAGCACATGACCTACTTGTACGATTGGGCAGGTGAACCCTGGAAAACACAATACTGGACACGGCAGATTATGGACCGGCTTTATAGACCTGCACCCGATGGTTATTGTGGTGATGAAGATAACGGACAAACTTCGGCATGGTATGTATTTTCGGCGTTGGGATTCTATCCGGTTTGCCCGGTTTCGGGCGAGTACGCCTTAGGTTCACCACTTTTTTCTCAACTTGTTATAACCATGGAAGACAATCGAAAACTTACGCTTAACGCTCAGGAAAATAATAGTGAAAATATTTATATCAACAAAATTGATTGGGATAACAAAGAATTCAATAAGAATTATTTTACACTATCTCAATTGCGAAAAGGTGGAAATATTCTTTTCCAAATGACGAATAAACCGAACTACAAACGTGGAACTACAAAAGAGAGTTTCCCATATTCATTTTCAGATAAATAACAAGCATTGAAGGCTTTATTTTTGATGAATAATTAATAACATAACAGTCTTCACATTCCTTTTTTTTACAGGGTTTGTGGAAAAGTCCTAAAAACAGATGAAGACTAAAATAGAACTGACATTTATAGTGTTGCTGCTCAGCCATTCTGTCTTTACACAGAATAAGAATATCTATAAAAAAGGGTGGATTGATTTTAATAAAAACGGAGTGATGGATATCTATGAAAATCCATCGTTATCCATTGATGCAAGAGCTGAAGATCTTTTGCAGAGAATGACCCTGGAAGAAAAAACATGTCAGCTTGCTACGCTGTATGGCTCCGGCAGAGTGATGGAAGATGTTGCGCCAACTCCCGAATGGAAAACAGCAATCTGGAAGGGTGGAATTGGTAATATCGATGAGCAGGCCAATGGACTGGGAAAGTTTGGTTCCTCTATTTCGTTTCCGTACGCTGTCGGGGTACAAAACCGGCAGGCAATCCAACGCTGGTTTGTGGAAGAAACCCGGCTGGGTATTCCGGTTGACTTTACCAACGAAGGAATCCGGGGTTTATGTGCCGACAGAGCCACTTTGTTTCCGGCTCAGTGCGGTCAGGGAGCCAGTTGGGACAGGGCTTTGATAAAAGATATAGCCGGTGTAACCGCCCGGGAAGCCAATGCACTGGGTTTTACCAATATTTATTCGCCAATTCTGGATCTGGCTCAGGATCCGCGCTGGGGACGAGTGGTAGAATGCTACGGTGAGGATCCATATCTGGTGGGTGAACTTGGGAAACAAATGGTATTAGGGCTGCAAAGCAACGGATTGGTATCAACTCCCAAGCATTTTGCCGTGTATAGCATACCGGTTGGGGGACGCGACGAAGGTACACGTACCGATCCGCACGTGGCTCCCCGCGAAATGAGAACATTGTACTTGGAACCTTTCCGTAAGGCAATACAAGAAGCCGGAGCATTGGGAGTGATGAGTTCCTACAACGATTATGACGGTGAACCAATATCGGGCAGTTATTATTTTCTCACCCAAATTCTTCGAAACGAATGGGGATTTAAAGGCTACGTGGTATCGGATAGCGAAGCAGTGGAATTTTTAAACACAAAGCATAAAGTTGCACCTACAATGGAAGATGCAGTTGCTCAGGTGATTAATGCCGGATTGGATATCCGGACGAACTTTTCGGGACCGCATAATTTTATCTTGCCTTTAAGACAAGCCATTGTTGATGGCAAGGTTTCTTTAAAAACTATTGATGACAGGGTTTTGGATGTGTTAAAGGTGAAATTCAAGGAAAAACTTTTTGACAATCCGTATAAAGGCAATGAAGAATTATCAGAGAAAACAGTGCATAGTAAAGCCAATCAGGCGGTTTCGATGAAAGCCGCTTTAGAATCAATGATATTGCTTAAAAACGATAAAAACATTTTACCATTAAACAAAGACATTCGGAAAATAGCGGTTATCGGACCGAATGCCGATGAAGCTAAGAATTTGATTTGCCGATACGGACCGGCAAATGCTCCTGTCAAAACAGTATATCAGGGTATTAAATCATATTTGCCTAATGCGGATGTTCTTTATGCTAAAGGATGTGATATTATTGATAAGCATTTCCCTGAGAGTGAATTGTACGATGTCCCGTTGGATTCAGCAGAGCAACAAATGATTAATGAGGCTGTGGAACAAGCCCGAAAATCGGATGTTGCCATTCTGGTGCTTGGCGGAAACGAAAAAACAGTACGTGAAGAGTATTCACGCTCCAGCTTAAACCTTTGTGGCCGACAAGAGCAATTGTTGAAAGCGGTTTTTGCGACGGGAGTTCCGGTTGTTCTTCTTATCATTGATGGTCGTGCAGTTACTATAAATTGGGCAAAAAAGAATATTCCCGCTATTCTGTACAGTGGCTTTCCGGGTGAATTTATGGGCGATGCGGTGGCTCATATATTGTTCGGCGATTACAACCCCGGTGGCAAATTGCCTGTAACAATTCCAAAAACGGTGGGACAAATACCTTTTGCGTTCCCGTTTAAACCGGGCTCCGACACGAAAGGAAATGTACGGGTCGATGGCCCTCTTTTCCCGTTTGGATTTGGGTTGAGTTACTCTACTTTCGAATATAAAAATCTGAAAATTAAATATCCCGTTATCGGACCATTAGCCAACAATCAGCTGAGCTGTACCATTAAAAATACCGGCAAATTACCGGGTGATGAAGTGGTACAACTTTATATCAGAGATGAATATAGCTCGGTAACCACTTACGTAAAAAACTTGCGTGGATTCGAACGCATACATTTGTTACCGGGCGAAGAAAAAGAGGTTAACTTTGAGTTAACTCCTCAGGAACTCGGCCTGTGGAACAAGGATAATCATTTTGTGGTTGAACCAGGCACATTTACGATAATGCTGGGAAGTTCTTCCGAAGATATCCGGTTGACCGGTTCCTTCGAAGTGAAGTAACAACCGGACATTTTCTGATTGAGACTTGAAGCAGATGGATGCTGAAACAGTTTAGTATCATTTTGTTCAAATATTTACTCGGTTAAGACACCCTGTATTAACTATCACGTATTCGCTGTGGAATAAAAGTGAGCACCATACTTTCCCAACTTTGAACTCCGGTCTGTGTTAACGCTTTTAAAAATCTTGAACTAATCACCCACAAACAGAAAAGTATTTTATCGTGGACGATTACCCATACCTGACCGGATTTTACAATGCCGGGTAAAGCAAAAAATACCCGGTCACCTAAATGTATTCCGTCAAAGCAACAGAGAATTTATTTAATCTGCAGGAATTAATTTAATCCGGTAGAATGAATAATTGCTTTCACGCTTAAGAATGTAGTACAGGCCCTCTCAAATAATCTGAATGTTTAAAAAGCCTGTGGATTAATAAGATTACAGAATTAATTAATCCCATTTTAACCCCATTTTTAATCCTGTAAATTTTACTTTGTGTCAAGTTTATTATATGACTTGCCAACGTAGTTGCTTTTGTATATATCTCAATAACGGAAAAAGCTGCGTAATAATTTTATTTCAGCGGAAATTAAAAAAACGATACAAAATAAATCAGTTTAATCTTAATAAAATATCAAATTCATGAAACACAAGCCAACTTAAGATTTTTCCTTCTCATCACAAAATATGTAGTTGAAACTGCATATCTGCTAGAATGAAACATTAATTATTTTTTAGTTACGTCAATCTAATTTTCAATGAGTAAATTAATACAAAAAAAACGATATGCTTTTGCCGTTTTACTTATGTTGTTTTCTGCATTGTGTTCAGGAGAGATATCTGCGCAGAATATAAAAGTAAAAGGTGTCGTACGGGACAAGTCAGAAGCTATTCTTGGTGCCAAAGTTGTAGCCCGGTCAAATCCAAAAACCGGAGTTGCCACTGATATAAATGGTTCTTTCACCATAAATACTAAAATTGGAGATGTACTGGAGGTTAGTTTTATGGGTTATGAGACCAAGACAGTAAAGGTAACAGGACCTGAGGACCTTAAAATAACCTTGGTTGAAGCACAGAAGACACTGGATGAAGTTACAATTGTAGCTTTTGGTAAACAGAAGAAAGAAAGTGTTGTAGCTTCAGTATCCACTGTAAGACCGGCAGACCTGCGTGTTCCTGCCAGTAACCTGACAACTGCTTTAGGCGGACGTATTGCCGGTTTAATAACCATGCAAACATCCGGTGAACCCGGAGCCGATAATGCGCAGTTTTTCGTACGTGGTGTGGCTACATTTAACAACTATTCGAGAGGACCACTTATCCTGATTGACAATATGGAACTTTCCGCCAATGATCTGGCACGGTTGTCAGTTGACGATATTCAGAGTTTCTCAATTATGAAAGATGCAACCGCTACTTCGCTTTACGGATCACGCGGGGCAAACGGTGTAATCCTGGTGACCACAAAAATGGGTGTAGAAGGTAAAACAAAGTTAAACTTCCGCTACGAAAAATCAACCAGCCAGCCTACCCGAACTGTCGAGTTTGCCGATCCGTTGACTTACATGATATTAAACAATGAAGCCATTGTAACACGCCATCCTCAGTACAACCGCAGGTACAGCGACGATCAGATTGCCGGAGTTGAAGCCGGAACTAATCCGTATTACTATCCGTCCAATGACTGGCTAAATCTGCTGTTCAAGGATAGGGCAGAGAATCAGCGTTTTAATATGAACTTAAGTGGTGGTGGTCAACGGGTGAAGTATTATGTTGCAGCGGCGATGACCAGTGATAATGGGATATTAAAGGTGGACAAACTCAATAATTTCAACAATAACATCAGTATTAAAAATGTAAATCTGCGTTCGAATACTGATATTGATTTTACACCTACCACCATGGGATCTATTAAATTTAATGCCAATTTTCTTGAGTCAAGCGGTCCTATGTACACAGGAAATCAGATGTATCAACGTGTTATGCTCTCCAATCCGGTTGATTTCCCAGCTTATTATCAACCCGATGAAATTAATCTGAATACGAAACACCGTTTGTTTGGAGGTACACAATCCTACAGTTTTATCAATCCTTACGCAGATATGGTGAAGGGTTATCAGCAGGCAACACAAACCAATCTGGTGGCTCAGATAGAATTAAGACAGAAACTTGATTTCGTTACCCCGGGATTATCTGCCCGTTTTATGGCTAGTACCACCCGTCAGTCGGTTTACTCCATTAACCGTTCTTACGGTCCTTACTACTATACCATGAGTACCTATAATCCCATTACAGGATACTTCAAACTGAATAATTTCTCGAAAGGAAACGAGTCATTAGGTTTTGCCGGAGGTAATAAAAGTATCAATTCAACAATATACGGAGAATTATCGGCCAGTTATGAGAAGATAATCAATGACATGCATAATTTCTCGGCCATGACAGTAGGAACGTTGAGGGAAGTGACAACATCTGATTTTGACAATGATTTGCAACGCTCACTACCAACGCGAAACATTGGGATATCAGGTCGTATTACCTATGGTTATGATCACAGATACTTTTTAGAATCCAACTTTGGTTATAACGGAGCAGAGCGTTTTGCTAAGAATCATCAATTTGGTTTTTTCCCCTCATTCGGAGGCGGCTGGATTATTTCCAACGAAAAATTCTGGCATAAAAGTAGTCCTATTACTAATCTGAAATTAAAAGCGACTTATGGTTTAGTGGGTAATGATGCTATTGGTGACGCGTATGACCGCTTTTTCTACCTGGATCGGGTTGATATGAACAAAGGGCTTAGCAACGATTTCGGGGAATCTGGAGGTGGAAACTCCTCTGGAATTAATTTCAACCGTTTTGCAAATACAAGCATAACCTGGGAGAAAGCGGCTAAGATGAACCTGGGCTTAGAAATTACATTGGTTAAGGAACTGGAATTTCAGTTCGACGTATTCAGAGAAAACAGAACCTGTATTCTGATAAACCGTACCGCAATTCCTACAACTATGGGACTATCGGATTTTCCGGCAGCAGATGGCAAAGCACCCGCCGATGTGCGTGCCAATGTAGGGGCAGCCAGATCATCCGGATTCGAATTAACGCTCACCGAAAACCATAGTTTCAATAAAGATGTGTGGTTGAGAAGCAACCTGACTTTCACCTATGCGGTGAGCCGTTATACTGACTATGAAGAAATGGTTCCTGCCGGAATGGACTGGCTGAAAACCGAAGGAACCTACATAGGACAACAAAAGGGACTTATTGCAGAGCGTTTGTTTATCGATGAAACAGATATTGCCAACTCACCGATACAGACATTTGACAAAGTGAATGACATTCCGGTTATGCCGGGTGATATCAAATACAAAGATATTAATGATGATGGAATCATCGATTCACACGATGTGGTACCCATTGGCTATGCAGGTGTTCCTCAGTTAGAAGGTGGTTGGGGTGTTTCATTTGGTTTTTACGGCTTCGATTTTAACTTCTTCCTTCAGGGAGCAGCAAGAGTTTCTTTCATGATGGATCCTACTGCGAGAGTTGACTGGGGAAGCGGTTCGGTGGGAACAGCTCCATTTATTGATAATCATTCGTTGTTGAAAGCATGGGCCGACGATCATTGGTCCGAAACAAACCGTAATTGTTACGCTCTGTGGCCACGTTTATCAGATACCTCCCGGCCAAACAACGAGCAGGCTAGTACCTGGTGGCTGCGCGATGGAGGCTATTTGCGCCTGAAATCGGTGGAAATCGGTTATAATGTGCCTGAAAAGTTAATCAAAAAAGTGGGTATCCAGCAATTGCGTTTCTATGGAAGTGGAATGAATTTACTAAGTTTTAACAACTTCAAGTTATGGGATGTTGAAATGGGAGGAAGTGGATTAAATTATCCAATCCAGAAAGTATTTAATCTTGGTCTAAGCTTAAACTTTTAATAATTAGATTTATGAAAAGAACAATATATTCAGCAATATGCGCAGTTTCATTATTCCTTTGCGCTTCCTGCTCCGACTATCTGGATATTGTGCCGGATAATATCCCCAGTATTCAACAAGTGTTTGATACGCGTGAAAATGCATTTAAAATGCTATATACCTGTTACGATTATCTTCCCCGAACAGCAAATGTATTCCAGAATCCGGCATTACTGTGCGGCGATGAAAACTGGAATCCTGAATTTGTGGACCCAAACTTCTATTATTACAGAAACAGGAGTACCGAATACATTGCTAAAGGACAACTTGACAAAACAGATCCATTGTTAAACTATTGGGATGGAGGTGATTATTCAAACCTAAACCAAAAGTTTGGTGATGTGGAAGAGAGAACGAAAATTAAAAGTCTTTGGGCCGGGATCAGAAATTGTAACACCTTCATTGATAATGTGGATAAAGTGCCCGATATGACTGATGACGAAAGAGCTCAGTGGAAAGCAGAAGCGAAAGTATTGAAAGCCTATTATCATTTCTATTTGCTTCAGATGTACGGTCCTATTCCGTTTATGGGAGAGAACCTGGATATTTCACTGTCTCCCGAAGAGGTGCAACGTGAAAGAGAACCGGTGGATGATGTTGTAAGCAAGATAGTAGCTGTATTGGATGATGCTATTAACAGCAATGATTTGCTTCCTACATATGCCGCCCGGCGCACAGAGTTAGGTCGTATCAATTTGCCGATTGCTTTGGCTATCAAGGCTAAGGTACTGGTACTCGCTGCAAGTCCTATTTTTAACGGAAATCAAAAATTCAGCAGCTTCAAAAACTCGGCCGGTGTGCCATTTATGAACCCTGTTTTTTCTCAGGAGAAATGGAAAGTGGCTGCAGATGCATGTAAAGCTGCAATAACGGCAGCTCACGATGCAGGTCTGGATTTCTATACCTTTAATCAAAAAATGAATAGTCTGACGGTTACCGATACAACGCAATTGGAGTTAAACCTGCGTGGACAGATTACCGAAAACTTGAACAATACAGAACTGGTATGGGGGGTAGGACGTCAGGATGTACAGCGATTAATATACTACGCTTCTTGTCCGTTGTATGCTTTGCAAATAGGTGCTCGTCCGTTAGGATTTAACAATCTTCATGGAGCCACTATGAACGTAGTGGATCAGTTTTATACCTCCCACGGAGTTCCAATTGAAGAAGACAAAACTTACGACTACTCGGATAGATTTAGTTTAATTCGTGTACCGGAAAAGGATCATTTATATTTTACTGCGGATACAAACGCAAGAGTGCCTTACTACAACACCGGAAGAGAACCACGTTTTTATGCCTATCTGGGTTTCGATCAGGGACGGTATTTTTCTAAGGAAATAACCGACGATCACAATAGTTATGTAATTCACTCAAAAGCAACTGAATTTGCCGGATCTAAAAACAATATGCATAGTGTTACCGGATATACGTGTAAAAAATTAATTCCATGGAACAGAGAATGGATCTTAAACTCAACGGATAATATTGGCGAAACCATCTATTTCTTTCCGGTCATTCGTTTGTCGGATCTTTATCTGATGTGTGCAGAAGCACTTAATGAATCAAAACCGCAGCCCGATAATGAAGTTTATCAGTATCTTCAAGCCATA
>DAONDU010000104.1:0-9298 GCA_035402725.1 Paludibacteraceae bacterium | reverse complement strand
AAGTGCCGGTGCAGGCCGGTGATGTTTTCTTTATTCCGGCAGGACTGGTTCATGCCATTGGCAGGGGAGTGATGGTTGCCGAAATACAGGAGTCGAGTGATGTGACCTACCGCATTTACGACTACAAACGGACGGATGACAAGGGTAACGAACGTGAACTGCATACGGCCGAAGCGCTGGATGTGATCAATTTCTCGGCGTCTAAAAACCCGAAAACCCCTTATGCACTGACAACAAATGCCGATCCGCAGCTGCTCGTAAGCTGTGAATACTTTGCGACTAATATCATGGAACTTGACAAGCCCCGTCGGATGCAAAACGTGCCCGATGGAACATTTGTAGTGTATATGTGTCTCGAAGGAAGCATGGAGATTTCCGGCGGAACAAGCAATGTGCAGGTAAAGAAAGGCGAAACCGTGCTGATACCTGCCGGAATGGATGTTGCCACCTTTATACCCGAAGGTAAAGTCAGGTTGATGGAGATTTATATCCGATAAATCGGGGTCTGTTAAAGCAAAATAATTAAAGCTGTCACATTTCAAATGGAGACAGCTTTTTTTATGTCATAAAATGAAGTACATCGGGATTGCCTCGCGTGGCTAAATGAGATTGTTTTTATATCATCTTTCCCACTCGACAGATTTGCGCGTTAACTTGCAGTAGCAGCGATTCGGTGATATCTTATCGAATTTGTTTATTTCTTTATAAATTTATACACTGTTTTCGTGTCACAGTTGGTAATTTCAATATAATAAATTCCGTTTTCAAGAAATTTCATGTCAACTGTCTTCGATTTATTAAAAATGCCCTGAAATACTTCTCTTCCAGTCGTGTCATAGATTCGAAATTTAGAATTTAATTCAATGCCGTTAACATTCAGATAGTTGTTCGTTGGATTAGGGAAAACTGAAATTGAATTTTTTGTTTCAGTTTCGGATATATAGTTCATTACAATTAATTGTTCACAATCTGTTTTATTCCAATTTTCGTTTTTGTAATATGGATTAATAAACAGTGATGAATTAGTTTCCTGATAACATCTTAAAGGTCCTTCGGGTGCATTATCTAAAGTCGGGAACATGTAGTTTGTATTTCCTATTCCCTGAATAACCTGCCCTCCAAACTCAATTATCATTCGGTCTCCACAAGTCACAAATTGTACTTTTCTTTGTTGACCTGATACCAATATTGTTTTTACAGAATCAATTGTCATTTTTAATGGAAGGCCGTTATATGTTTTGTAGTAACTCCCTAGGGTAATCGTTTCACCCGCATTGGCTCCAAAATCGTATAGTAGATGAAAAGTGTTTTCCTTATAAACAAAAACACTGTCATTTTTTGAATACAGATAATACGATTCGTTAGAAGTATTTTCTTTGAATTTTTTACACAGAACACCGTTAATTGTCGTGTCTGAAACAGATTCAATTTTCTTAAAAGAAATTATATTTGGATTAATTGTCTGATAAGAATAGTGCCATGTAGCACCAATGGGAGCAAAGTCCTGAGCGTTAGTTATTATCGCTGAAAGAACAATAAATATAAAAAGGAATCTCGTTCTCAAAATGCTGTATTCATTGAAATCTATATCCTGTTTTTTACGTTGGGCACTAATATCTTACATTTTTTACGTGCTTCAAAGTTATTGAAAAGAAATTAATTTGCAAGTTTTTACAAAATTTTGTTTATGCAGTTGAATGAAACGGCAAGAAAGAACTGATTTTTGCTCCTTAATGTAAGGGAATTATGATTTTTGACCTTGTTGTTTTATCTCCGGGTGTTGTCATTTTCTTTTTCAATCTTTTCGTTGTACATTTGCAAATAAAAAAATCAACAAATGATAAACTATCAGTTCAAAACCAAACAACGTCCTGAAAAGGAGATGATATTCGGAATTAGAGCCGTTATCGAAGCCATTCAGGCCGGTAAGGAAATAGATAAAATTCTTGTTCGGCGCGATATGACCAGCGATCTTTCCAAAGAACTTTTCACAGCTATCGAAAACAGGATTATTCCTGTTCAGAAAGTTCCACTGGAAAAGCTGAACCGCATCACCACTAAAAATCATCAGGGAGTGATCGCTTTTATTTCGCCGGTAATTTTTCAGCGTATCGAGGATATCATTCCACTGGTTTATGAGGAGGGACGAAATCCGTTTGTCGTTGTACTTGATGGTGTGACGGACGTCCGAAATTTCGGGGCTATTGCCCGTACCTGCGAATGTGCGGGTGTGGATGCCATCATTATTCCCGCGCGTGGAGGTGCAGCCATTAATGCCGACGCGGTGAAGACTTCGGCCGGCGCGCTGATGAATATTCCCGTATGCCGCGAGGAAAACCTGCGTGACGCGCTTAAATTTCTGGCTAATTCGGGATTGAAACTGGTGGCAGCCACCGAAAAAGCAGCAGAAAGTTATACACAGGCTTCACTGGCAGAACCTGTAGCCATTCTGATGGGTTCGGAAGATGAAGGCATTGCACCCGAACACCTGCGGTTATGCGATTCGCTCGTCAGAATACCTATTCTGGGTAAAATACAGTCGCTCAACGTATCGGTAGCTGCCGGAATTCTGATTTATGAAACCGTAAGACAACGTACAGAGGTTCTTTAGTAAGTGTGTATGCACGATTTCATGAAGATATTCAATATTAACAGTTCATTATTCCCCTATCAGAGGGGTTAGGGAGCAAGCATGACTATACTCTACGAAGATAATCATATCATAGCTGTCAATAAAAACAGTTCGGAAATTGTTCAGGGCGATAAGACGGGCGATAAACCGCTGTCGGAAACAATTAAGACTTATATTAAAGAAAAGTACAATAAACCCGGTGAGGTTTTTCTGGGTGTAACGCACCGGCTGGACAGGCCTGTGAGCGGTGTGGTGCTTTTTGCCAAAACGAGCAAAGCGCTGGCCCGGTTGAATGATATGTTTCGAAATCAGGAAGTGAAAAAGACCTATTGGGCAATTGTACAGAACCGTCCGAAGGAACCCGAAGGACGTCTGGAGCATTATCTGGTTCGCAATGAAAAGCAAAACAAATCATTCGCTTATTCCGACGAGCGAAAGAATGCCAAGAAAGCGGCGCTCACCTATAAATTAATTGCAGCCTCCGACCGTTATTTTCTGCTCGAAGTTCAGCTCGAAACAGGCCGTCATCATCAGATACGTTGTCAGCTGGCGGCAATGGGTTGCCCCATCAAGGGAGATTTGAAGTACGGCTTTGCCCGTTCCAATCCCAATGCAGGTATCAGCCTGCATGCCCGCAGCGTAAGTTTCATTCATCCGGTATCGAAAGAAAAAATACACATCACAGCACCTGTTCCACAGGACGATAAGCTTTGGAAAAGTTTTGAAGAGATGGTGAAGGAATAAATTAAATATGTTCCCCAGCCCTTCGGAATAATCGGGACAGGCTCTGAAGGGGGAGCTTGAGGATATTATTCTTTATAACCATTTAACACCCCGTTAAACAACAATTAATTAAACTCTCATAAACAGATGGAAAGCTATTTCTGCTGCTCAGAAATAGTATCATTTTCATTTTACACATCGCAGTCATTTCCACTTGTCAGAAAATTCCGAAAAAAATCTGTATTTAAATTCGACTTTCGCGCATTCCGTCCGTATAACCAATGAAGAAAATAAAAAGCAGATGGATCAGACAGGAATAATCAACATCGTTAATCAATGCCGCAAAGGTGACAGTTCATCTTTCAGATTAATTGTTGAAGAATATCAGTACATGATTTATCAGCTTGCGTTCAGGATGCTATGCAACGAAGATGAGGCTAAGGACATCGTTCAGGAGACATTTATCCGGGCGTGGCAAAACCTTTCGAAGTACCGGCCTGAAATCCGGATGAGTACCTGGCTTTATACGATTGCCACCAATGGGTGCATCGACCGGCTGAGACATAAACGAAATGAAAATACAGACACGGATATGCAAGAACAGCTTAAATATTTTGCTTCGAACGAGAATATTGAGCAGCATCTGATAAACTCGGAACAGGCACAACTGGTTATGGCTTTGACGTGCCAGCTAACGCCCAAACAGAAAGCAGTGTTTACGCTTCATTACCTGGAGGAACTCAGTACAGAGGAAATTCAGAAAATCACCGGATTATCTGCTGAAAAAATCAAAAGCAATCTGTATCTGGCGCGTAAATCAATCAGACAAAAATTAGAATTATTGGATCATGAATAAAGAAAAGTTTGAAATTGTCACTGACAATTTGCGGAAACAGCATCCCGATCTTATGGATGAAAAAGCAATTACGGAAAGGATAATGCTCAATCTGCATTCTCCACGCACGGACAACCGGCAACGCATTATTTATTTAATTCGTACAGTTACAGCCGTTGCTTCAATCCTGCTTATGGTATTGTATGTCGTTCAGACGGCTCCGTGGAACGAAAATCTTGTTTCCGAAAACCGTAACAGCGAAAAAGTACTACAGAAAGAATTTTATAGCCGTTTCTCCGGTCTGAATTCAAAAACAACCGTTAAACTTTACCGCGAATATCTTTCGGAGAACATACTGAAAAACAACAAACTGAAAGCACTGAAAAATCAATAGAGTTTATATAAAATAGAATGTTATGTAGTTAAATATCAACAAAATTCGACCTCTCCCTAAATCTCCCGAAACAAGTGCGGGACTGGCTCTCTCCGAAGTAGAGGGACTTTGCCGACTGCAAACAACATACAAATCTCATAAATGAGTTGCTGTGTCCCCTTTCTCCTCTGGAGAAAGGGTTAGGGATAGAGGTCTAAACAATAACACCTTACCAATGAGTGTCATAAACAACTTTTCTAATAAATAAACGATTGCATGGGACTACCATTTAACAACAAGAAAATAAATTTTATACAGTATGAAAACAACTTTGAAAATAATGCTATTTTCCGTCATTTTACTATTGGCAGCATGCAAGCAATCTTCAGAAATGCTGACTGTTATCAATTCTGACGGATCCTGTTACCGGGAGATAACGGTAAATGCAGATTCATCGATGATGGTAGGCAAAACCAAACCGGATTTTATTTCAGAAACGGACTCGTCCTGGACACTTTTCTTGAAATATTCAAACGAAGACATCATTCATTCCGATTTTCCGCTGACAGCCCACGAATACGATTCCATAGTCGTAATACACAGCCGTGACACCATCAATGGCGGTTCTATGCAGATTATTGCCCGAAAAGATTATTCCTCTGTAAAAGAAATGTCAGAAAAGTTCCGCTATGTGAACCAGGAAAAGAAGGCAAATCTGAATCCGGGTTACTATTTTGAAAAGAAATTCCGTTGGTTTTACACCTATTACACTTATCGTGAAACGTATAAGAAACTGCATTTAGATTTTCCTGTCCCGCTAGAGAAATATCTGAAAAAGGAGGAAGCCGAATACTGGTTTAAAGGTTCGCCTGAAATAACGAAAGGCATGACGGGAATGGAAGCACGTGATTACCTCGGTGACCTGGAAAACAAATATAATAACTGGCTGCTAGACAATTACAGAACCCGTACTTTTGACGAAATAATAAAAAATTACGGTAAGATGAAAAATCCTCCGGTTACGAAAGAGAGATTGCTGGCATTAAAGGATACGATTGCTCCGCTGGGAAAGTTATCCATTGATGATGAAATGAACGATAAGCTGGAAAAAATGCTGAACAATTATTTCAAGACAAATGCTTTCTCGGTTTTATGGAATGGAAACGACAGTATCATGAAAAAAATGGAGAATAATTTCTCCGAAACGCTGGAAACAACTTTAGGCCTTAATGAAATACAGTACAAACTGCGCATGCCGGGTAAAATTCTAAAAACAACAGCTTTAGTTGCCGGTGGCGATACGCTAGAATGGAAAATCAGTACCAACCGGATGATTGCCGGAGATTATGTGATTGAGGCACAATCCCGAAAGACAAACACCTGGGCGTTTATCCTGTCAGCAGTCATTATTTGCGCAGCTATAGGAAGTTTCGTTTACAAACCACGGAAATAAGATATTTGTATAATATCTGTTTCATTTTTCTTATTAAATATGTAACTTTGCAATCAAATACTGATAAATTCTAATAAAGTGTTCGTGAAATCCCGTCCGCTGGAATTAATTGGCACTTCTAACATAAAAGTAAACAAACATGACCATCCGACAATTATCCGTTTTCATGGAAAACAAACCGGGATATCTGAATGAAGTACTTGCCGTGCTAGCCCGTAACAATATTAATATTAACGCGTTAACCATTGCCGATACAAGCGATTACGGAATTGCGCGTATTCTCGTTTCCGATCCGCAGCTGGCTCTTGATAAATTACACGAAGAGAATTTTGCCGTTCGCATTCACGATGTACTTTCTCTGGAAATGGGCGCAGCACCGGGTTCGCTGAATAACATCCTCAATTTATTTGCAACAGCCAATATCTCCATTGAGTATGTGTATGCTTTCAGTTACGGTTCTAAATCCATCGTGGTTTTGCGCACCGACAACCGCGAAAAAGCTGTGGAGGTTATCCGGGATAATAAGTTGAAATCCATAACGGAAGACGATCTGAAGTAACCATACCCGAACAGCTTCCTGCCGGATTGCGGCAGAAATAAAAATAAACAGTTTACAACAATTATAAAATAAACGTCTTCTCGCAGGCGGGAAGATAACAGGGACTTATGATTTGGAATAAAGAAATTGAATGTATGTCACGCGATGCCATGCGGAAACTGCAGGATGAACGCTTGCGCGAACTGGTTGCCCGGGTTTATAACAATGTGCCGTTCTATCACCGTAAAATGGAGGAAGCAGGTGTAAAACCTTCTGATATTCACGGAATTGATGATATCGCTAAACTGCCTTTCACCTACAAGCAGGATTTACGTGACAATTATCCCTTTGGCCTTTTTGCTGTGCCGATGAAGGACATCGTGCGTGTTCACGGCTCGAGTGGAACGACCGGAAAGCCGACTACGGTTGGCTACACAAAGAATGATATCCAAACCTGGAAGGAAGTGGTAGCCCGCTGTTTTACCATGTCGGGTATCGACAGTCACGATATAGTGCAGGTTTCTTATGGTTACGGACTATTTACGGGCGGTTTGGGAGCTCACTACGGCGCCGAGGAAATAGGTTGCTCGGTTATTCCCATCTCCGGCGGCAATACGCGCCGTCAGTTACAGCTGATGGCCGATTTCGGATCTACCGTGTTGGCTTGTACACCTTCCTATGCCCTTCACCTGGCCGATGCCATGTCTGAATTCGGATATTCGCTCAGTGATATGAAGCTGAGAGTGGGCGTGTTCGGAGCTGAACCCTGGACAGTAAATATGCGCAAGGAACTGGAACGCAAATGGAACATTACCGCTCACGACATCTACGGACTGAGCGAAATCATGGGTCCGGGTGTAGCCAACGATTGTATTTATCATAACGGACTGCATATCCACGAAGATCATTTCTTCCCCGAAATTGTTGATCCCAAAACCAAAGAACCGGTACCTTACGGACAGGAAGGCGAACTCGTTTTCACCACACTCACCAAGGAAGGAATACCACTGATCAGGTACAATACCCGCGACCTCTCGTCCCTGTACTACGATAAATGTGAATGTGGTCGGACAACGGTACGGATGGAAAAAATCACAGGCCGCAGTGACGACATGCTTATCATCCGCGGTGTCAATCTGTTCCCGTCGCAAATAGAACATGTACTGCTCGATTTACAGGAAACAAGCGCTCATTACATCCTGTATGTGGACCGAAAAAACAACCTGGATACACTCGAACTGCAGGTGGAACTGGATGAAAACAAGCTGACCGACACTATCCGCGATCTGCAAAACCTTTCGAGAAAAATTGAACACGCTCTCAATAGCGCCATCGGACTAAGTGTGAAGGTGACACTGGTAGAACCAAAAACCATTGCCCGCAGCGAAGGAAAAGCTACCCGCGTGGTGGACAGACGAACGAAAGAATAAGTAATAACTTAAAAACATTATACTATGAAAGTCTGGCTGAAAGAAATTGCCTTCGTACTGCTTTCTGTTTCGGTTTTTTCAGGTTGTAGTATTATCACCAACGGAATTAACTACAAGCGCGACAAACTGATGGACAGGACCCGTTACACCCTGCAGCAGAGTTTTATCACCAACGAACGTCACGAACAGGATTACCAGCAGCAAATATCCCTGCTGAAAGAAATTGATGAAAACGGACAAAGTACTTATACAATGTACGATATCATTTCCATACCCCTGAAAAGTTTTGACATTTCGAATGAGATGTACATTATCATCGATAAGGAACCCATTCCGCTGCCACTCACGCTGAAAGAAAGGTTGTATGACAACGATTTGAAAAACGGCATCAATTTTCCGGAACAGAGTACGGATACAGCTCAGAATTTCAGTATCAGTTCCACAAAAGTTACACGCATGATTCATCCACTCGACGATGAACTTATTGAGAAGATAAGCCGCGCGAAAGCTGTATATCTTCGCTATTACGTGGGTCCCGAAATGATTACCTCCGAAATAAAAGGAACAAAACTATATTCGCTGAAAAAACTTATCAGCAGAAAATATAAATAGAATAATTACCGGAATAAGAATACAATGATTTCAAAAGAACTGATTGAAAGACTTTTTACAGAATTTGGCACAGATGATATTAACCAGCTTTCCATACGTGAAGTAGGGAAACTTGTATCGATGATAGAGAAGGAGAGTGGCGAAGAGTTTATTCACATGGAAATGGGAGTTCCCGGACTTTCAGCTTCGCAAATAGGCATTGATGCCGAAAAGGAAGCTCTCGAGCGTGGTGTTGGAGCCGCATATCCCAATATCGAGGGAATTCCGGTTGCCAAGGAAGAAATCGCCCGGTTTGCAAAACTGTTTATGAACCTCGATACACCGCCTGCGCACTGCATCCCGACTGTCGGAGGTATGCAGGGTAGTTTTGCCGCTTTGCTGGCTGCCGCCCGCAGCAATCCCGATAAACCCTGTACATTGTTTATCGATCCGGGTTTTCCGGTGCAGAAATCGCAGCTGCATCTCATAGGTGTACCGTTCAAGTCATTTGATATTCTTCAGTTCAGAGGCGACAAGCTGAAAGCGAAGCTGGAGGAATATCTGAAGGAAGGAGATATCTGCTCCATCTGCTATTCGTCACCCAACAATCCTTCGTGGATTTGTTTTACCGAAGAGGAGCTGCAGGTCATCGGCGAACTGGCAACAAAATATGACGTGATTGTGATTGAGGATCTGGCCTATTTCGGTATGGATTTCAGGCAG
>DAONDU010000103.1:0-9345 GCA_035402725.1 Paludibacteraceae bacterium | reverse complement strand
CAATCTCAAAGCAACCAACGGGCAAATTATTGGGAATAGTGAAATGTACGAAAGTGTTGCTGCCTGCGAGAATGGCATTGAATCGGTTAAGAAAAATGCACCGGATGCTACGGTTGAAGATCAGACCGTGTAAACTTGAGTATGTATTTCCAACCCTAAAACGATGAGGCTGTCAAAAAAAATGACAGCTTCTTTTTTCAGTAACTTCTCCTTCATTTCACGAAAAGTTTTCGGTAATCACAAATATTCTTTCTATACCTGTAATTCAGTGCTTTTCGTAGCACTGTCAAATTGTCAGCATTTTAACTTTACGATTCATTCTGATGAATAAAAACACTTACACTTGCAAATGAACAAATATTGCCCTTTCCAGCTCTTTAAAATTGCATTATAGTGCGAAAACTAAATAATAGAAAGGATTAAAAAACCAATTTTATTACATTTTCGAGAAACAAGGCATAGAAAAAAAACGATTTTTCAAAAATAAAGTGTTAAATTTATGGTTTTTTGAAAATTTATTCGCTTTACATACAAACATTAAAATGTCAATTTTTATTCGGAAACTGATTTTATGGTTGAAAAAACAAAATGCTTACAATAAGTAATTTAGACGTCGATTATTAAAAATTTGAGTAACATTTTTATAGTAACAGAATAAATTGTAACCGGACAAAAAATAACATTTTGCAATAAAATCTTCGATTTAAAGTACATTTCGTTGAAAATAAATTTGGAATTTAAATAACAATCGTTTATTTTTGCAAATTAGGTTTTAAGGTTTATTTGTAGTAAACACAATTAAAAAGATTAATAAACAAAATGTTAAATTTATGAGAAAACTAAAATTCTTGTTAACTTGCCTGCTTATGGTAAGTATTAGTTTGGTTAGCGCTCAAACGAAAACAGCTTCCGGTACTGTCACTTCAGCAGATAACGGAGAACCGGTAATCGGTGCCAGCGTTTTAATTAAAGGGACTTCACAGGGTACAATTACCAATGTAAACGGTAAATTTACCTTAACTGTTCCTGCAAATGCCACATTAGTTATTTCTTCCATTGGATTAATTTCACAGGAAGCAGTTCCGGGAACTAATATGGAAATAGTCTTGCTCACAGACACAAAAACTCTGGATGAAGTGGTAGTTACAGCTCTCGGTATTCAAAGACAGAAAAGAGATCTGGGTTATTCTACCGCAAACATTAACAGCGAAGAATTAACACAGGCTAAATCAGTTAGCGTTGCAACAGGGTTGCAGGGTAAAGTAGCCGGTTTGAATATCGCTTCTTTAAATAATGGTGTATTCGAAGATGTAAAGATCAACCTTCGCGGTATCCGTTCACTTACAGGTAATAACAACCCGATGCTTTTGCTCGATGGAGTACCTGTAGGACTTGGACTTCTGAATACGATTAACCCAAATGACGTGGAAAGTGTAAACGTACTGAAAGGTACTTCTGCAGCTGCTATATACGGACCCGATGCCCGCAACGGTGTGATTGTTGTTACAACAAAAGCCGGTTCGAAAAGCGACAAACCGGAAATAACAATCAGCAACTCTACACAATTTAATAGCGTATCTTTCTTCCCTAAATTCCAGACCTCTTTTGGTTCGGGTGGTTACGGAAGTTATATACCTTATGAAAACTGGTCATGGGGCCCTGCTTTCGATGGTTCAGAAGTGGAACTCGGCGAAGTGCTTCCTGACGGAAAATCCGTTCAGAAAGTAACTTATTCGCCTATCAAAAACAACCGCCAGAACTTCTTCAACACTGGCGTAACTATGCAGAACGACATTTCTTATTCTGCCAAAAACTTCTACCTGAGTATTCAGGACGCTAACATCAAAGGGGTGGTTCCGGATGATGTTAACAGAAGAACCGGTATAAGAATGAATGCTTCACAGACATACAAGAAATTTACAGCTTCTTTCAATACAAACTACATTCAGTCAAACTACAACGTATTTGACAATGTGGCTATGGGTGACTACTATTCAGCCAATAACGTTGGTTTGAACGACGGTTTGATGAACCTAATTTTCAGCACTCAGGCTCACGTGCCTATCACTACTTATAAAGATTTCGTAAACAACCCGTTTGCTCAGTACAACAACTACTATAACCGCTACGGTATCAATCCATACATTGCACTTGACACTTGGAGAAGAAAAGGAAAAGATCAGAATTTAGTTTCAAGTTTAGACCTCAAACTTGCTGCAACAGACTGGCTTGATTTGAACTACCGTGCCGCTATGACCTATCAGAGCATTGTAGCTCAAAGCAACCAGAAACGTCTTGTGGTAACCCCTTACGGTAAAGCAAGAGGTATTGATGCTGTTCCACAAGCAGTAAGCAACGGTTCGTATGTTGGCAACCGTCTTTCATCAGAATTTTTTGCCAATTTCCACAAAACATTCGGCGATTTCAAGGTAAATGCACTTGCAGGTACTTATGTTCGTGACGTATTATCACGCAGTACAGGTGTTAACAGCAGCAACCTTATTGTTGAAGGTTTATTCAATGTTTCTGCCCGTCCGGGTGAATTAGGTGGTTATTCAACCGAATCTCACACCCGTTTATTCTCACTCTACGGTAACTTAAACCTGAACTATAAAAATTGGGCTAACCTGGAAATTACAGGACGTAACGACAAAACATCCGTTCTGGATCCGACCAACAACAGCTTCTTCTATCCGGGTGTTGCCGGGTCATTGGTACTTACCGATGCTATTCCTGCTCTCAAATCAGACGTAATGAACTTCCTGAAACTTCGCGCTTCATGGAACAAAACAGGTAATGCAGATATCAGTCCTTATCTGTTGAGTGCAACTTTCTCACAGGGTGATGGTTTCCCATATAACGGACTTCCGGGATACTCAGCTGACGATACTTCATACGACCGTTACCTGAAACCTGAGTTTATCAACAGTAAAGAAGCAGGTTTTGAAGCCAGCTTCCTGAAAAACAGAATTACCATTGACGCATCGTACTATGATCAGGATAATACCAACCAGATTGTAAGCATTCGCGTTCCACGTTCAACCGGTTATACTTTTGCTTTCGTGAATGCTGCATCTTTCAGAAACTACGGTTTCGAAACTCAGCTGAAAGTTACTCCGCTTGTAAACTTTGGTGATGTAAACGTCAACATCAATGCCAACTATTCATACAACAACAGCGAAGTACTGAGCATCTATCAGGATCTTCAGGAACTTTCCATCGGTGGATATGTAATGGCAGGCAACCAGGCTGTAGTAGGTCAACCTGCATTTATTTTCAATGCATCTGACTACCAACGCGACGATAAAGGACGCGTTGTCGTTGACCGTCTGACAGGTTACCCTATCGTTGATCCGGTAAATAAAAAATTCGGTCGCACCATGCCGATGCACATCATAGGTCTGAATCCTTCCATCAGCTGGAAAGGTCTGACTGTATCTGCGTTGTTCGAATACAAAGGCGGACATTATGCCTTTAATATGATTGGTAATGAAATGGCCTGGACCGGTGTATCTGAAATTACAGGCGTTAATAACCGTGAACGTTTCGTGATACCGAACTCAGTTTATGAAGATCCTAAAAATCCCGGTAAATATATTGAAAATACAAATATAACCGTTTCCGATGTACAGGACTTCTTCACAGGTGACAGCTATCGCACAGTGGCATCCAACTTTATCACAAGCGCAGCTTCATGGCGTTTCAGAGAATTCTCTGTAACTTACGACTTACCCAAATCTCTGTTAAAGGGTCAGAATCTTATCCAGGGAGTTACAGTAGGTGTAAACGGACGTAACATCGCCTTATGGTTGCCAAAATCGAATGTGTACAGCGACCCAGACTTTAAGGATCTTGACAGCTTTGGTGGTAACATCGCTGGTATTGCTAATGCTACTGTTAATCCACCGGTACGTACGCTTGGTGGAACCATATCGGTTAAATTTTAATTGATAACATAACTAACTATAAAAGATATAAATATGAAAAAGATATTTTCAATCATACTTACAACATGCGTACTGGTTCTGACTGGATGTAGCGACGAATTTTTCAACATCAATCAGAGTCCAAACAGTGCAGTTGAAGAAAACATGACCCCTAGTTTGATTTTACCCCGTGCTCTTCACAGAACGGCTTCGGAATCGGCTATCAACAACGACGAATACTTAAGATGGATGGGTTACTGGGCACGTTGCTCCGGAAACTATGGACCAAATGTTGACGAAGAGGCTTATCAGCTTTCATCTTCATTCAGACGTACAAGCTACCTGAACTGGTATAACATTCTGAAAGATTTTGATGTAATCGAAAAAAATGCACGCATCAGAAAGGAAACCGCTTACCTTGGTATAGCTAAAATCATGAAAACCATTGGTTTCATGCAATTGGTTGACCAATACAACAACGTTCCTTATTCAAAAGCATTCGATTTGGGTAGCAATATGCTTACCCCTTATGATAAAGGTGCTGACATTTATAAAGATATGATTCTCCAACTGGACTCTGCTGATGCTCTGCTTAAAGCTGCTGATGTGAATGCCAACCTCGATATCAAAACGGCTGACATCATGTTTAAAGGTAATCTTGCTAAATGGCGTAAATTTGGTAATACTCAACGTCTTCGTCTGATTTTACACCAGTCCGAACTGCTGAGTAATGCCGGCCTGAAAACTGAAATTGACAAAATAGTTGCCAACGGCGGAGGTTTCCTGGGGGCAGGTGAAACAGCTGAAGTTCAGCCTACCTATGCAAAAGATAAAGATAAACAGAACCCTTACTGGAACACATTCAACATTAACGATGCGGGAGGTTTGGACAACTACAACCGTGCAAATACTTACTTTCTGAATTTATTGAAAAACAATAACGACATTCGTTATCAGTACTTCTACTCGAAAGCTGCAACTCCAAAAAATAATAATGACTATTACGGCTACCAGACTGGTTTTGATTATCCGTCAGGAACTCCGGAATCAAGCAAATACAACGCAGCCAACTCATCGAATGTAGCCGGACCGGGTATTGCCAAGAGCGCTACCATGGCACAATGGTTACTTCCATCGTTCGAAAGTATGTTTATGCAGGCTGAAGCTACTCAGCGCGGTGCACTTGCCGGCGATGCCAAAGCTGCCTATGAAGCTGCCGTTAAGGAATCATTCACTTGGCTCGGCGTAGCAAAAGCTGATTCAGTATCAAATGCTTACCTGAATTCAGTTACTAAACCATTTGCTGTATGGGATAACGAACAGAATACCGATAAGCTTAAATTAATCATGACCCAGAAATACATTGCCATGTTCGGTATTAACGGACTGGAAACATGGACCGATTACCGTCGGTTTGGCTTCCCTGCACAGGCAGATATTTTATCAATTTCACCAAGTCGTGGCACAAAAGTTATTCCTTTACGATTGATCTATCCGCTGGAAGAATACCAGTACAATGCTGCTAACGTACTGAAAGAAGGTACCATTGATCCTCAAACCATGAAGATATTCTGGGATAAATAATTAATAAACTTATAAAAAGAATATAATATGAAAAGAAATAAAATATATGGTTTAATCGTATTGCTGTTTGCTGCTTCAGTTGGTCTGACATCTTGTCTTAATGACACAAACATTGAAGATCAAAAATACGGTTTGATAAACCTGAATGCCAAAAAGATTGTCGAATTGCCTGCTGATGCAAGCCATACAATCAATCTTTCAGTACTCGACGAAGGAATCAAAGAATTTACTTATGAGGTAAGACTGGCAGCTGAAAATCCGGCAGAAGAAGACGTTGTCGTGAATCTTGAGATAGTAAGCGACAGAGCCAATGTACTGAAAGCTGTACGTACTTATTTATCCGATTCATATCCTGCTACAGGTGAAGATTCCATTCCTGATGAAGATATATTAAGTTATCCGGTTGCTGGAATTACTCTCCCCGCTTCTGTTACAATTCCGAAAGGGCAAAGATCTGTTGCATTGAAAGTAAAAATTGATACTCATCAATTTACAACAGATACTCAATTTGCACTTATTCAAATTAAAAGTGTAACTAATTCGGGATACATTGTAAGTGGCAATTTCAATCAGTTATTATTTAGCTGCAAAGTAAGACATCCATACGCTGGCAGATATGTTTGTACAGGTACTTACGATGATGTTACAAATGCAGCATTCCAACATGCATCTATTGGATTAGGCGACGAAGAGTATCTGATTGATTTAGAAACAGTAGATGGATCTACTTTAATAATTGGCGCTTCCCCAACTTTTGGTGGCAGTAACAGATATTTGTTCTTTACAGGTACAGGTTTCAGCTACTTTGGCTCTTTCTGTCCTCAATTTACTTTTGACGCAGCTGGTAATGTAATCGCAGTAACTAATGCTTATGGTCAACCTGCAGCTAATACACGTTCGGCACAACTCGATCCTTCAGGTATAAATAAATATGATCCTGCAACAAAAACTATTAAGGTTTCTTATTGGATGAATCAACCTCTTTCTGTTCCTACCCCACCTTATCATCGTGGACACATGGTAGAAACTTATACATTTAAAGAAGATTTATAGTCTTTCTTGAAATACATTAAATAAAAAAACCGCACTGCATAGTGTGGTTTTTTTATTTAATAAGGGTTATATTACAGAATTATTTTGTCACCCTGTACATTCCTCCCGGCAGACATTTGACCATACCCTTGAATTCCATTTCGAGCAACTGTGACGAGAGGCGGTTAAAAGGCATATTCAGTTGTATGCCCAGTTCATTAACATGAATTCCGTCGGTATTCTGTCGGATTATCATAATAATTTTTTCCTCCGCTTCGGACAGATCAGTAAATAAAGAAGTCTGAACAGTACTTTCAGTTGTTTTATCCGTGCTTTCCCAACTCATAAAACGGAGTAAATCCTCAGCCGACTCGATTAATGAAGCTTTATTTTCACGGATGAGTTTGTTGCATCCGGCCGACCACTCATCGGTCACTCTGCCAGGCACAGCAAATACATCCCGGTTGTAATCGTTGGCAAGTTCAGCAGTAATCAGAGCACCTCCGCTCCTACCCGATTCAATGACAATAAGAGCATCGCACAGCCCGGCAATGATCCGGTTTCGCTGAACGAAATTCTGCCTGTCGGGATTTGTATCACTTATGTACTCGGTAAGCAATCCTCCGTGCTGCACCATCTTTACAGCAGCCGGGCGATGAATAGCCGGATATATTCTGTCAAGACCATGCCCCAAAACGCCAATAGTGGCCATATTATAATCAATCGCAGCTTTGTGGGCACATATATCCACTCCGTAAGCAAGACCGCTTACAATCGTCGCATTAGGCTGTGAGAAGGCTATATCCTGTATGATACATTTGCAGATTTCCTTACCGACTTCAGTAGCTTTACGGGTACCTACAACAGCAATAAATTTTGAAGAGTTCAGATTATGATCACCTTTGAAATAAAGCAGGACCGGTGCATCGGCACATTCCTTCAACCGATAGGGATACGATTTTTCGGTATAAAACATTGTTTGAATTCCGTTCTTCCGGATAAATTCCACTTCCTTTTCAGCCCTTTGCATTACATTCTGTGAAACAATTTCGTGTGACAACACCTCTCCAATCCCGGGTATTTTTGCCAGATTTTGTTTTCTTTCCTTGAAAACACCTTCAACTGACCCGATATAAGCTATCAGATTCTTTGCAAGATTGGGACCTATACCTTTGATGAGAGTAACTCCTATCTGATATTGCAATAAACTGTCTGTGTCCATCATTTCCGGAAAATCATTTTTGCTATTAAGAATCCAATTACCGAACCGGCAATATCCGAAAACCAATCGAGCCATTCGGCAGTACGGGGCGGAAAAAACACAGCCTGAACTATCTCGATGAGGCCACCAAACACGAGCGGGAAAAGGAACAGTACAGGTAAAAAATGTCTGAATTTTTCAACCGACTGATTTGTTTTGCGATAATCGTAATACATCACAAATGCCAATGCTACATACATAAGTGAGTGAATAAATTTATCGCGGTACTGAAACCGGGGAAGTCCCATATCTGATGTAAAGGGATATACTGACAGGAAAAGAATAATCAGCGTCATAATAAGAGAACGCCAATATGCTGAAATGAATTTCATAATCATCAGTTGTATTTTATTAGGTCACGATGAAATATCGTTTTTTAGGCACAATTTTTGTAAATAAAATTTCTTAGGCAATGAATATTATTTTATACCTTTTTGTTAGATTTGCAAAGATAATTTTTTAAGATAAATATATTGTTGAAATTAAAATTTTTTGATTATGAAAAAAATCCTTCCGTTGATGCTGTTTGCAGTAATATTTACAGCTTGCTCCAGTGTCATGCTTACCGGACGCAAGCAACTGAATTTGGTCTCCGATGCAGAAATTAATGCAATGAGTTTTCAGAGTTATAAACAATTCATTGACTCTGTGCCACTTTCGACCAATAAAACGAACACAGCCATGGTAAAAAGAGTAGCAACAAACATTGCTAATGCAGTTGAAACTTACATGAAGGCAAACGGTTACGAAGCCGATATTGCAAACTTCGCCTGGGAAATAAATCTCGTTAAAGACACAACAGTAAACGCATTTTGTATGCCGGGTGGAAAGATGGTAGCTTTTGAAGGTATTTTACCAAAAACACTTACAGAAACAGGTATGGCAGTAGTAATCGGTCATGAAATTGCTCATGCAGTGGCACGTCACAGCAATGAACGTCTGAGCCAGCAGATGATGGTTCAATACGGCGGCGCACTGACAGGTGTACTTCTTTCGGGCAAATCGGCAGCGGTACAACAGGGCATCGGCGCGTTGTATGGAATTGGTTCGCAACTTGGCGTATTACTCCCCTACTCCCGCAAACAGGAATATGAAGCCGATAAACTGGGTTTAATCTTTATGGCTATGGCTGGATATAATCCTAACGAGGCTATCACATTCTGGCAGCGTATGACTGCTGATAAGTCCGGTTCTGTTTCTGACTTCATGAGTACTCACCCATCCGACGAAAAAAGAATTGCACGTCTGCAGGAAGAAATGCCGGGCGCAATGACTTATTATAAAAAATAACACACAAAACAGGCAAAAAAAACAGGCAACCGAATATTCAGTTGCCTGTTTTTTTATGAATTGAATTATAACTTTTCACCGAAAGCCAGGTCGCCTGCATCGCCAAGCCCCGGTATGATATACGAATGTTCGTTCAGTTCGGGATCAATATCGGCAGTCCAGAGTGTAATATCATCCGAAAATTTTTCTTTCATATAATCGATAGCCGGCTGACTGGCAATAATTGTAGCGATAATCACTTTACGGGGCTTT
>DAONDU010000102.1:0-9428 GCA_035402725.1 Paludibacteraceae bacterium | reverse complement strand
CCAGCAACCTGTATGGATTGACCAAACTCGATTTTTGTAAATTGTATCCCAACTGAACATAGCGGTTCATCTTTGCCTGTTCCTGATTAATAATCTGATGAAGATCGGATGCCAGCGCAAACCGTGCGTAGATGCTGTGCTGAATGGGATTGACAGAGTTGTTTTTTCTGAAATAAATATCCAGGCCTGCCTGTATTTTTCGGTAGTCCCGGTTGTCCGGAGCGCCAAACTGAGCTCCCTGCAAACTCAGAATTGCGATGCGGATCAATTTGTTGTAGGGAGTGATGTTATAAGCTATCTTTCCAAAGCCCGCGAACGTTGAGTGATTAAATGAATAAAATGGCATTACAAAATATTCCACTGGCTTTGGTGTTATCAGTCCGTTGTAAAGCGCCGCACCCACCATAAATCCGTTTTCATGGTTCCAGTTAACAGCAGGAATGTACATCAGGGGAATTTTCTCCGGATCTTCAATACCCACCAACAACTGCGGTTGCACCGGATCAGCTTTGGGGAAAAGACCGGAAGTCCGGAGATTGTTGTTGAGGCGGTAGAGTTCGGGCATTACATGATTGGGATCAATTTTCAGTTCGGTATAATCACCTGCCGGAATTTCTATCCACTGACTTCCCGAAAAGCCATCCACCCATTTTTCAAAAACCACACTATCCCCCGAAAGTCCGGCTATTATTAATGGAGAAATCATCTCACCCTTATTTTTGACAAGCAACTGTTGCTTATCTAATTTTACCAGTTTATAGTCAAGCCGTTTGGTAGTGCTGATAAAATCATCGAAAAACCAGCTTAAACTGTTGGAAGTTTGACTTTCAAATGCAGCGCGCAGGTCGTCGGGTTCGGGATGTCGGAATTTCCATTGCCGGTAAAAATCATGCATGGCTGCATCGAAAACAGTATCGCCCAGATACGCCCTCAGATAAGTGAAACCCATTGCCGTTTTGTTGTAAACCATTTGTCCGTAATTTATCCGGTTGTAATCTGTCGAGGGCAGGTCGAGCGGTTGTTCGGTGTTGTTACGTGCCGGAATAAGCCATTCAAGTTCTTCCAACTCTTCCAAAGGAAATTTATCTGCATGAAGGAATTTCGCCTGTTTTTTCTTTTTCAGCAACACTTCCCAGAGTTTCTTATCAGGATATTTGCGTGTCATTTCCCGGTTTTCATAGTTGCTGGTCAGCCCTTCGTCGAGGAAAGGATAACGACGTTCGTTGAATCCAAGTGCACCGTAAAACCACGAATGACCGATTTCGTGAACAATCACATTGTCGAGCGTCCATGCATTTTTGGTGGGTCCGATGACGGCTAATCCCGGATATTCCATTCCCAGTCCGGCACTCAGCGGACTTTGAACCAGCGTATAACAGGTGTACGGATAATCGCCAATCATTTTCGAGAAATCCAGTATCGCCCGACTGGTGTATTTCAACGCATTTCGCCATAATCGCGATTGGCGCGAAGTAAACATGACCCAGACAGTCACTTCTTTTCCCGTTTCGGGAAGTATAACTTTCCCTTTCATCACATTAAATTGTTGATCGGCAAACCAGGCAAAATCGTGCATGTTTTCTCCGGTATAATGCAGTGTTTTTTTAGTGGAGGTTGGAGTTATATGTTTCACTTTGCCGAGCATCTTGATACTTTTCCAGGTTGTGTCGGCAACAAGCGCATCGAGCATTTTAAGTTCAGTGCTGTCTTGAAGAATTCCAGTAGCAGCCACCACGTAGTTTTCAGGCAATGTAATGCTTACATCAAATCGTCCGAACCCGGAATAAAACTCACCCTGATCGAGGTATGACATGGGATGCCAGCCATGCCGGTCGTAAACTGCCGGTTTGGGATACCATTGGGTGATTTGGTAGGTCTGACCAATATGCCCCAGGCGGGAAGTTACTCCTTTGGGGATTTTGACATGAAAAGGGGTGGTAATTACAATGTTTTTGCCCGGAAGAAGCGGCGAATTGAGCATGATTTTGCAAATATCCGGCTGATTGGGAAGTAAGTTCCAGCTCACAGTCAGGTTATTTACCTTAAAGTTCAACTTATCAATATACCCTCTCAACTCAGGATCATTAAATAGCTTTTGCTTTCCCTTGAAAGCGAAAATCTGTCGGGCAAGCGGAGTTTTATTCGTTGAATAGGCATTGGGCCACAGGTGGAAATACAAAAACCGAAGCGTGTCGGGCGAATTGTTGGTGTAATTCACTTCTTCGTATGCGCTGAGTTCGTGAAGCGTATCGTTTAGCGATACATCGATTTTATAATTCACCTGTTGTTGAAAATAATCCTGCGAAATAGCTGCCGGACAATACCCTATAACAATCAGAAAAGCAAAAAGAAGTTGCTTAGCTGCCATTTTTATTTTCAATGTATTCATTTTTCAGATAATATTTTTTTCTACAAGAAAAACAGGGTCTTGTAAGAATTACAAAACCCTGCTTTTTTTCTTGCCATTTTAACGGATGTACTACGAAAGAATTGATTACAATAAAATAACCAAAAGGATAATGATAAGCAACAATGTAACTCCACCTATATAGATATAAGGTTCGTTCTGGATTGTTTCCTTTATTTCTTTCAGTTCACCTTTCAGTTCGCTTTTTTCAGCGGTTGTCAATTCCGATTTGTCCATATCGCGAATTTCAATAACACGTGCTTTCAACGCATTTACTTCTTCGGCGGTTAAAGTAGCTTCTGTTGCAACTGTCTTATCAGCTGAACCTTTGGCTGCAAATGCCGGTGCTGCACCTAACGATAATATCGTCAGTAGTGCCAGAAAAATTGCTTTTTTCATTTTTGGTTTTTTTAAAATTATTAGTACTCATTGATCTCTATGCCTCTGGTTAGGCGAAACAAAGCTGCTACTATCGCTAACACTAAAAGTATATGTATAAAATAACCGGCATTAAATATGAAAAATCCAATAAACCATGTAATTGCCAAAATGATTGGAATCAGTGTCAACATAATTTTCATAATTTATTGTTTTTAGATTGTCTTGTTTGCTTCTACCTCGAATAAATTGATGTAAAAATCAATAATGTAAAGATAGAGCTGACCACGACTAAAATCCTTACACTTCGCTTGGAAAATGTTGTATATTTCACAGATGCAATTCCAATGTGTGAATAATGTAACATTTTGGGGGATTTGTGTAAC
Source organism: Paludibacteraceae bacterium (assembly GCA_035402725.1). Taxonomy (GTDB): domain Bacteria; phylum Bacteroidota; class Bacteroidia; order Bacteroidales; family Paludibacteraceae; genus UPXZ01. The sequence continues at coordinate 6,257 of DAONDU010000102.1, read as the reverse complement.
TTATTCGGGGTCAGCAAGCCTTATTTTTGTGCTACAAAAACCGTTTAAATACTTAGTTATGAAAAAAATAAAATTACTGATAGTTTGTGTATCGATACTGATTGCCGGTTTTGCACAGGGACAGGTCGCTGTGAATGTAAATATTGGTACACCACCCGCCTGGGGTCCTGCCGGATATTCCGATGTGCGGTATTATTACCTTCCTGATATGGAGGTTTACTACGATGTGCAACGTTCCAACTTTATCTACCTTCACGACAACCGATGGGTTTACCGAACCAGTTTGCCGGTGCAATACAAAAACTACAATCTGTACCGCGGCTACAAAGTTCCGCTTCAAAATTACAGCGGTAATTATCCGTTCTTCTTTTTCAAACAGCATAAAGTGAAATATGCTAAAGGATATAAAGGAAATCCTCAAAAAAACATTGGCAGTAAAAGCAATAAGCAGGTAAACAAGTTTATCAAGTCTCAGCATGGAAAAAGCAATGGAAATATGAAGATGAATAAGCAGCATGGAAATAACGGGAATAAAGGATACAAGGGCAACAAAGGGAATAAAGGGAATGGTAAAAACAAATAATGATTTTGAATGTGGTTTGTGAATGGTAAGAAACAAGCTGTTTCGCAATTGAAGCAGTTTGTTTCTTCAATTTATTTAATTCAAAAAACCGTTTATAAATTCATTCTTGTGAAAACAACTGTTTATCCGGAATTAAAAGCTAAATTTACAACTTATACTTTTGTAAAGTGTTTTAAATACAGAACAAAGAACAAAGAACAAAGAACAAAGACAAAAGACAAAAGAGCCAAAATGCCAAATTATTACACGTTAAACATTACGCACTACACACTACACACTACACATTACACATTACACACTACACATTTCCCGTTTCGTCCCCGTATTCACTTAAAAAAGAAGAATGAAAATATATATCAAATACATGGTGAGCCTTCGTTGCAAAATGGTAGTGAAGGAAGAACTGAAAAAACTCGGACTTCATTTCATAGTGGTGGATCTGGGCGAAATAGAAATCATGGAAGACCTAACCGAAAGCCAGCACGATGCCCTGAAAGAAGCCTTGCTTAACTCGGGGCTCGAACTGATGGACGACAAACGGGCTGTACTGATTGAAAAAATTAAAAATCTGATCATTGAAATGATACATTATGCCGATGATTTGCCCAAAATCAATTATTCCGATTATATAAGCGAAAAATTGCATTACGATTATACCTATCTCTCCAATATATTTTCGGAAGTGAAAGGCATAACCATTCAGCAATTTATCATTCTGCATAAAATAGAACGGGTCAAGGAACTGATGTTGTACGAAGAGCTGAACCTCACCGAAATTTCGTACCGGCTTCAATACAGCAGCGTAGCACATTTATCCAACCAGTTTAAAAAAATAACCGGACTTACACCCTCACAATTCAAACTGCTGAAAAACAGACATAGAGACCCGATTGAAAATATCTAAGAAAGAAATATCTAACACAAAAAATGGAAGAACAAGCATCACAATATGCACGCAGTCTGATAGAAGCCAGTCTGGACCCTTTGGTAACCATAAGTGCCGAAGGTAAAATTATGGATATGAACCGGGCAACGGCCAATATTATTGGTCTGACCCACGATGAGATAACCGACAGCGATTTTTTTGATTATTTTACCGAACCGCACAAAGCACGAGAAGTGTACCAGGAAGTTTTTGAGAAAGGTTCGGTGGCTGATTATCCACTCACCTTGCGGCATGTTACGGGCAAACTCACCGATGTCCTTTTCAATGGTTCTGTTTTCAGGGATGAAAAGGGAAATGTATTGGGAGTGGTAATTGTGGCACGCGATGTAACGGATCAGAAACGCATTGCCTGCGAGCTGACAGAAGCCAAGGAATTTGCCGAAAAAGCAAACGAGCAGGCACAAATTGCCAAAGAAACAGCCCAACTGGCTACTCACAAAGCCGAAGACGCGGTGAAAGCCAAACAACAGTTTCTCTCGAATATGAGCCACGAAATCCGCACCCCGATGAATGCTATTATCGGGTTTACAAAAGTGCTGCTGAAAACCGAACTGAATGCTAAACAAAAGGAATATCTCACTGCCATAAAAATGAGCGGCGATGCACTGATAGTGCTTATTAACGATATTCTTGACCTTGCAAAAGTGGATGCCGGAAAAATGACTTTTGAGCAAATTCCTTTCAGGCCGAAGTTATCGATATCGGCCATGTTGCAATTGTTTAAACAGAAAATTCTGGAAAAAAACCTGAAACTGGAAGTGGAATACGACAACAATATTCCCGATGTTCTGCTTGGTGATCCGGTGCGATTGCATCAGATTATTCTCAATCTGGTCAGTAATGCCATCAAATTTACCAACGCCGGAAGCATTAAAGTAAGCGTAAAATTAGTGAGTGAGAACGACGAACAGGCAAAACTTCAATTTTCGGTGGCCGATACCGGAATTGGCATTGAAAAAGCCAAACTCGGAAAGATATTTGAAAACTTTCAGCAGGGATCAAGTGACAGTTCGCGACTTTACGGTGGTACAGGACTGGGATTGGCTATTGTAAAGCAACTGGTGGAACCGCAAGGCGGTATAATCCACGTGGAAAGCGAATTAAATAAAGGTTCTGTTTTCAGTTTTACGCTTGATTTTCCTAAAACAGACCAAACTCCCGACAGCGAGCTGGAAATAATGGAACTAAACGGAGATGCCAGGAATATCAACGTACTGGTGGCCGAAGATGTACCGCTCAATCAGCTGCTGATGAAAACCATACTCGATGAATTTGGCTTTAAATGTGATATTGCCGAAAATGGAAAGATAGCTGTTGAAAAACTGAAAGTGAATGACTACGATGTTGTGCTGATGGACCTCCAAATGCCCGAGATGAACGGATTTGAAGCTACGGGATATATCCGCAACCGCTTAAAAATGCAGATTCCGGTGATAGCGCTCACTGCCGATGTAACCACCGTGGATCTGGCCAAATGCAAAGCAGTGGGAATGAACGATTATATTGCCAAGCCGGTGGACGAACGCCTGTTGTACAGCAAAATAGTAAGCCTGGTAAAACAATCCCAGACCTCCGGCGAACAGAATGAAAATGATGATTACCGAAAAATAGAAGGTAAATGTACCGATCTGGTGTATCTGATGCAACGCACAAAATCGAACCCCACCCTGATGATGGAGATGATCTCGCTATATTTGGAACAAACGCCGCCCCTGGTGGATGCCATGAAACTTAGCATGAAAAACAAAGACTGGAACTCGCTGTATTCGGCTGTGCATAAGATGATACCTTCATTTTCAATCATGGGCATTAATCACGATTTCGAAAACATGGCCAAAAAAGTGCAGGAATTTGCCAGTAACCAACAACAAACCGATGGAATAACCGAACTGGTTCTTAAACTTGAAAATGTTTGCACGCAGGCATGTAAAGAACTGGAAACGGAATATAACGTTTTAAAAAACATGAACGCATGAAAAAGAAAATAAAGATTTTTTTGGTAGATGATGATGTGGTTTTTCTCCGGTTACTCGAAATACAGTTTAATGAAAGTGGCGATTTCGAGATCGAGACATACTCCACCGGTGAACTTTGTGTGGAAAATTTATCGCATAAACCCGATGTTATTATCCTGGATTATCTGCTCGACGGAGTGGTAAGAGACGTTATGAATGGTATAGAAACCCTGGATAAAATTAAAGCTTATGATACCAATATACCTGTAATCATACTTTCGGCTCAGGATAAAATTGATGTGGCGATTAATTGTATGCACCATGCTGCGTTCGATTATGTGGTAAAAAGTGAAACTTCATTTTTGCGCCTGCAAAAAATAATTACCACCATTTTTGAAACTTCGAAACTAAAAAAACAACTGAACTGGTACATGGAACGGATGTAACGTAATCAGTGAACTATGTAACATATTCAGGCAGATATGTAATTTATTTTCATCGGCGTGATTTTATCTTTGTAATACAAATATTTGTAAATTTTCAAAAGAAACAATATCATGCAAAACAAGGTGGACAATATAGAGTTGGAAAAAGGGAAATCGCATATTGTTGTCGAAATTATAGAATATATGCCCAATGCCGTGGTCAGTAAAACGATAATTAAAAAATTGTCGGGTAATGTTACTGTTTCATCCCTTGATGCCGGTGAAGAATTAGCAGAAAAAATTTCGCCTTTCGATACCTATATTCAAATCATTGATGGTGCAGCTGAACTGACTATTGATCATAAAAAAATGAAACTCAAATTAGGTGATGGCATCATTATTCCTGCACATTCCAGGCATCGTTTCAATGCCAACGAACAATTCAAAATGATAGCGACTGTAATAAAAAGCGGATATGAAGACTAAGTCAGTTATAAATTATAAGTTATAAATTATAAGTCATAACCCATATTTATCTCATTTACAATCTATTACTAAAGAGCTGATCACACGTGATTGGCTCTTTTGCTGTGTAAAAGCGTGAATGTTGTAACTTATTCTCAGAAATCTGTAACGACTTTCGGAGCAATTTACCCCACCTTTGCTAAGAATAAATTCGGTTAATCAGTAACAATAAACAATACCGAAAATCAAAACTAACAACTAAAAAATATAACAATGAAAAAACTAAGTTTTATCATGATTTTAAGTGCAACTCTGTTTATGATAGGTTGCTCGTCATTAAACAAGACACAAAAAGGTGCAATTATAGGCACTGCAGGCGGTGGAGCTGCCGGTGCAGTAATAGGCAAAGTAGCCGGTAACACAGCCCTGGGTGCAATTATCGGAGCTGCCGTGGGAGGTGCCTCAGGTGCCATCATTGGACATCAAATGGATAAACAGGCTGCCGAAATAGCCAAAACCGTTCCGGATGCTAATGTAGTAAGAGTTGGCGAAGGAATTGTAGTGGAATTCAGCAGTAACGTACTTTTTGGTTTTGATCAAACAAACATTACATCCGATGCCCGCTCAAATCTGGACAAACTGGTGAAAGTACTGAATACCTATCCCGAAACAAATATAGAAATACAGGGACATACCGATAGCAAAGGAAGTCTGGCATACAACAAAACATTGTCACAACAACGTTCTGCGGCAGTTTCAAACTACCTGATTTCACAAAACATATCAGCCAACCGGTTGTCAAACGTAGGATATGGTGAAACGTTACCAAAATATCAGAATGATACCGAAAGCGATCGCGCTCTAAACCGCAGGGTGGAATTTCTGATTACAGCCAACGAAAAAATGAAAGCCGAAGCTCAAAAGGAGGCAGCTAAATAGATAAAAGAGCAAAGAGCAAAGAGCAAAGAACAAAGAACAAAGAATAAAGAATAAAGACTAACAAATTCATTAATACAAATAAAAATAAAAATGAAAACAAAACTAATTTCGATTACATTCACACTTTTACTTTTTGCAACTATTGCCAGCGCTCAGATTTCGGTGGGGGTGCTCGGTGGAGTGAATTTTCAGAACCTGAACGGGAAAAACTCAAGCGGCGACGCCCTTGAAAATACAATGATACCGGGATTTCATGCCGGAGTGAACGTTCAAATCCCGATTGCACCCGAATTTTATTTCCAACCCGGACTGATGTTCAGTACCAAAGGAGCTAAAAACGTGGGTAGTATCTTAACCACCAACACCAATCTATCGTATGTTGAACTTCCATTGAACTTCCTGTACAAAGGTCAGCTCGGAAGCGGCTTTGTATTTATCGGTGTAGGTCCTTATGTGGCTTATGCTGTTAAGGGTAAAGTAAAAACCGAAGGTGGCTCAGTATCACTCGACAGTCCGGTTAAATTTCAAAATGTGGTGGAAATCACTGATACTCAATATCCTTATTACAAGGCACTGGATGCCGGAGGTAACATACTTTTCGGATACGAATTGTCAGGTGGAATATTTGCTCAGGTAAATGCCCAGCTTGGTATGCTCAATATCAATCCTGAATACAAAATACTGACGAATGATAAATCCGTGGTGAAAAACACCGGTTTCGGCGTTTCGCTGGGATATCGATTTTAAGCATCAGGATTAATAGCTCATAAGTTTACAGTAAAAACGTAAACTTACAGAAACGCAGGGTGATAAATTGATTTTTGCGCTTTGCGTTTCTTCATTTTTACAATTAAACTTTACGGGTTTTCGGTTCATCTTTCTTATTTATTATTTAACCATCAAAAAACAACTAAAATGGAAATTCTTGTAACTCTTATTATCGG
>DAONDU010000101.1:7101-9704 GCA_035402725.1 Paludibacteraceae bacterium | reverse complement strand
TTTTGTTTCCTCACGTTATCGCCGGCACTGGCCGTTAAAAACATTACGTTCTCGGTGAATGTAAGCCTGTTGGTAAACCAAAGTAAATTTAATCCGGGCACCGATGGGATTTATATCCGCGGCACATTCAACAGTTGGGGAACCACTACCCCGCTCACTGCTGCCGGTAATGGCGTTTACTCCGTAACCATTCCCCTGGCCGACAATACCTGGCAGGAATACAAGTACTTTATCAATACCGCGGGTGCCGACAACGGCGGTTGGGAAACGAATTTCCCAATCACCACGAGCGGCAACAGACGCATATACATTGGCGAAAATGATCTGACACTGACAACCGTATATTATAATGACGGCGAAATGGATCAACTGAAAAGCACCCCGCACTTCAACATCTATTATTCGGCTAATGAAAAGAACTATATCGATGAATTCGCGTCGCGGATAGAGATATGCTATTCAAACCTCTCCAACGCGCTGCAAAGTTTCCCGGCTTCAAAAGCAGCCATTTACCTGTACAAGGATCTGGATCAGCTTCACCTGGCATGCGGATATCCCGAGAACGGACCGGGTTCCATCGGTTCGGCCTGGGGTTCAGGCCTGATTACGATGGTGGGGCCTTCGGCATTCGGACTGGACGATGCCCTCGGCTTATTCAGCCATGAATATACCCATTGCCTCATCGCCTCGAAAACCAAAGTAAACCTTCCGGCCTGGCTCAACGAGGGAGTGGCATCGTACTACGGACAGAATTTCTCGACCAAGGACTGGATTAAATACGAGTTGAATCAACAGGGAAAACCACTCATTGCCAATGTTTTTAACGGAAATATGGGTTATGCCTATTCGTCCATCGTGGCTTATTACATCATCAAAACCAAAGGCGAAGCGGCGATGGCAAAATTTATTGAAAACATGAATTATGCCGATATCGGCTATGCCAATCTCGAAGCGCTGCAAGCCGACTGGTGGAACTTTCTGGATGTGTACCTCGATTATGAAACTACGGTTCAGGTGAAGTTTTCGGTGGACATGGCCGATATGATTGGCAGCGGATATTTTAATGCCGCTTCGGATAAGGTTTTTGTCAATCTGCACCGGAATATATACGACTGGTATTCCACCCCGATGACCCTCGAAAGCGGAACGGTCTATTCGGTAACGGTACCCTTAAACCGCTATAATTTCTTCGATTACCGGTTCTCCACCAATTCGCCCACAGCGCCTAACGGAGGTTACGAGCTGAAAGTGAACCAAACAGTGGGCGGAACCAGACTGCTGGATGTGGAGAATATGAATATCATGCTTAAAACCGTAAAGTTCAATTCCGACGCGGTGAGCGGACTGAATATGACGCAGATTAACAACAAAATAAAGGTACTGAAAGTGCAGGGAAAACCCTGGACAACTCCCGGTTTCTCAACGTTTAAATATGCTTTCAACGTACTGACACCGACAGAATTCAATGCTCAGAAACCCGCCGACGCACTGCCTTTCGACTGCGGATTTGTATCGGCTGATGGAACGATAAATGTCAGCACTCCGACAACAAGCGCGCAACTGGCTGTATTTAAGGATATAAATAAAGCGGCGCTCTATTATTTGTGTCAGTCTTATCTGTATTATTACTATCAGACCACCGGTTTACCCCTGCTGCTGAAAGTGGGGTTCCCTGCTTATGAAGCAAGTCTCGACCCGGCCGATACAGCAGTGAAAGAAGCTGTGAACAGCTATGGAGGTTCCATTAGCAGCTTCGGTCTGTTGAACAACGCCACCACCTTCACCGCGAACAACGGCTGGACAATCGCGTACGCCTTCGGTGAATTTTTGAGCGCCTACAAAAACTGGGGTTTCCCCATGATCATCAACGTCACGGCTGCTTCGTTCGACGCTGCTCCGGGTTGGTATCAGACCGATAACCTTCAGGGGCTGCTCGATGACTTCAACCGGTATATCCAGGCTCGTTTTCTGGAAACAAATGAATCATCGCGTATAAAACTGATACAGGAAACGGAGCATTTCCGGATTTATACCCGGCAGCGCGAAGCTGATGTGAACTTCCCCTTCCTGCCCAATACGCTGGAAAATGCTTACTCTGAATACTTCACAAATTACGATGTCAAAGCGTATGGTAAACTGACGGCATTTACCCTGTCGGATTGTACCGACGCGGTTATCGAAGGAATTTCGTGCGATCCAAACGGAACCGGTATTGGTGGAACAGCCTGGGCCACGGGTCTTCATTTCGGATGCGGTAAAACGGAGGCCCAGAAAAACGAAGTGATCAGTCTGGCAAGGCACGAACTGGCACACGCGTTCCAGGGATTTATGCCCATTGGGGAAAGTACCCAGTGGCTGGGCGAAGGATTTGCATTCTTTTCGGACGGTGGTCCCTTTAATGCCGATTTCTCCAACCTGAATATGGGTGCCGGTTTCTGGAAGCAAATGCTCGCCTCTTCACTCGAACGTGGAACCACCTTCTTCGGTCACCGCCCCTCATACGAAGACACTAAAGTGTACCCGGGCTACGCGACCGATTACGGATACAAATATCTGGGATGGTATCTGAATGATTTTATTTACCGCAAAGGCGGTTATAAGGC
>DAONDU010000101.1:0-7001 GCA_035402725.1 Paludibacteraceae bacterium | reverse complement strand
AATATCTGGGATGGTATCTGAATGATTTTATTTACCGCAAAGGCGGTTATAAGGCGGTGAAAGACGTACAGCTGGGCGATCTGGAAGGATACCGGAAAATTGGCTATTCATCGGGGCAAGCAATCATGGATGCCATGTATTTCGATTTCGATGTCCGGGTTCTGGACAAGAAAGTAGTAACTCTGCTTACTCCCTCAGCGAACGTGGAAGAAACACAGTCAACAGTAAACTTCAGCTGGATACCGCTGGACGCGTCGGTAAAACTGGATGTAATGATTTCGACCGACAAGGGAAATACCTGGACAACCATCGCTTCGAATACCACCGCCACCTCTTGCAACTGGAATACGGGAGAATTCAGGGGGGAGTTTCTGGTTAAATTCGCAGCTCCTGAAATTCTCAACAACCAAACGACATATGGACCGTTCTACAAAATTAACCTGACAAAGCCTGTTGTCAGTTACCCCAACGGCACTGAATACCTCATCGCCGGTGATACAGTGAATATTACCTGGACAAAAACCACTATTCCACAATACAAAATCGAATATTCAGGCGATAACGGCGCACACTGGTCAACAGTCACTGCTTCCTGCCCCACAACGGCTCAGAAGTTTGACTGGATTGTTCCGGAAACGGCTTCCGGTCAGTGTAAAATCCGTATTTCGGACAGTTCAAACCAGACAACAAACGATGAGAGCGATGCCTGTTTCACCATTCTGCAACACAACAACATCGGAGGCCCCTATCTGTATGATAAAAATACCGTTGCCCTGCTGCATTTCGACAACGATTTTAAGAACCGCTCCTCGCTTTCGGGACCTGCCAGCGGCGCGACGGAAAATCTGACCGCCGATGCCGGGTCACTCCCCGATCTGGGAAAATGCCTTAAAACAACATATCCGGTTACTGTTCCTCATCACGCTAATCTGAACCTGAGCGGCGACTGGACCATCGAAATGTGGATGAAACTCACAGCCTACAGTACGGGCGACATGTACCTGCTCACCAAGCCGGGCGATACGGACGCTTATTTCGCGAATTACACGCTGAGTATAAATCCCTGGTGGGGAAATATATTTTATGCGTTCCTCTTTAGCAATACCCCGACGCGAATCGGACTGACCTCCATCACACCGGCGCTCAACGAATGGTATCATGTGGCTTTTATCCGCGATACAAAAAAATCGGAACTACGCCTGCTGATACACGACAGTAACCGCACACTGATATCCGACCAGTCGGCAGCATACACCGATACAGGAATGCTTTTGAATTCCAAAGATTTAATCATCGGACAAGGGGTGGATGGCTATATCGACGAAGTCCGGATCAGTAATATTGTCCGGTCATTCAGCACTTCCGGCGTTCAATCGCCCAAAGCTGATAACATGCTGTCCGTGTATCCGAACCCGACAAAGGGAGTTGTGAAAATACAACTGCAACCGGATGCTGCCGCCTCGGAAATACGAGTTTTCAACACCGCCGGACAAATGATATTAAGTAAAACGACAAGCCATGTTGCCGAATGTATGATTGATCTGTCGGCTGTAAAAAAAGGAATGTATTATATCCACGTAAGAGAAACAGGTAAACCCACACGAACAGCGAAGCTGATCATTCAATAAAAAGAATAACCGTTTATGAAACATAAAATTATCATGATCTCATTCCTTTGCTTGTTGTGCAGCATAGCATCCGGTCAGGAAAAAATCTATCAGGATGCACAGGGAAAGAGGGTCAAAAACATCAAACGTGCAGTATGCTATTCAACTTGTGAAAAGGCATTTTCGGGGAACGATACGATAATTACAGAAACAAAGTATTATCTGTCGGGTCAGAAGAAATCGGTTAGCTCCTATCTGAAAAAATTCACAGAAAAAGGTAAACTTATAGCAGAAAAACCAACCGGAGAGAAATGCGAATGGTTCGAAAACGGGAATATACGCCTGAAAGCATTCTATCAGGACGGTCAAAAAGAGGGTGAGTTCTGCACATGGTGGTCCAACGGCAAAAACAGGAGAAAAGACCGATATGAAATGGGGAAACTGATTGAAGGCAATTGCTTCGATTCTCTCGGGAACAAACTCCCGGAGTACTTTCCCTACGAAACTTTGCCACGGTTTCCCGGAGGCGACCGGAAACTAATTAATTATCTGATTTCGGAAGTAAAATATCCTCCGAAAGCCTTTGAAAATAAAATTCAGGGAAGAGTCTTGGCCGAGTTTTATGTAGAACCTGACGGATCAATCTCGAACATCAGAGTAATAAAAAGTGCAAATTACCACCTTGATCTCGAAGCCATCAGAGTTATTAAAAAGATGCCCGACTGGATACCAGCAACACAGGAAGGTCAGAAAGTGAGAGTGAAATTCACTCTTCCGATAACATTTGCATTTTAAATAGAAAAACAAATAAAAACGGCCGACAGACGTAGGATTACTTTCGTGTGATATTCATGCAGAGCGTTTATAACCTCGTATTCATCATGTGGCAGGTAAGATTTTATTCCATTTATCCTTTGGAGTGGTTTTAAATGCATGGGACTTCAATCTGTTCAGTCAGCACCATGCCTGTACCCATCTTGTACAAATCCCCAAAAACGTTTATTCCATAACCGATTAACTAAAAAGTACTATCTTTGCAGCCTATTAAACTTTAAAATTATGACAAACAGCAAATTAAAATTTTTTATCGCCGGGGCAATTGCTCTGATCACATTTTCAGCTTGTAACAACGCCAACAAGACAGTAAATACAAAAATAACTGATAACTCCGCTCAAGTCGCACTCGACTGGCAGGGAACTTACTCTGGCGTACTCCCCTGTGCCGATTGCGAAGGCATAGATACCGAACTAACCCTTAACGAGGATCTTTCATACGTCTTAATCAGCAAGTATTTGGGTAAAGATAACACTCAACCCGACACATTGAAAGGTACATTCGCGTGGGAAGGAAACAATGTCTGCTTAAATGGGATACCGCAAAATGAAAGACCTTCTAAATTAAAGGTGGAAGAAAATCAACTGCGGTATCTGGATATGGAAGGCAAGGAAATCACGGGTGATTTAGCTCAGAATTATGTGATGAGAAAAAACGGAAACCCAACCATCGAAGATAAAAGGTGGCAGTTAACGGAATTATTCGGAAAACCAGTAAAAGGCACACCCGAAAGTCATTATATCATATTCCATTCTAAAGAAAGAAGGGTGGAGGCAAAAGCCAACTGCAACATCATGTTGCGAAACTATACAATAAAAAATGAATTCCGGCTGAAAATAGAACAGGGTATCTCTACGATGATGGCTTGTCCCGACGATATGGAAAAAGAACTCGCTCAGGTACTTGATCAGGCCGACAACTGTTCATCGGATGGGAAAACACTTTCATTGAATAAGGCAAGAATGGCTCCCCTGGCCCGGTTTGAGTTAGTGCAAGAATAAATCAAACCATGAAGTAAGCGCTGAACGGTTCGTTTGACGGTTGAAGGCAATGTAACTTACTTCAACACATTATCGGTTTCCTGCAATTATCAGTGGAGAAAATCATAATTATCCATTGAAATATTCCGATCATTATATTGCACGAGTAGGCACCCATCGCCCGCTTTTGGGCTTTGCCCGAATGACAGCGTGTATAGAACTTGTAGAGTATTATATTCAGTATTAAAAGAAAGAACATCAGAATGCAATCCGAAGATCTTTTAAAACAAATACGTTTCATAAAGGAAATTGACAAAATCAAATACATACTTCGCAGAACAAAACTGTTTAACAGCGACCGACCGGAAAACGACGCGGAGCATAGCTGGCACCTGGCAATGATGACAATTGTCCTTGCGGGACATTCCGACACGCCCGTTGATGTGCTTAAAGTGCTTAAAATGGTTTTGATACACGATATCGTTGAAATTGACGCCGGTGATACCTTTATTTATGACACACAGAAAAGTCATACGAACACCGAAAACGAAACGATTGCAGCCAAACGAATTTTCGGACTTTTACCGGATGAACAAGCTGAAGAATTTTTCGCTATCTGGCAGGAGTTTGAAGAAGGGCAAAGCAACGAAGCTAAATTCGCGAAGACTATGGACAGGCTGGAACCACTCCTTCAAAACACCTCAAACAATGGCGGCACCTGGCGGGAATTTGACGTTGACTACAACAAGGTTTACGAAAAGAAGAAGGTTATTCGGGAGAGTTCGGCCTCATTGTGGAGTTACGCCGAAAAACTGATCAATGAAAGCGTGGACAAAGGAATACTGAAAAAGAAAGAGACTAACTGATGCCAACTGTAAGCAGTCAGCATCCATCAATAATTAGCCCGGCAGCTCAGAATTAATAAAGGGAAGAAAGTAATAAATATTCCAGGGATTAGCTTTTTTAAATCACTATTGTCCGATAAACCTTAATATTTTGCGACTCTGTGGCAAGAAATCTTATTTATCACATCATACTACAAAGATTTAGCCACTTCCGATAGATCGGAATGTTCCATCTGTGGCTGTTTTTGCAACAGCGTTGCAAAATATTTGTAGCGATTTGGTAAATACAGAAAAGCAAGCCCCAGCGGGGTTTAATATTCTTATTTCTCTCGATTATAGCCAATTACAGACGTTTCTGTATTTTTTGTCGGACAACAATGATTTAAATAATAAATGAACTGGATAATTATAATAATAGCGGGACTTTTTGAAGTAACATTCGCTTTCTGTTTAGGAAAAGCGAAAGAAACAACCGGGAATGAAATGTACGGTTGGTATATTGGTTTCTTTATCGCTCTTTGTTTAAGCATGACGCTTTTAATCAAAGCAACCCAAACACTCCCAATCGGGATAGCTTATGCTGTGTGGACTGAAATAGGAGCAGTCGGAACAGCTCTATTCGGAATTTTCATATTCAAAGAACCCGCGACTTTCCTGCGATTACTTTTCCTTACAACATTAATCGGTTCAATTATCGGACTTAAGGCCGTATCGTACTAAAAGCTTATGATCTAACAAAAAGTCCGGTTGGAATTCTGTTTGTACAGAAAGTCAAACCCGTAGATTGGTATTGAAATTCAATCGTTTCGATTACAACTAAACTTCATTCAACCATTACATAAAAAGAAAAAGGCACTTCCGGATTTTCGGAGATGCCTTTTCACTTATGTGTTGCTGACAATAAAATCAATATCTGTAATGTTCGGCTTTATACGGTCCGTCGGGGTTCACACCGATGTATGCTGCCTGTTCAGGTGTGAGTCGGGTGAGTTTTACGCCGAGCTGCTCCAGATGCAGACGGGCAACTTCCTCATCGAGGTGCTTTGGCAGACGATAGACGCCAACTTCATACTTTTTGGTGTAAAGTTCAATCTGAGCCAGTGTCTGATTGGTAAATGAGTTGCTCATCACAAACGAAGGGTGACCTGTAGCGCATCCCAGATTGACCAGACGACCATCGGCCAACAGTAAAAGGCAGTGTCCGTCGGGGAAAATATATTTATCCACCTGCGGTTTGATGTTTACGTGGTTGATTCCGTTGTATTTTTTCAGTTTATCCACCTGAATTTCGTTGTCGAAATGTCCGATATTGCAAACGATAGCTCCGTCCTTCATCTGTTCCATATGTTCTATGCGGATGATATCACGGTTGCCTGTTGTGGTTACATACACATTGCCTTCGGGCAGCGCATCTTCCACTGTACACACTTCGAAACCTTCCATAGCAGCCTGCAAAGCGCAGATCGGGTCGATTTCGGTTACCAGTACACGTGCACCGTAAGCTCTCATGGATTTGGCACAGCCTTTACCCACATCGCCATAACCGCAAACCACCACCACTTTACCGGCAAGCATGATATCGGTAGCCCGTTTAATACCATCGGCAAGCGACTCGCGGCATCCGTAGAGGTTATCAAATTTAGATTTGGTGACTGAGTCATTTACATTGAAAGCCGGGAAAAGCAGCGAACCTTCTTCGAGCATCTGATAGAGACGGTGTACTCCGGTGGTCGTTTCTTCGGACACGCCTCGAATTTCGGGTGCCATGCGATTCCAGATACCGTTGTCTTCCTGCAATACGTCTTTCAGTATAGCGAGCAGCTCACGTTCATCTTCACCGTCAACGGATTTTTCGAGTACGGACGGATTTTTTTCGGCAGCCGCACCCACGTGAATCATCATGGTAGCATCGCCGCCATCGTCAACAATCACGGTTGGTCCCTGATGACCTTCGAAAGTCAGCGCCTGAAGTGTACACCACCAGTACTCCTTGAGTGTTTCGCCCTTCCAGGCAAAAACCGGAACACCTGCGGCAGCTATCGCGGCTGCGGCATGATCCTGTGTGGAATAAATGTTACAGCTGCACCAGCGAACTTCGGCGCCCAGTTCCACCAGTGTTTCAATCAGCACGGCAGTCTGGATGGTCATGTGCAGCGAACCCATGATGCGTGCACCTTTCAGTGGCTTTTCGGTGCTGTATTTCTGGCGGATAGCCATCAGACCCGGCATTTCTTTTTCAGCTAACTCTATTTCTTTTCGTCCAAAATCAGCCAGCGTAATATCGGCTACTTTGTACGGTAATGTTGCAAATGTATTCATTTTAATGTTGTTCTGTTTAGTTTTAGAGACTGCAAAGGTAGCATATTTTTTTGTCACAGAAAACTGCATGCTTTTTTGTCGGCAAAAACTTCGGTATCGGGCAACGAGATGAGATGAGAAGCGGGATATAGCTCTGCAACAGGTTCTTTGTGTATGATATTTCTCAAAATGTCCGATTTGGATTTGCCTGTAATCAGAAATATCCGCTGCTTCGCAGCACGAATGACAGAACCGGTGAGTGTAATGCGGCCCTGTCCGCTTTGGGGATGTTGTACTACTGCAACAGTTTCAACGGAATTCAGCAATGACATATTGTCGGGGAAAATGGAGGCCATGTGTCCGTCGTCGCCCATACCGAGCAGCACCAGATCAAACACAGGAATTCCGTCGTTTAGAGGCAATTCAGAAGCGAGCA
>DAONDU010000100.1:0-9708 GCA_035402725.1 Paludibacteraceae bacterium | reverse complement strand
TTTCATATAATCGATAGCCGGCTGACTGGCAATAATTGTAGCGATAATCACTTTGCGGGGCTTGCCTTTGGTTTGAAGGGCACCGTACGCAAGTTCCATGGAACCGCCGGTTGCCAGCATGGGATCTGTTATAATCAGGGTTTTACCATCCAATTTCGGAGAAGCAATATATTCAATGAAAATATCGAATTTAAGCGCATCCTTGTACTTCCGGTAAGCCGAAACAAATGCATTTTCGGCACTGTCGAAATAGCTCAGAAATCCATTGTGAAAAGGAAGTCCGGCACGAAGAATGGTGGAAATAACAATTTTTTCTTCAATTTTGGTTAATTCTTTAATTCCAAGCGGAGTCTTTACTTTGTCCGGTTTGTAATTCATCGTTTTGCTTATTTCATACGCCATTATTTCACCGATCCGTTCCATATTGCGGCGAAAACGCATGGAGTCTTTCTGTATATCCACCGAGCGTATTTCCCTCAGATAGTGTTGCAGAACTGAGTTGTTTTCTGATAAATTGATGATTTTCATATTTTTGGAATTATTTAACCGTATATTTATTATTGAATTTTGACTTGAAATTGAATGGCGCAAGAAAAATCCGACAAAAGTAGAAATTAATTTTTAATCACCTAAAAAAAATCCTTCTGAATATCTTTTCAGAAGGATTTAAATAACATATTACTTAGCATCGGAATCACGAATTTCTTTTCTGCGAATCTTTCCACTGATTGTTTTAGGCAATTCATCCACAAATTCGATAATCCGGGGATATTTGTAAGGAGCAGTCACCGATTTCACATGATCCTGAATTTCTTTAATCAGTTCATCACCAGCCTTGTCTCTGTATTCTTTCGATAGTATTATGGTTGCTTTCACCACCTGACCGCGGATTTCATCCGGTACTCCGGTAATAGCACATTCTACCACAGCGGGATGCGTCATCAGGGCACTTTCCACTTCGAACGGACCGATGCGGTATCCGGAACTTTTAATTACATCGTCAGCCCGGCCTACAAACCAGAAATAACCATCCTCATCGCGCCAGGCTACATCGCCGGTGTAGTAAATATTATCCTGATAACATTCGTCGGTTAGCTGCTGATTGCGGTGATATCCTTTGAATAAGCCTACCGGATAACCTTTGTCGGTTCTGATTACGATCTGACCTTGCTCGCCCACTTCGGCCGACCTCCCATCGGGAGTAAGTAAATCAACATTGTAGTGAGGACTTGGCAGTCCCATCGAGCCGGGTTTTGGCTCCACCCAGGGGGCTGTAAGTACCGATACTGTCGTTTCGCTCTGACCATATGCTTCGCGGAGTTTTATTCCTGTCAGTTTGTAGAACTGTTTGTACACTTCTGGATTAAGGGCTTCTCCGGCAATGGTACAATATTTCAATGAAGATGTATCGTATTTTGTAAGGTCTTCGCGAATTAGGAAGCGAAATATGGTTGGAGGTGCACAGAGTGAAGTAACCCGGTGTTTTTCAATCATTTTCAGCATATCAGCAGGTGCAAATTTATCGTGATCATAGACAAACACACATGCACCAACAATCCATTGCCCGTAGAGTTTTCCCCACACTGCTTTCAGCCAGCCGGTATCGGCTATAGTGAGGTGAAGGCTGTTCTCGTCAAGGTTATGCCAATATTTGGCTGTAATTATATGAGCCAACGGATACACAAAATCGAGAGTTACCATTTTCGGATTTCCCGTAGTTCCGGAAGTAAAACTGATAATCATGGGATCGTCATTGCTGTTCACATGGCTTATGGGCGTAAATTCCGGTGCATTTTTGATACCTTCGTGAAAATCGTGCCAGCCTTCCGGGATGATTGGTCCGACTGAAATCAGTTGTTTGACAGACGGAGATTCTGGCATTGCTTCACTGATAGCCGATGCAATTGGCTCCTCTCCCACTGCAATGATGGCAGTGATATCGGCAGCATTATTGCGGTAAACGATATCTTTTTTTGTAAGCAGATGAGTAGCCGGAATGATAGTTATGCCCAGCTTATGCAGCGCTATGATGGTGAACCAGAACTCATAACGGCGTTTGAGAATAGCCATTACGATGTCTCCCTTCTTCAAACCCAGGGTCTGAAAATAGGAAGCTGTCTGATCGGTGTATTTTTTCATCTCGGCAAATGTGAATTCGTGGCAATCACCTTTATCGTTGGTCCACAGGAGTGCTTTTTTATCGGGTTGCAGGGCTGCCCATTCGTCTACAATATCGTATCCAAAATTAAATTGTTCAGGAACAATGAGCTTATAATTGGCTTTGAAATCGTCAAAGTCAGAAAATTCTGTTTGTTGTAAATATTTTTCAATCATAATTATTGTACTGTTTGAGATTTGACGGTTCAGACTATCATCGCCAGAAAAACCACTTTTTCGTTGTTGAGTGCCTTCATTCCGTGTTGTTTAGATGCGTCGAAATAAATGCTGTCACCTTCCTCCAGTACCAGATCGTTACCCGCAATATGGAGCTGCATAGTACCCTGTAACACAAAGTTGAACTCCTGACCGGTGTGAGTATTCAGGGTCATTGGTTCATCGTTGGGCTCCACTGTAACTTCAAAAAGTTCTGCACGGTTACCAAAAAAGCCAGCACCCAGCGCCTGATATTTGTATGCTTTGGTACGCTCTACACTGATGCCTTTCCCTTTGCGTGTAACGTAAAACGAACTGGCATGAGCTGTTTCGCCGGAGAGGAGTTCGGTTGTATCAAGCCCAAATGTCTGTGCTACATGGAAAATAAAACTCATGGGAATATCAGCATCGCCACTTTCCCATAATTCATAATCCTGTTTCGAAATTTCGCATTTCAGGGCAAATTCTTCAGTTGTGAGCTCGAGAGCCTCACGTAAACCCCGAAGCCTTTCGGCAATTTGTTTTATCTGATAATTCATAAACTGGTAACTTTTTTATATAAGTTGATATATTACTCCAGGTAAAAATACACACAAAAAACCAAGGCTAAAACCTGCCAGTGTTTGTGAAAGAGTATGCGCTTTGAGATAAACCCTCGAAACGGCAACAAAGCCAGTGATAATCACTGAAACGACTATTAAACCAACAGGATTAACGGCCATCAGGTATGAATAGGCGAAAACTCCACCAAGGAAACCACCCATTCCGGCAAGATGTGCGCTTATTTTCCATTTCAGGTTGATAAACACCATCAGAAATACAGATAGTACCGAGCCGGCTGCCACGAGCGAAAATTCAGGCGGAAACTGTAAGGTTCTCCATAGGAAAAACAGCCAGAAAACATATGAAAGCATCGAAAAAAGGTAAGGCATGGTACGCTCCTCCCGTTTGGAAATAAATAAATCTTTAATCTGACCCCGGCGCATCATCATGAAAATGGGTAAAGCCGGTAATAATCCAGTAAACAGTAATGTTCCAGCCACTGCAATGATTTTGTATGCAGGTGAAAATATACTGAATAAATTCGTTTGCATAAGTAGAATCATCCCATAAAAAGGCATCAGGAGTGGTTGGAAAATGTAGGAAATAATTTTCAGGAATGTTCTCATATTTTTTTACTGTTTGAGATTTATATTTCTATTCTAAGTCTGGCCACGGGAATGTTGAGCAGTTCGCGGTATTTTGCCACTGTTCGACGTGCGATAATATACCCTTTTTCCTTCAGCAGTTCTACGAGTTTTTCATCGGTTAATGGGTCACGCTTATCTTCTTCGTCGATACATTCCAGCATAATCTTTTTTATCTCTCTTGTAGATATCTCTTCGCCCGAATCATTAATCATCGTTTCTGAAAAAAAGAACTTTACTGGGAAAATTCCAAATTCAGTTTGCACGTACTTGCTGTTGCTCACACGAGAAATAGTCGAAATATCATATCCGGTCATATCGGCTATCTCTTTTAATACCATTGGTTTAAGGTATGTTTCATCACCTTCGATAAAAAACTCTCGCTGAAAGTTGACGATGGCAGTCATCGTAGTAATGAGAGTTTGCTGCCTTTGTTTAATCGCATCAATAAACCATCGGGCAGCATCGACCTTTTGTTTTGCAAACATAACGGCATCTTTCATTTCCTTATTCTGATTCTCTTTATTGGATGAATAGTCGCGAAACATATCGTGATACGTACTGTTTACTCTCAGATCGGGGATATTGCTGTTGTTGAGCTGAACAGTGAGGGTTCCTTCGTTATTTTCAACAAGAAAATCGGGGACTATAGTTGACAGTGATTTTTCAAGTACGTTACCACCCCAGGCGTTTCCGGGCTTGGGATTCAGACGGATAATCTGAGTCAGCGCATCCTTCAGTTCCTCTTCGGTAATATTCATCGAACGGATAATCTTTTCATAATGTTTTCGGGAGAATTCATCAAAGTAACCGGTAATAATCCTTTTAGCGTTCATTACATCCTGATTGGGCTCCCTTCTTTCGAGTTGAAGTAAAAGGCACTCATGCAGGTCTTCGGCTCCTACTCCGGCCGGATCAAACTGCTGTACTTCACGAATCAACCGCTTCATTTCGTCGTCGTTGGTCTGTATGCCTGCCTGAAATACGATATCGTCTACCATAGATTCGGGCGAGCGTCGAAGATATCCCTCATCATCAATATTGCCTATGATGTATTCCATCAGGTTGCGTTCATGACTGGTGAGCTGAAGCAATCCAACTTGTTCGGATAAAAATTCATGGAATGTCAGTCCCGCAGAAAATGGGATCTCTTCATGCTTGTTGTCACCAGAGCTATTATTGACCATCAGTTTATAGTCCGGAATATCATCATCAGGCATATATTCTTCAAAATCTACATTGTCGTCAGCCTGGTATTCATCGTTTGAGTCTTCCTCTTCGTCGGAATTTTCAGTTTTTTCCACACCTTCTTCGAGGGCAGGATTTTCTTCCAGTTCCTGACGGATACGCTCTTCCAACTCCACAGTCGGAATTTCGAGCATCTTGATGACCTGAATCTGGGCAGGTGAAAGTCTCTGCTGAAGCTTTTGCTGAAGTTGCTGTTTTAACATAATTCGATTCTTCTGTCTGAAATAGTCAAATGATTTCTCATGTGAGGACAAAGGTACATTTTTTCGTTGAAAAATTTATTAACAAAAGTCATTTTAAAGCTTTACAAGACTTCTTTGCAACAGAAACTTATACTTGTATTTTTACAAACTATAATTTACTTTGTTCGTTTAATGATATCTGCTTTGAGAAATTGAATTAATTGAGTAGTTTTGCATTGGTATTTTCACCTCAATTTTTACCTGCTGCATGTATAGTAAAGATGAATTAAAACTGTTGAAAAAGGACTTCTGGGAAGGTTTTGGCATATATTGCAGCAATCATCCGGTGCTTGGAAAACGGAAGAGTAAATTCATGCTGTACAATACCAAAATGAAAGGTGTGGAACTCAAGTTTGATGCCAATCGCGAAGGCGCTTTCGTTATTCTGGAACTGAACAACCCGAAGGAAGAAGACCGTCTGAAGAGATACGAGCAGTTTGAGAAATACAAGGCTGTGATGGAAGAAAATTTTCCCGAAGGATTAATCTGGGACTTTGCTTACAAGCTTGAAACAGGGCATGAAGTTTGCCGGATTTACAGCCAAAAAACCGGTATTGATATCCATAAAAGGATTCATTGGATGGAGTTTTACACATTTATGGCTTCCGAAATGCTGAAACTCGAAAAAGCTTTCAGATACGTAAAAGAAGCTGTAGAATGAGTGATCAGATAAAAAGAAATGAACCGAAGTACTGAAATTAAGTCTGTTTTTCAGGCAGGACGAAGCAAGTAATGATAGACCAGCTAACCATTGACCGTATCAACGAAGCCGCTCACATCGAAGAGGTGGTTTCGGATTATGTCACTCTGCGTCGCCGCGGCGTGAACATGATTGGTTTGTGTCCGTTCCACAACGAGAAAACGCCTTCGTTTACCGTTTCGCCCGCCAAGGGTATTTTCAAATGTTTCGGCTGTGGCGAAGGTGGCAATTCGGTACATTTCATCATGAAACAGGAGCAACTCTCTTACTACGAGGCGCTCAAACATCTTGCCCGGAAATACCACATCGAAGTTCGCGAACGGGAACTTTCGGCTGAAGAACTGGCAGCCCGCAACGACCGCGAAAGCATGCTGCTGGTCAATGATTTTGCTCAAAAATACTTTGCCAACATTCTACACCATCACGTCGACGGTAAATCCATCGGGCTCGGCTATTTCCGTGAACGCGGCTTCCGGAACGATATCATCGAGAAATTTCAGCTCGGCTATTGTCTCGACGAAAAGGACGCCTTCTCAAAATCGGCCATCAAAGCAGGTTACAACAAAGATTTTCTGGTAAAAACCGGGCTGACCATCGAAGGAGATAATAACTACCTGGCTGACCGTTTCCGCGGACGGGTGATGTTTCCAGTTCACTCCCTGTCGGGCAAAGTGCTCGCTTTCGGAGGACGGGTGCTGAAAAAAGACGAGAAAACAGCCAAATATGTCAATTCGCCCGAAAGTGAAATTTACCACAAGAGTAACGAACTCTATGGAATCTTTTTTGCCAAACAGGCAATCGTGCGCCATGACCGCTGTTTTCTGGTGGAAGGTTATACTGATGTAATCTCCATGCACCAGAGCGGAATCGAAAACGTGGTGGCTTCGTCGGGCACATCGCTTACACCGGGTCAGATACGACTTATTCACCGTTTTACAGAGAATGTTACAGTGATTTATGACGGCGACCCGGCAGGTATCAAAGCTTCAATCCGTGGTATCGACCTGCTGCTGGAAGAAGGTCTGAACATCCGCGTGCTGCTCCTGCCCGATGGCGATGATCCCGATTCTTTTTCGCGCAAGCACAATGCATCCGATTTTATTGAATTTGTCAGCCGCCATTCGGTCGATTTCATGCAGTTCAAAACCAATCTGCTTATTGATGATGCAGGGAATGATCCAATCAAACGGGCTGCTCTGATACAGGATATCGTGCGAAGTATTTCGATGATACCCAATCAGATTATACGGGCGGAATATGTAAAAGAATGCAGCACCCTGCTGAATGTGGATGAAAAATTGCTTTATCACCAGATCAATAAAATAAAACAAAGTGAACTCGAAGCAAAAATAACCAAAAAACCGACGGAAGATAAATCTGAAAACACTCTTCCGCCTGCCACACAGGTAAACCGGGAACCAACCGGCGAATTTAAATTTGAAAACGAAGAACGCAGTCTCATTCGGGTTTTAATCAAATACGGCTCCGATGTTTTATTTTACACACAAACCGAAGGAGAGACTTCAGAAAAACCAATAACTGTAAGCGACTATATACTGGGTGAACTGCAAATTGACGGGCTGACTTTTCAGGGTAAATTGCACGAACAAATCAGACAGGAGATTATACTGAATTCGGCAACGGGAAATTTCGATGCAGAACGGTATTTTCTCAATCACCCCGATATTGAGATAAGTAAATTCACCGCCGACCTGATTCTGGAAAAATATACCCTGAGTAAAATCCATTCAAAATTTCATAAGCTTGAAACGGAAGTGGACAGACTCTCAGAACTTGCCCCGCGGTTTATTTTCGAGTACAAACTGGCAATTATCATGGATAAACGCAAGCAGAAACTAATGGAAATGAAAACAGCAGCCGAAGCCCGCAACGATAAGATGATGCAACAAATCATGAGAGAAATTGAAGCAATTGACAATTTCAAAAATAAACTGTCGAAAGAACTCGACAGGGTGCTAAACCTGCTATAAGGTTACTTTTCCGTTATCACTCATTCGAAGATAATATCAATACTCAGATCACAAAATATATGAAAACAATTGAAAACACGTGGCAAAAAACCGTTGTGAAAGCCTCACGTTCATTGAATTTGATTTCAGAAGAAAAAATTAACGAAACCTTGCTGGCACTTGCAGATGCTGCTGTTGCTGCCACTGGTGTAATTTTGGCAGCTAACCAGCTCGATCTGGCTGTCATGGAGACTTCCAATCCAATGTATGACCGCCTGATGCTTTCGGAAGAGAGAATCAGAGCTATTGCGGATGATATCCGGAACGTAGCTGCCCTGCCCTCGCCCCTCGGCAAAACTCTTATGGAAACCACAAGACCCAACGGAATGAATATCCGGAAAATATCGGTACCGTTCGGAGTAATCGGAATCATTTACGAAGCACGCCCCAATGTCAGTTTCGACGTGTTTTCACTTTGTTTCAAGTCCGGTAATGCCTGTGTGCTTAAAGGTGGTTCGGAT
This sequence comes from Paludibacteraceae bacterium, assembly GCA_035402725.1. Taxonomy (GTDB): domain Bacteria; phylum Bacteroidota; class Bacteroidia; order Bacteroidales; family Paludibacteraceae; genus UPXZ01. Next base: position 1,467 of record DAONDU010000100.1, on the reverse strand, counting down.
GCCTACAATTCCAATCTTGCGATAACACATCTCATCAAAAATATATTGCGTCAGCATGGACTTGACGAAAATACGGTTACTCTGCTCCCTGCCGGGCACGAAGTTGCTGCCGAAATGATGAATGCCACGGGTATCGTCGATGTAATTATCCCCCGCGGTGGTAAAGGTCTGTTAGATTTTGTACGTAAAAATTCACAGGTTCCGGTCATCGAAACCGGGGCCGGAATTGTTCATACGTACTTCGACGAAGATGGTAACCTAGAAAAAGGCAAAGAAATCATATTCAACTCCAAAACACGCCGTGTAAGCGTGTGTAATACACTCGACTGCCTGATTATTCATGAGAAAAGACTGCCAGACCTGCCTGCTCTCTGCGAAAAATTAGCTGAAAAAAATGTCATCATCTATGCCGATAGCGCAGCTTATGGTGAGCTAAAAGGAGTTTATCCCGTAACATTGCTTCAAAAAGCCTCCGAAGAGAGCTATGGTATCGAGTTTCTGGATTATAAGATGGCTGTAAAAACAGTTGCAGATATCCGGGAGGCGGTCGAACATATCAGCACTCACAGCTCCCGCCACAGCGAATGTATCATTACGGAAAACAGGACAACAGCAGAACACTTCACAAAAGTGGTGGATGCTGCCTGTGTATATACTAATGTTTCTACAGCATTTACCGATGGTGCGCAATTTGGTTTGGGTGCAGAAATCGGCATAAGTACTCAGAAGCTTCATGCCCGGGGTCCGATGGGACTTGAGGAACTTTGTTCCTACAAATGGATTGTGAGTGGCAGCGGACAAACAAGAAGTTAACACAATTTTTTTTGTAACTTGAAAGACTGTGTCACTTTTCATTTAACAAACTATAATCTTTTAGTATCAGAACAGTACAGCACAGAACATAATTTACTATATTTCTATTTTTTTTATGATTTTAGTTGTTTTTTCAAAAAAAATGTTTTTCTTTGCCTTTTGAAAGAAAAGTGTATTTTTCGTACGGTTTAAATCCAACAGTTTATCTAAATCTTTTTGAATGACTATTGCTTTTTTTACCCTCCGTTTTTATACTATTTCTGTAAACACATTTTTAATTCATTTTAATTTTATCATGAACATTTACATTGGAAATCTGAGCTACAAAGTTCGGGAAAGTGACTTGCAAGGTGTTATAGGAGAATACGGTGAAGTATCTTCTTGTAAAATTATCAAAGACCGTGAAACCGGAAAATCGAAAGGATTTGGTTTTGTGGAAATGACCGACGATGCTGCCGCAGCAAAAGCTATCGAAGAACTTAACGGAGCTGAACTCGACGGACGTACACTTGTAGTAAAAGAAGCAAGACCCCGCGCTTAATCTTTTTACACACTAAGAATTAAAGACTTCCATTCCTGCCCTGGGATGGAAGTTTTTTTATCACTACTGACCGACAAAAAATAGCGCAATAAAAAAGGGAAGCCATCTATCAG
>DAONDU010000099.1:0-9757 GCA_035402725.1 Paludibacteraceae bacterium | reverse complement strand
AACACCTGGCAGCGTTATGACGGAACCAGCTGGGTAACCCCTACCGCAGCTCAGGGATATCCGGGCCAATACACGGGCACAGGTGCCATCAACATTAGATCCGGAAACACGATTTATGCTAATTTTATTTATCCTTCAACACTTACACCCATACAGCTGACTGTAATCGGGATTAACAATAATAATCCTTTCACAGCATATACTACCCCTTATCCTGTTGGAATTATCACAGTCCAAAGCGATGCTATATTAGTATTACAAGGCTCAAGCGGTGGTAGCGGTAATGATACATTTTACATGAAAACATCTGAACTGAACGTTAACTCAGGAGGAGTATTGTATTTCAACGGTAATAAAGTCAACCTGGCTTTACCGGCTAACAGTGTGATTGAAGTTTGCTCCGGTGGCTTATACGGGTCATCCTCCGATGGTAATGCCAACCAGAATATTTTTATTGGCAATCAGTGGTATGCAGTAGGTAACAGCAACAAGACACAGTTTACGTTTGATGAGATAATGTACGGTTGCAGGGGAACGCTGGAAGCAGAAATAGGATACACTTCACCGATATGTGTGGGGAATACGATATCTTTAGCCGGAAGTTACAGCGGTACGATTGACACAAGTCCCTCGTATTCATGGTCTGTCGTATCACCAGGTGGCACCACCACCACCTCCAGTCAGATGAATTACAGTTTAATTGGTAGTGAAGTGGGCATTTATACAGTGACACTCACCGTTACAACAACAAGAACCAACAAAACAACCTATACTTTCACAAACAGCAAGACTGTTACAATTACTGTATTACCGAATGCTTCATTGTCATTAACATCGGGTACTGCCACTGCCAACCAAACGGTATGTATTAACAAACCGCTGGCCAATATCACTTATACAGCAACCGGCGCTACCGGAGTGACATTCAGCGGCTTGCCCGCCGGAGTTACCGGAACTTATTCGGACGGAGTGGCAACCATAAGCGGTACGCCCACTGTAGCAGGAACATTTAATTATACAGTCACCACTACCGGAACCTGTTTAGCTGCTCAGCAATCGGGCACCATAAGTGCAAACCAATCCTACTGGGTGGGTATAGTAAGTAATGACTGGAATACAGAGGCCAACTGGACCTGTGGTATTCCTCCAACAGGAGCCGATGTAGTATTTGCAGCATCTACCAACAGTTACGGTTCAATGGCATTACGCGATTTACACCTCGATACCCAAAGAACCATCGGAAGCCTGGTAAATGCAAGCAACAAGAGCTTGGTTATTAAACCCGCGACAACGCTTATCATCAATAACACAGCTCCGGCCAATGACAATCCTGCAAAAATCCAGATTCAGGCAGCACCCGATAAAGTTAACGGCTGCCTGATATTTACAAATCCACTATCAAACCCGAATGTGAATGCCACCGTACAGATGTACACTACAGGATACAAAGGTGCAACACAATGGACCTGGACCGATCCGGATGGGAAACCATATTCCGGATACTACCGCTGGCAATATTTCGGCGTTCCGGTGGAAAGCACCTCAACTCTTGTATCAAACAGCTCGCTGTGGGGATCGTATATCCGGAAATACAATGAGGGACTTGAACTCAACAGTTACTACCAAAAATGGAGTAACCTCGGAAATTATGACCAATTACTTCCCTTCAGCGGATATGAAATAACACAAGGCAGTCCAAAAATCATCTCTTTCAGCGGAAAAATTGTAACCGGCGATCGTACGCTGACTTTAACCAAATCTGAAATATCAGGTACAAAGAATTATGGTTCTGGATATAATATCTATGGAAATTCATTTACGGCTGCTATTGATGTTTCTAAATTAAGCTTTGGAGCAGGAGTACAGCAGACGGTATATCTTTATAATACAGGAAGTCTTCAGGACTGGGGCAGTCAACAAAATCAATCAGGGAATATCGCCGGTGCTTACTATGCCATTCCGGTCAATACGGCACCTGCAATGGGTTCCATTCCATCGATGCAGGGATTTCTGCTTATAACGGGCACAAACGGAGCAACAGTTACCATCCCTTACAACAGTGTAACATCAGCTGCCACGGCTAATACCTCACAGCAGCGGGTAAGGCAGAAAATATCAGCCAACGAAGAATTATCCCGGATGACTGTTGATGTTGCAGGTGAGAATAGTTTTGACAGGGTATGGATTTTCAGTCAGCCAGGTACAACCCGCGGATTTGATAACGGCTGGGATGGTGAAAAAATCCTGCAAACAAACGGAGTGGCATTGTACGCGGAAGAAGAAAACAGAAAATATCAGGTAAGTACAACCGAAAATCTGGAAAATATATGGCTCACATTCCAGGCAGGAGCTACAACCGATTATACACTTACTATCAATAAATCGTCATTAAAAGACAACAACAATTTAATTTTGTTTGACTCCATTGCTAATACGATCATCAACCTATCCGACAGCATTACGGTCTATCCGTTTGTAGCATTCAATAATGGAAGTCCGGAAAAAAGGTTCGTATTTAAAGTGATAACAGACATCAGAGACTTTGAAAATAATAAAGCTGTAAAATTAAGAGCATTCACCGCGAACAATGCTATTAAAATACAAAACCTGACAGAAGAAAACGCGACATACAGCATAAGTGATGAATTTGGTGTTTTCAAGTTCAGTGGAGCGATAGGGCCAAACTCAACAATCTCGCCTAATATTAAGTTCGAATCAGGCGTCTATTTTGTATTTATTAAAACGAAAAATCAAAATATAATCGAAAAAGTAATCATAAAATAAATATCACGCGATAATCAGAAAGAGCAGCCTTAAAAAAAGCTGCTCTTTCTGATTATTAAACTTTTATAAACACATAATTGAATATCCCGGTTTTTTTTGTATCTTGTGTTTTTGAAAATGGATAATACCGGCTGAAGTTAAACCTCGCAATATTAGTCCTCTGCAATAATCAGGAATTCAAATGAACAGACCTATTCTAAACATAAGACAGCTCATCATTTTTATCTTTTTGATCTCGATAAGTTCGTATGCATCGGGTACAAATAAAACCGGGCAACAAACCAGTGACACCGTTCCTCAGCAAACAATACCCATATTAGCCTGGTACAGTATACCTGAAGCATTCAGTACCACTGAACGATTTGGCGAACTTGCAGAAACAGGTATCAATCTCCATTTTTCATTTTATTCCGATGCTAATGAGGTACAAAAAGCATTGGATCTGGCGGAAGAGCACAATCTGAAAGTAATCATATCGTGTCCTGAACTGGAAACCGAAACCAAAAAAACAGTCAGACGGTTCATGTATCATCCGGCGCTGGCAGGATATTATCTGCAGGACGAGCCGACAGCCACCCAATTCGGCAAACTCCGTGAATGGGTAAAACACGTTCGTGCAGCGGACAGCATGCATTATTGCTATATCAATTTATTTCCCAACGATGTAAGACCCCGTAAACTCGAAGCGTCTGGCTATCGCAGCTATGTTAGCCGTTTCCTGAAAGAAGTTCCGGTCCCGTTTCTTTCGTTCGACCATTATCCGGTTGTTGGTGAGACTTTGCGACCCATCTGGTATGAAAATCTGGAAATTATTGCTGCCGCCTCACGCAAACACAACCTGCCTTTCTGGGCTTTTGCCCTAACTACCGCCCACGATTATTACCCCGTCCCCGATCTGGCGGAATTGCGGCTTCAAATCTACAGTAACCTGGCATACGGTGCTCAGGGCATTCAGTACTTTACCTATTGGACACCCCCGGTCGATGCTTATGATTTTCATCACGGTCCCATCACCCTTGACGGAAAGCGAACCAATGCATACGAACTAATAAAAGCGATGAATACTGAAATCAGAGCGCTTTCGGGCGTATTTCTGGGGGCAACGGTCATATCGGTACGTCATACCGGGACTAGCATTCCCAAAGGCACCAAACGATTTAAAAAGCTGCCCGCTCCTTTTCTGAAAATAGATACCGGTAACTCGGGCGCAGTGGTTTCTGATCTGAAAAACGGAGATAAAAAGTACCTGATAATCGTTAACCGTAGTTTTCTGGAAACCATGGAAGTACGAATAGAATTAAACTCAAACTCTGTCAGGCAGGTATTAAAAAATGGAAAAATGCATCTTCTGCCTTCAGGTTTATCCTTTTTTCAGGTGGAAGCTGGTGATGTGTTAATACTCAAATATGAATAATATTTTATATCCGGAAAAAAAGAATTACAAAACGATTTTTTAGAAACTGCATTGCCAAACCATTACAAAAAACTGTACAGGTTAGTGGAGAAAATGCTTCTGTCTGAAAAACAGAAGGCACTTAAATAACACTACACGCAAATCGCTCCGGAAAATACCGGAGCGATTGCTTTTAAATTGACCAAACAACAATCACTTTATTTATACAGTTCCGGAATAAAACCCTGCTGCAAGGTTGCAGCCATGATTTGTGCCGTTTCACGCCGCGTAAGCCCCAGCATTCTTTCACCGGTCTCAAACAGAAAATCCATCTCATTCTGAAACATATTGCTGTCGCAGAAAGCAACACTGGCCATGTATTCCAGGAGCTGGGTTCGTTCGGCAGGATTCTGGCTGATTATATTTTTAATTGAATCCTGAAATATCTTCGGCACATCCTCTTTTATCATATCACTCAGAAATTCTTTCGGGAATACCGTGTACATGCTCAGCGCTTCCAGAATTTCCTCATATTCCTCTTCGTCCATTTCTTTATCTATCTGTGCCATTAGAATTCCGGCTGAGGCTACGAATAACTTTCGCTGATTATCCATTGGCGATGAACTGATGGTGATCAGAATTTCTATCAGCTTTTGCATTTTCCGGTCCAGTTCCTCATCGTGTTCCAGATCTTTTCCCTGAGAAATGGCGGCAAACAATTTCGATTCGCCGAAGAGTTCGATCGCTTTTATCCGAAGCGGATTCACCGGATGACTGAGCAGGTTCCGGTTTTCGCTGAAGTAGTCGAGTATTTTTTCGTTATCTTTAATATAAGCCTGATAATCGAACTTGATCCGGTCGGTATTGAGTCCCGAAGCCATCTTGAAAAATCCCGATACACACTTCTCCACACTCGGACTTGCCATGTAACCAAAGCGGTCGGCAGTAAGTTCGGACACCTTCTGCCAGAGTTCAATTTTATGAGCCAGGATAAGGGGTATGTCTTCCAGTCCGGGAAATATGAAATCAATCAGTTTCACTACCCGCGCGTAGCGTGTAACCAGATGACCAATCTCATGACCGATAACAAATTTTAGTTCCTCATCATCGAACATGCTGATCAGGCCTGAGTTGATATTGATAATGTCTGCCTCACCCTTTTCGATGCGGGTCAGCGCGAAGGCGTTGAGTTCGGCCGAATTGGTAATATAAAAGTCAATGGGTTTGCTGTATCTGAGTTTTTCCTTTACATCCTGAAATAAATCGAAAAGTTTGGGTGCCATCTCGTGAGTCACCTTAAAACTGTGACCCTCGAGAATATTCTTCCAGATATTTTCTTCCGGTTCGTAATTGGCTTCAGCAATGATTTTTTCAATCATTTCACCTTCCAGCATCTTGTAAAGTTTTTCTTCCAGATCAACTTCCAGACTTACACGTACATGATTGGTGTCCATATGTTTTATTGGATTATTTGTTTAGGATTTATCCCACTGTCATTATACTAACTGCTTTGAATTCAACTTTGTTTCGGATGATAAAGATAAAATTAATATTCCGGTTGCTGGAAATTTTTATCTGAAAAAAAAGATATTTCGCTTCGTGATGTTAACTTCCGATTAAAAAACCTATTTTTGTGGTATTCGAAAGCAAATCCTATAAACACACAAAAATATGAAGGTAAAATTTATTGGCGCAGCACGCGAAGTTACAGGCAGCAAAACGCTGATTACAACTGACGATGGCAAAAAAATACTGCTTGACTGCGGTATGTTTCAGGGTAAAGGACTTGAAACCGACGAACTGAACCGGAAGACCGGTATAAATCCTGCCGAATTAAACCATATCATCCTTTCACATGCTCATATCGATCATTCGGGGCTAATCCCCTACTTTTACAAACTGGGCTTCCGGGGTTCAGTGATTTGCACTACCGCCACCCGTAATCTCTGCTCCATCATGCTCCCCGACAGCGGACATATACAGGAAGCCGATACCGTGTGGTTCAACAAGAAACGGGCAAGGCAAAATCTGCCGCCTGTAAATCCGATTTACGATGTTCAGGATGCTGAAGACGCGTTGAAGCTGTTCATTGCCGTGGATTACAACCGCTGGTTCTATATCAACGATAAAGTGAAGGTTAAATTCACCAATACCGGCCACATGCTGGGGAGCGGCGTGGTAAACATCGAAGTCAAAGAAAACGATAGAAAAATTCACCTGGCATACACCGGTGATATCGGCAGACCTCACAACCGTATTCTAAGCGGTCCCGTTCCCTTCCCGCAATGTGATTACCTCATTACCGAATCCACCTACGGAAACCGCCTCCACGAAACCGAGAAACAAACCGAAGAGGATTTTCTTAAAATCATTACCGATACCTGCGTTGTCAACAAGGGAAAACTGATTATCCCTTCATTTGCCATCGGACGCACGCAGGAAGTGGTTTTCGTACTCAACAAATTCTTCAACGACGGATTGCTGCCACGCATAAAAGTATATGTGGATAGTCCGCTCGCGGTCAATGCCACGGATATTTACAGAATGCACTTGGACTGCATGAACGAAGATGTAAAACGAGAACTGAAGGAAGGAGATGGTGATCCATTTGGTTTCAAAGACCTCATTTACATCAAAAAAGTGGAACAATCAAAAGAACTGAATGACCTGAAAGAACCCTGTATCATCATCTCGGCATCGGGAATGGCTGAAGCCGGACGCATCAAGCACCACCTGGCCAACAACATATCCAATCCGCTGAATACAATTCTGATGGTTGGATACTGCTCCCCCACTTCACTCGGTGCACGTATTCAGGAACCGGGTCTGAAGGAAATTTCAATCTTTGGCGAAGTGCACGAAGTGAAAGCGCGGATTGCACGGATGGAAGCTTTCTCCGGTCATGGCGACTACAACGAAATGAAGAGTTTCCTCGAATGTCAGGACAGTGCGCTGATTAAAAAAACATTCCTCGTTCACGGCGAATACGAAGTCCAGCAATTCTACAAAGATATCTTGAACAAGGACGGCTTTGAAAATATAGAAATACCCGCTTACCTGAATGAATTTGAATTGAATTAGTGAGCTCTTGAAGATGGCCAATGTGCCAATTTGAAAATCCGTAAATTGTAATTGGTTATTAAGTTATTGTATTAATGGTTCAAAAGTCCCGTCACACCAAGTCTCAATGTCCTGGTTCTATAAGTCTTTGCTATCAAAGTCTCAATGTCACCAGTTCTCAAAGTCTCAAAGTCCCGGCTTTTAATTAACATCAAACGTATATAATTATGCTAAAAAAACAGATATTTACTCTCTTTCTCTTACTGACGTCAATTTGTTTTTCGCAGAGCAGTTATAAAATGCTTGTCGGGACGTATACGCGCGGCACTACCAGCAAGGGGATATATTCGCTTGAATTCTCGGGCAAAGGCAAACTCCTTTCGCAAAAGCTACTGGCAACAAGCGACAACCCGAGCTATCTGGCTCTGTCGCCGGATGGAAAAAATGTTTATGCCGTGAACGAAACGGGAACCGAAAGTACGGTGAGCGCGTTTGCATTCGACCGGGAGCACGAAACCCTGACTTTCATCAATAAAGTCAATGCGGGTGGAGCTGACCCCTGCTTCATTACCGTTACCGACAATCATGTTTTCACGGCCAACTATTCGGGAGGAAGTATTTCAGTATTCGGCAGAAAAGCCGGAGGCGCGGTTACCGACACCCTGAAAGTCATCAGACATCAGCGGAAGAATTTCGGACGTGGACGTTTCGGGCCGAGCAATGCTCATCAGGTACTATTTTCACCCGACCGCAAGGTGATGATAGCCACCAACCTGGGCACTGACCATGTGTTCAGCTATTCCTACAACCCCGACGACAATAAGAATACGCTTAAGTACATTGATCAGATTTCGGTGAGAAAGCACAGCGGCCCCCGGCATACGGTTTTCAGCGCTGACGGCAGGTATCTTTATCTGGTGCAGGAGCTTGACGCCGGTGTGACTGTATTCTCGGTGAACGAAGAGGGACGGCTGAGAATTATTCAGGAAACAACGTTGGTAACCGACAGCACGAAGAAAAACGGCGCTGCCGACATCCACCTCAGCCCCGACGGGAAATACCTCTATGCCACCAACCGGGGAGAAGCGAACAACATCAGCTGCTTCAAAGTAAATAAGAACGGCAGCATCGCTTTCAAAGCGCAGTATCCGACAGAAGGCAACGGGCCCCGTAATTTCACCATCACACCCGATGGAAAATTTGTCTTTGTAGCAAATCAGCGCACCAATAACATCACCGTTTTCTCCCGGAATAAATACACGGGTAAACTTACATTAACGGACAATAAAGTGGAACTTGGAGCTCCGGTTTGTTTGTTGCAGTACTAAATTTACTTACTCAGGTATTAATGAAAAGCTCCCGAAATTCATCTGAATTCGGGAGTTTTTCATTAATCTTTTCTTTGCTGTTAATTCACCGGTTAGTTTATTTTATCTCGTTTAATAACAAAATTTTTCGTTGAAATATCTTGAAAAGTGTTCAGCCGGGAGTATTTTTCCGCCGCAGTTTTGCGGGAAGGCAATATCAACTGATAATGTGTTGCCGCAGTTTTGCGGCTGAAAAAATACACTTTTTAATCCTGATGCACCCTCTACAAGGCTTTAATTTGCAATGTCTCTGAAATTCTCGGGGTGACTCAAAGTCACCCCGAGAATAAAAGAAAATAGCAAAAGAGGCAACTCCCGATGAAGGAAATGCCTCTTTTTTATTTTTAAGAAGTGTTTGTAGTCCGTTTTATTTCACCATCAGCTGCCTGCGGTAAGTTTTTCCATCCCTGATAACCAGCACATAGTAAAACCCGGGTGATAAGCCGCTCAAATCCAGCTGATACTTCTTTTGGTCGGTTTGTACTGTTTTTATCAGACCGGAACTGTTCCAGAGTTGGATTTGATAATTAGATGAAGATTTAAGTGATACTGCTGATAATGTTTTTTCTGCCGGTACCTCCTCATCGGAAACTGTGACATTTACATAACCAGATGCAGGATTTGGACTAAGAATGATAGATTCGGGCAGGATGGGATTAGTACTTGAAGTGAAGGAATAGTATCTGTTCATGGAACCACAAGAATTACTTGCCGTACATTTAAGAGTCAGGTTCAAGTTATCATATTTACTATAAACATCCACCGTAGAGCCATTAGCCGACCACTGAATAAAGTTGGATGAAGCGTATGTCTCCGACCAGGAATAATTCAGGTTCGAACCTGAAGCAACTACGGTAAGACTTCCTCTGTAACTCCAGACATCTGAAGAAGGCAGAATTTTATAATAACTCCCATCATCAAGCATCTGCAAGTTGGAATAGCTGCTTAATCCCAATCCGGCAACTCCTCCTACTAAAATATCATCTTTTACAATGGTTGTAATCAAAGCGCCGTTAATAAATATGGAAGCAGTGAGATTGATAAAGCCGGAACCGGTCTTTTGTATTATCACACTGTCCTGCCCGGGTTGTAATGTCACATAAGGGATATTTACACTCCACTGTATTGTAGCGCCCACCGGCAAATTATCAAT
>DAONDU010000098.1:0-9863 GCA_035402725.1 Paludibacteraceae bacterium | reverse complement strand
TTTTCAAGCCACTTGCCGAAACGACCTGTTCCGGTTGACTGTGGTTTCCAGTTAATGGTATTGTTCAGTTCAATCATTTCCTCGCGACAGGCTGTGGATTTTATGAACCAACTATCAAGCGGATAGTAGAGCACCGGTTTGTCGGTACGCCAGCAATGAGGATAGCTGTGAATATGTTTTTCGATTTTGAAAGCCAGTCCCTGCTGTTTTAGCATCATACAGATGGCAATATCCAGCGATTCATCAGCTTCGCCCAAAGCAATATCGTAAGCATTTTTTACATATTTTCCGGCAAATTCGCTGTATAAAGCGGTATTGACATACTGTTCAACAAAATCCTTATCCAGGTCATCGAAGGTATAGAATTTACCCGTTTTATCTACCATAGGCTGGCGGTTTCCATCCTTATCAAGCATCATCAGGGGCGGAATGCCGGTTTGTTTAGCTACGCGGTCATCATCGGCACCAAAGGTGGGCGCAATGTGAACGATACCGGTACCATCCTCCGTTGTCACGAAATCGCCTGAAATGACACGGAAAGCTCCTTCGCCCGGATTAACCCAGGGTATCAACTGTTCGTAAGCTTCTCCAACCAGATCGGCACCTTTCATTTTTTTAATCACTTCGTACTCTGTTTTACCCATAACAGTGGTAAGCAGATTTTCGGCAAGTATATAATTATTCTCGGCTTTGGAATACGGATTTGCAGCCTTTACGAGCACGTAATCAATATTAAGTCCCACACAAAGCGCCGTATTGCTCGGTAAAGTCCAGGGAGTGGTTGTCCAGGCTAGAAAATAGGTATTGTCTTTACTTTTCACCTTAAACTGCGCGATACAGGTTGTATCCTTCACATCGCGGTAACAGCCCGGCTGATTGAGTTCGTGCGAACTCAGCCCTGTACCCGCTGCGGGAGAGTAAGGTTGAATGGTGTAACCTTTATAAAGCAATCCTTTTTTGTATAGTTCTTTGAGCAGCCACCAGAGAGTTTCAATGTAGCGATTGTCGTAGGTAATATACGGATCGTTCATATCCACCCAGTAACCCATTTGCGTGGTGAGGTCTTCCCATTCGCGGGTATATTTCATCACATCGGTCCGGCAGGCAGCATTATATTCCTCCACACTGATGGTTTTTCCGATTTCTTCCTTGGTGATTCCCAATGATTTTTCAACTCCCAGTTCAACAGGCAGTCCGTGAGTATCCCAGCCGGCTTTTCGTTTCACCTGAAAGCCCTGCATGGTTTTATACCGGCAAAATACATCTTTTATGGTACGTGCCATCACATGATGAATGCCCGGCATCCCGTTGGCAGAAGGCGGACCTTCATAAAACACGAATGACGGATGACCTTCGCGGGTTTCTACGCTCTTGTGAAACAAATCATTACGGTTCCAGTATTCGAGCATTTTTTTATTAACGTCGGATAGATTCAGCTGTGAATATTCTGTAAACTTTTTCATCTGAAAAATATGTGGATAAATGCTGTTAGTAAATATCAAAATATAAGCATCTTACTTTGCTGATGCTCTGAAAAAATCAGGGTGCAAAATTACAAAAAATAAATGGAAATGAAAAAAAGAGAATAACGCGAAAAAATGAATGCCAGGGAGAGAGGAGTAATTGAATATGAAAAATCGGGATGCAGGTAAAAAAAAGTGTACCTGGTTCAATCTTCGAACCAAAAGTACACTTTCTATATGGAGTTTTGTGTATTATTTTTTCTTATCAACGGCTATAGGTTCATTTAATTTCATCATGGCCATCATTTGTTTCATGGTATTTTCCATTCCGGTAGTTGATCCATCGAGGAACATCACATTGCCCTTGCCTGTTTCGGCAAAATGTTTGATGGCTTCTGTCCACATGGAGAAAAGCAGGTACGAAGCATCCAGATTGGCAACTGTCATTTCCTGAGCAGCCTGCGCCATACCCTTAGCCACTTCCTGACGGAATAAAGCAATACCCTGACCGCGTTGCATGGCAGCTTCTTTTTCGGCTAATGCCGAAATTTTGATGGCATTACCATCTGCTTCAGCCGATTTGGTTTTGGTAATGAGCAACGCTTGTCCTTCGTTTTCGGCAGCCGCCTTGAGGTTGTTGGACGCAACAACGCGAGCCATCGATTTGATGATTTCCTCATCGAAAGTAATATCATTAAGCTGAATGTCAATCATGTGATATCCCCAGCTTTCGAGTGTGTCATCGAGGTGTTTCTTCACTTCAAGGATAATTTCGGTGCGCAATCCCAGAATTTCAGCCTGTTTTTTAGTGGCAACAAAGCTCCTGATAGTTCCCTCGATGGTACGGATAAGCGCCTGCATAAAATTACGGTCGTCGACAAATTTGAAGGCGACATTTTTTACCACATCTTCCGACTGATTGAGTACCGAATAGAGTAACATTGCTTTGAAATACACATTTGCCTGATCCTGCGTAACAGCCTGAAATTCAAGTTCAACAGAACGATTCTGGATAGAAATGCGCTTGTGAACCATTTCAATTAACGGAATTTTAAAATTCAGGCCAGGACCCATGATACGCTGATACTTTCCGAAAATAGTTGTAACAGCCACATAACCCTGATTAACCGTACAAAAGCCAGTAAAGATTATCAGGAGAACAAAAACAGCGATAACAATTAATAGAATTGACATAAAGCATTTTTTTATAATGTGAATAAAAAAAGTTAACGCACAAAGATATGTATTTTTTTAATCTATGTCAGATTTCTCACAAAATACTTAAAATTGATTTTGCAAAATTATTCAGGTTTGAAAAAGGATAAAGGTTTTCATATTTCGGTTTATTTTTATACATTTGCAGTCCGATACCGAAGGAGAGATGCTCGAGTGGTTGAAGAGGCACGCCTGGAAAGCGTGTATACCCCTAAAGGGTATCGCGGGTTCGAATCCCGCTTTCTCCGCAGAATGATAAATGCATGGTTTTTAGCCATGCATTTTTTATTTTAAAGTAATCTTATGTTTTGTTATTTCAGACCTGAAAAAACCGAACAGGTACTTTCTGTCGTAATGCGATCTACTTCATCCTGTGAAACGTTATAGATTTCAGCCAGCCTGACTGCAACGTATCTGAGATAAGAACTTTCGTTTCGCTTTCCGCGAAACGGTGCAGGAGTAAGATAAGGTGAGTCGGTCTCAAGTACCAGCTTTTCGAGCGGAATATGCATCAGACTGTCAGCCAGTCCGGAGTTTTTGAATGTTACCACCCCACCTATGCCCAGTTTGAAATCACCAAGACTGAATATCTCGTCGGCTTCTTCCGGAGTTCCTCCGAAGCAATGAAAAATTCCTTTCAATCCGCTGCCTGCATAGTGTTTCAATGTATCTATCGTTTCGCGGTGGGAATTCCTCACATGAATGATGACAGGTAAGTTGAGCTCAATCGCCCATTCAACCTGAGTTTGAAATGCTCGTATTTGCTCCGTCTGATAATTTTTATCCCAGTATAGATCAATGCCTATTTCGCCTACTGCAATATATTTTCTTCGTTCGAGTTCGGCTTTGATTATCTCAAGCTGTTTTAGATAATCCTCTTTCACGCTTTCGGGATGCAAGCCAATAGCAGCATAACAATAGTCCGGATATCTTGCTTCCAGTTCCAGTAAGCGGGGCAGGGTATCTGAATCGACATTGGGAAGAATTATTTTTGTCACCCCGGCATGTTGTGCACGCAGGATTACCTCATCGCGGTCGGAATCAAATTCTTCGGAATAGATATGTGAATGAGTATCAATCATTAAGCCCCCTATCCCACTTAAGGGAGAATTATGGTATGATTCGTTTATTTAAAAAGTAAATTAAGACTCTCCCTTCGGGAATTTCTGGTGAGGCTTATTACTCCCACTCAATGGTTGCTGGTGGTTTGGAACTGATGTCGTAAACTACTCGGTTGACACCTTTCACTTTATTGATAATTTCGTTGGAAACTTTGGCCAGAAAATCGTAAGGGAGCTGCGCCCAGTCGGCTGTCATAGCATCGGTTGAAGTCACAGCCCGAAGCGCCACAGCATTTTCATAGGTGCGCTCATCTCCCATCACTCCTACAGATTGTACAGGCAGCAATATCACTCCTGCCTGCCAAACTTTATCGTACAAATTCCACTCGCGAAGTCCGCTGATGAAAATATCATCAGCTTCCTGAAGTATTCTTACCTTTTCGGGGGTAATATCGCCCAGAATTCGTACAGCAAGTCCCGGTCCGGGGAACGGATGACGCTTGAGGAGATGACTCATCATGCCAAGCTGACTTCCCACCCGACGAACTTCATCTTTAAACAGCAACCGCAACGGCTCACAAAGTTTCAAATCCATTTTTTCCGGAAGTCCTCCCACATTGTGATGCGACTTGATGACAGTTCCGGTAATAGACAGCGACTCAATTACATCGGGATAAATAGTGCCCTGAGCCAGCCATTTCACGTCCTTTACTTTGTGAGCTTCCTGATTAAAAACATCGATAAATGCTGAACCAATGATTTTACGTTTCCGTTCAGGTTCTTTCACATCCTTCAGCGCATTGTAGAAATAATCTTTAGCATCAACACCGATAACATTCAGACCGAGATGTTCATAATCTTTCAGTACATTCTCAAATTCGTCCTTGCGAAGCAAACCGTTATCGACAAATATACAGGTAAGGTTTTTTCCGATTGCTTTATTGAGCAGCACGGCAGCTACCGATGAATCAACACCACCTGAAATACCGAGTACAACTTTGTCTTTTCCCAACTGTTCTCTCAGCTCTTTCACTTTACTCTCGATGAATGAAGTGGGCGACCATTCCTTTCGGCACTGACAGATATCCAGGAAATTTTCGAGCAGGATCATACCATCGGAGGTATGGAACACTTCGGGATGAAACTGCACGCCCCATGTTTTCTCGTTTTCTACGCGGTATGCTGCCATTTCAACATCACTGGTACTGGCTATTTTCCGGAATTTTTCGGGCATTTGGGTTATGCTGTCACCATGCGACATCCAGATTTGCGAACCGGCGGAAATACCTTTCAGCAGCTCGTCGGACGAATCAATTTCGGAAAGTAAAGCACGCCCGTATTCGCGACTTCCGGCGGCTTCCACTTTTCCACCATCGGAATATGCCATAAACTGAGCGCCATAACAGATACCCAGCACAGGAAAGATGCCTCTTATCCGGCTCAGATCTGCCTTAAATGCAGTTGGATCATACACAGAATAGGGACTTCCTGAGAGGATTACTCCTTTAATATCATCCGTATTTTCCGGAAACTTATTATAAGGAAGGATTTCACAATATTCATTCAGTTCGCGCAAACGGCGACCAATTAGTTGTGTGGTTTGAGAACCAAAATCAAGGATGATAATTTTTTCCATGAAGATCTTTTTCAAATTAATGTTTTTGCAAAAATAACAAAAAAGAAAGAAAGTCAGAAATGATTTAAGATTAATCGGCTTTTCGAAATTTCATTAACAGCGAACTGTCACCATAACTCAGAAAGCGAAATCCGTTTGATAGGGCGTAATCGTAAATCGTTCGCCAGTTACCATCGACAAAGGCAGATACCAGCAGCAATAACGTACTTTTAGGCTGATGGAAGTTTGTTATCATTCCGGTGATAACGCGAAATTGAAAGCCCGGCTGTATCAGGATTTGTGTTTCGGCATGAAGCGTATCCAGGTCATATTTTTCCAGATAATCAATAATATTCTGCAAAGATTTTTCAACCGGAATATCCTCGGTCGTTTCATAAGGCTCCCACTGATCAACTCTGAAGTCCGTAATGTTTTCATCGGGTAAATACAGGAGATTTTTTCCAATATAATACAAACTCTCCAGAGTACGCACTGAAGTAGTACCCACTGCAATGATGTTACCGATTTTGCTCTGAATATGTTTAATCGTATTCAGCGGCACTGCAATGGTTTCGATATGCATGGTATGCTGATTAATTGTTGCTGATTTCACCGGTTGGAAAGTTCCGGCTCCAACATGCAGGGTGAGCTCTTCTATTTCAATATTTTTCGACTTCAGACTTGCAAACACCTCTGGTGTGAAATGCAGCCCTGCCGTAGGTGCCGCCACCGAACCTTCAATTTTAGAATAGACTGTTTGATATGTTTTTTTGTCGGTTTCTTCGGTTTTCCGGTGTAAATAAGGCGGAATGGGCAGTTCGCCGATTTGCATCAGGATTTCGGAAAAGCTGAATTCGTCGGCATCCCAGCTGAAACGGATGCGGTGAGTATTTTCTTCCGTTTCCAACAGTTCAGCAGAAAAAGTCACTTCCTTTTCATTTAAAAGTATCTTCTGTTGTAAGGCACCTTCTTTCCACTTTTTTAAGTTTCCGATCAGGCATTTCCATTCACAACTGCCAGTTGCCGACAAGGACAAGGCATAATCCGATGGAATCAGCGGTTCCAGGCAAAACACCTCAATGCGGGCTCCTGTCTTTTTGTGAAAAACGAGCCTTGCCTGAATGACCCTTGTATTGTTGCACACAAGCAGACAATTCTGAGGCAGATATTGCGCCAGATTTGAGAAGACACTTTCAGATACCACCCCATCTCGGTAAAGGAGCAACCGGGACGAATCTCTCTTTGAAAGCGGATATTTGGCTATCCGTTCATCGGGCAATTCGTAGTTAAAATCATCAATATAAATAGCTTCTTTTTGTTCGGGATGGTTCACAAGGCAATAAAAGTTTGTAAATTTGCGCAAAATTAAAACAATTAAAACCAAGTGCCAAGTTAATAGGCAATAAAAATAAAGATTATGATAAAAACCGGTGATATTGTGCGTTTTCTGAACGCAGTAGGAGGTGGAAAAGTGACCCGTATTGACGAGAAAAAGAATATGGTGTATGTAGAAGACGCCGACGGATTTGAAATTCCTGCACTTGCCCACGAGTGTGTGATCATTCAGGCGGTAAACGAAAAAACCAATTTTCCGGTAAAGGATTTCTCCGCGAAAAGCAACAATGCAACAGTAAGCCCGTCGAAAGAGGTGAAAATGGAAGAACCAAAAAATCCGGAACCAATCGTTGAAACCACAGAAGGTGAAATTTTCAATGCATTCCTGGCATTTTTCCCAAAAGACATAAAACGTTTGGAAACCAGCGGTTACGAATGTTACCTGGTGAACGACAGCAATTATTTTCTTTACTACAACTTTGTAGCCGGAGAAAACGGTAACCGCAGAAGCATAGCTAACGGAACTATCGAACCGAATATGCAGGAATTTATCAGTGATATTGAAAAATCACAACTGAACGATTGGGAGAAAGTGCGCGTACAGATAATCCCGTTCAAAAAGGGTAAAACGTACACCGAACAAAATGTACTCGATTTCACGCTCAGGCTGAATACCGTGAAATTCTACAAATTGCACAGTTTCACTGAAACCGATTATTTCGATGACCTCTGCATGCTCATCAGTCTGACTGAAGAAAACCAGAAAAAGCAATTGACTGAAATATCGCCGTCCGAAATTAAACAAGCTTTACAGCAAAAAGCCCAGCCGCAGCTACGCCCTAAAATTATTCAGAAGCAGCCTAAAAACGAAATTATCGAAGTGGACCTGCATATCAATGCTCTGATTGACAATACTGCCGGATTGTCGAATGCCGATATGATTGGCTATCAGATGGAGACATTCCATCGCATATTGGAAGAATATAAGAAAAAGAAAGGACAGAAAATTGTGTTTATACACGGAAAAGGAGAAGGTGTTCTGAAAAACGAAATAGAAAAACAACTTAAAAGCCGGTATAAAAACTATCTGTATCAGGATGCATCATTCAGGGAATATGGTTTTGGCGCAACGATGGTAACAATTAAGTAATAAATATAAAAGGATGATCTGAAATGACCATCCTTTTATATTTATTTAATCGAGCGTTATATAACTTAGTTTCATTTAAGTCGGGCGATGTCATTTAATATTTTCAGAAAATTCACAGCTTTGATTTCCGATTATGTTTTAACCGGAACTCAAAACAAAATAATCTATCGGGCAGCTATTGTTTCTATTTCCACTAATGCTCCCAGTGGCAGATCTTTAACAGCAAAAGCCGAACGGGCGGGACATGCAGAAGTATAGTATTTTTTATACACTTCGTTCATACCGGCAAAATTCTGAATATCTGAAAGAAAAACGGTTGATTTTACCACATCCGAAAATTCATAACCGGCTTCCATGAGTATGGCAGCTATGTTTTTGAAAACCTGTTCAGTTTGTGATGTAATATCTTGTTTATCAATAATTCCCGCTTCAGGATTAATAGGTAGTTGACCAGATATATAAAGTGTGCCGTTAACTTCAACAGCCTGACTATAAGGACCAATCGCAGCGGGTGCTTTGAGGGTATTAATAATTTTTTTCATTTGTGTTTGTAGATTAAGTTCCTAAATCATTGAATAGATTGCGACAAAATTAATTAAAGATTTTTAAACACTGAATTTTTACGGAAAATTTAGTGTTTATAAACTTAGTCATCAAACAAGTAATTAAACTGTTCGCTTAATCATACCGAAAAAACTAGCAAAACATTTTGTTTTTTTGTATTCTGTAGGTGAATTAAACTATTATTACACAAGGGTTAACCTGAGAGAATTTCTTGTGAAAAACAGTATTCTTAAAATTTTTGTGCAATAGCAATTTTTCCGC
This sequence comes from Paludibacteraceae bacterium, assembly GCA_035402725.1. Classification (GTDB taxonomy): domain Bacteria; phylum Bacteroidota; class Bacteroidia; order Bacteroidales; family Paludibacteraceae; genus UPXZ01. Next base: position 1,199 of record DAONDU010000098.1, on the reverse strand, counting down.
CTGGTTTCTGCAATTAAATTTTTAAAGTACAATTTATTTTGCCAAACTAATAAATAAATGATAAAATATTTGGATAATTCAAAACTCACAATTATATTTACATTTCAAATTACTTATTGAAAAACATTAACTATAATTATATGTGATACCATAATCATATATAATCATGTGTATTAATGTAATAATTAACACTAAAACAAAAAAACATGAAAAACTTTCGTTTTGTTTCCTTGTTTGTTATTGCTATTATAACCTCCGTTTTTGTTGCATCCTGCAAACCAAAAGACGCAGACATTAAAAAAGCCGTTGAGACTGCTATAGCAGCTATTCCGAATACACCCGGAATCACAGTTACTGTTGATAAGCAGGTTGTAACTCTTACCGGTGAAGTAATAGATGCAGAAACAAACATAGCTGTGTATGAAATGGCTGCATCTGTAAAAAATGTGAAATCGGTTGTTAACAACATGACTGTTGCAGCACCGCCGACTAACCCGGAGGATGTCCAACTTACAGCCGCACTGAAAGATGCCCTGAAAGATTATCCGACTGTATCATATAAGGTTATGGAAAAAGTAATCTCTCTCACCGGTGAAATAAAAAAATCTGATTTACCAAAGTTACTGCAAAAAGTTTCGGCGCTCAAACCGGTAAAAATCGACAATCAATTAATCATTGAATAATCACCATCCGGGCAATTACCAAAAATTATCTTTGGAATTGACGCAGCGAAGTCTGGCAGTTTTTCGAACAAACCGGAGTTGTAATACTTTCCGGCAAACCAAATAACCGAAAAGAGACGATAACCGATCAGCTGATTGTAGGAAATACCGTTATTCAATAGTAGCTGACATACAACTATGACGTCGAAAAAGCTGATTTTATACACAACACCTTGAACCAGTTCAAAAAAAACAGTTATAACTCTAATTAAAAAAATCTTTATGGGAAAATTTATTGTTTCTCTCCGAAAAGACGGAGAATTTCAGTTTAATCTGAAAGCCGGAAACGGCCAGGTAATTTTAAGCAGCCAGGGCTATGCCACCAAACCAAGTTGCTTGAATGGCATTGAGTCTGTTCAGAAAAACTCTCAGGACGATTCGAAATTTGAACGGAAAGAATCGACTAATGGAAAATTCTTTTTCAATCTCAAAGCAACCAACGGGCAAATTATTGGGAATAGTGAAATGTACGAAAGT
>DAONDU010000097.1:0-9869 GCA_035402725.1 Paludibacteraceae bacterium | reverse complement strand
GTTTTCTCGCATTTATAATTATTTGACTGATAATCATAAAGATACGAAAAATATACCAGATAACCTGCTGAAATTCAATATATTATATATGAAAAATAAAATTCAAAACAGTTTCTAAATAATAAGAACTGTTTCCCTGAAAGGAAACAGTTCTTTTGTTTTTTAAATAATATTAGAAGGTAACCGTTAAAGTGATTTAAAAAGTAAAAGAGCTTGTCCAGGTTACTTGGACAAGCTCTTGCTTACTACAAACTTTATATTTGTTATAATTATTCTCTATCGGGTATATTTTTACAATATTACTTTAGCAGTACGATTGCCTACTTTAACGAATGTAACACCTTTGGCATTAACGGACAATACATTGTTTCCGTTGATTGTAACAGCACTCAGTACTTTCTGACCAACAGTGTTGTAAACTTCAACAGATTGACCTGCTTCAGCTTCGAAATTGATTTTTCCGTTGGCGGCAAAAATCTTCAGATTTTCTTTTGCTGTACTTATACCGGTAGAAACCATTTCGGCAAGGCTGCGTGGAACAAACTGCGCGGTAGTGTTGTAAACAAGCACCACACCCACCATATCCTGAGCATTTGTCGGAATTGACTGTCCGATATAATCAAGATCGGAATACTGAGTACGCAGAACGGGATTAGTTGAGCTATTCAGATTGTGGCTTTTTCCAGACTGGAACAATCCTGTTCCTCCGTCAATATCGCTGATGGTTATTCCTGAAACCTTTACCAGTTCAGCTTGATGACTAATCAAATCACCTAATGCGAGAGGCAGTGGAGTGATAACATTGCCGGAAGAAGTGGCTGCTCCCGGATCGGCAACCGGTGTGAACTGAAGCATATTGTTATAAAGCGCCAGTGTCCCGATTATACCGGTAATTCCATCACCAAGATTATAGGTAGTAGTTATTTTTTTAGAGGCATCATCAATCAGAATAGCTCCGGTAGCATCCTGGATATATTTGGCGTTGCGGGTTGATGACTGAAGAGTTAGAACTGCTTCACCGGTCAGTTTATAAGCTTCGGTGGACGGAAGAGTTACGGAACGCAATCCGGATATATTTGGGATTTCTGTTGCAGATGCCATTGTATATGTTGCTGTTGCTACTGTACTTGGGTTCTTATCTGTTTCGTAAGCGATTGCTTTAACAGTAGTAGTAGTACTTACACTGAAAGGTTCAGTATAAGGTGTACTCGCGTTGGTTGGTTCTGTGCCGTTGGTAGTATAATAAATAGATGCACCAGTACCGGCAGTGATTGTTACTGTAGTTGGTACGTAGATATTACCAGATGCAGGGATTATAACCGGTATTTGAGAAACAGGCAAACCACCATTATCTGTCATCACAATGTTGTCAATATTCATCCGCTTGTTTGAAGTACTAGTACCAGCAGCTATTATTCGGATTCTGGCATTAGCCTGATTTAAGTCAAAAGAAAAGGTCTGTACAGTAGAATTTGCCGTTATTTGTCCAATATTTATCCACGTCGTTCCATCAGAACTCCAATCAATATTATATGGAATTTGAGAATCTGTTCCATAAACTTTATATTTAAATGAAATATTTCCTATTCCTCCAATTTTGTTTGCTAACATTGTTGCAACTGATGTAGTGTAACCTCTCATTCGAAGTGATCCTGTTCCTTCATAATAATCAGCATTACCCATTGATGCTTTTGCTATTATTACATCTGTTAGATTCCATTTAATAGAGTCAACGCCACCCAAGTTGACATCCGCACTTGCGTACGCTGATTTTTTTTCATTCTCAAAGTCAATTGTATATGTTGCTGCTTTCACAGCAAAACTCATAACAAAAAACATGGCTAATAATAAAGTAAATTTTCGCATAAATTTATTGTTTTTAAAGTGAATAATATTCTTTCGGAAATTAAGTAATGTAAAGATATAATATTTTTTTTGTTTTAATAATTATTCCAATATAATTCATCGTAATTTAATATTAGCTAACCAATAGAAACTAAAAAGGATAATGAAATATAATTTATTGGCTTTAGAAAATCTAACAATTGAAACCTTGTTTTTCCTTGATTCAATAAGTTAAAAAACACCAATAGCCTGTTCCGATTACCGAAACAGGCTATTGGTGTTAATTATTTTCAGAAAGATTACAACAGCACTCTTGCTACACAGTTACTAACTTTCACCAGATGCACACCTTTGGAGTATAAATCTATTTCGTTCAGACTTTCGGAAGCAATACGGCTGACAAGTTTCTGACCTATCGCGTTGTAGATTTCTATGGCTTCACCGGCAGCAGCTTCAACCATGATTTTTCCATTGGCAACCCAGACTTTGGCTGTTTGCTGCACTTTCGCATTTCCTGTACCTACATCGGTAGCTGAACCAGTCAACGCCATCGTTTTGGTATCGACACCGATGCTTGTTATTTCAAGTATAGCATTATGGCTACCCGCTGCTGTAGGCTTATATGTAATGGTAACAAACTGATCTGGAACAGCGTTTCCCTCCAATGTAAGAGTGGCAGGACTAACTCCAAACATAGCGGCATCAGCGCCTGTTATGTTCAGGTTAATATTTTCAGATAAACCCGATCCGCCTACGTTAATTGTTTTAGTATCGGTAGCATTTACCTCTGCTGACATCGCCGGAATAGTAGTTTCGGTAATGGTAATGGTGGCTTGCACTTTAGAAGCAACGACATTGTCGATCTGATAAGTCGTGGTTGCAGGAGTCGTCGTATTACCGTTGTATTCGAAAACAAGAAATTTCACTCCGCTGTAAGCCGACAAGTCAAGTGTTTCTGTGGTGAAAGCTGTTTCATACCCACTTGCAGGTTTCGTTGCGTTGATTGCCTTGACTTCTGTTTTTGTTCCGTCCTTTTGCATGACGTACACTTTGAGAGTTGCTCCGTTAGCAAATCCTGCAAGCCAGTCAAATTTCACATTATTTTTTTGAATAACATCAAAATTGATTGCAGGCGAAATGAGTAATGATTGGCAAACACCTGAACCTCCGTATGCCGTCATCTGTGCGTAGTTATTCGAACTGAAAAGTTTCATTTCCCAGTTTTTGCTTCCCTGAACCAAAACTGATTTCCATCCGGAAGGCAGAGTTGTGGGAATGGCTGTTCCGTCACCAAATGTTTCGTTCAGTGAAGTCAGAGGCGAGCTGTCATCCAGATTATATGGGTTTGTGAGATCAATTCCTGTACCACTTAGTGCAACCGTTTTGGTAAGTGTTCCACTTTTTATCTCAAGTGTGGCAGTTTTTGCACCTACGGATGTAGGGGTGAATGTAACATCCAGATTACCGCCGGCTGTTGTAAGCGAACCTGTTGCTGAAAACTGAGCGGCATCCGTTCCGGTAATGCTGTATGTGGGAGCAGATGTAAGATTTGTTCCGGTTACAGTCACAGCCTGCGATGCAGAAGTAACATTGAGATTGGATGAAAACGACAGAGAAGCAGGCGAAGCTGCGATAGTGGGATTATTGCTAGCAGAATAAGTAATATTGAGAGCCTTTAAATATAACGCCTTTGATGAAGTTTGAGACCAACTTATTACGATTTGTCCACTTGACGAACCAGTAAAAGTATACTCTGTATTGGTAGCAGAAATAGTGGTGGATGCTGGAGTAAACGCTGTTCCGCCCACAGAAATAGATACAGCTCCTACAACACTTGATCCTCCTGAAGTAGACACTTTTATAGATGTTACAGTCCCACTTATACCGTTAGTAGTTAGAGAAAGAGCTGTAGCGGGAGATCCTGAGGATCCGAATTGTTGTCCTTTTGTAGCATCGTACCCCCAATAAGATCCACCTGTTGCTGATGCAGTCCATGAAACTCCAGTTAAAGTTTGAGTATCATATGCAGACCATGTTTTTGCTGTGATTGTATGACTGTAAGTATCTGCCTGCATTACATTATTTCCAGTGAGAAATAAGATAACGAGAATCACCATTTTCAATAAAGTAGTTTTCCCCATAATTAAATCATTTAATAAATATTTAAATTAAAATTTCGTATTTTTTGAAAAGTAGCAAAGATATAATATACTTTCTGATATTTAAAATATTATTTCCTCATCTTATTCATATTTACTTCACATTGTTTCATATATTACAATTTTGTGAACCATTTGTAAATAATGAGACAAACATTAGATGATATTTCATACTCAATAAATAATCGATAAATAATTCTTAATGAAAACAGATGAAACATGATTTAATAATTAATAAATATTTCTATCCGGTTAAGATTTTAATACCCAAACAATTTGTATATTTGCACGCTCATTCTGAAAAAATAATCAATCCGTCTTATTTGGATTTAGAATTTTTGGAGCATCCGACTTAATTACTTTTATTGTTTTATATTTATTTTTCAAAATAATATGAAAAACAAATATGTAGATCTGATTGAACAGACCTTCGAGTTCCCCAATCAGGAATTCACCGTAAATGAGAATGAACTGAGTTGGTGTGGTATTCCGCTGATGGATATCATCAAGCAATATGGCACTCCGTTGCGCATTGCTTATCTGCCAAAAATCGGAGAGAACATACAGAAAGCCCGCCGCATGTTCAACGTGGCAATGGCTAAAGTGGATTATGAAGGCGATTATCATTACTGCTATTGCACCAAAAGCTCACACTTTTCATTCGTAATGGAAGAAGTGCTCAAGCAGGGCGTGCATCTCGAAACCTCATCAGCTTTCGACATCAATATCATGGAAACGCTTTTCGAACAGGGTTTGCTCAAACCGGAGACATTTGTTTTGTGCAATGGCTTCAAACGTCCGATGTATGTTGAGAATATACAAAGCCTTATCAACAAGGGTTTCAATAATGTAATTCCGATTTTGGACAATATCTTCGAACTCGATTTGCTGATGAAAGATTTCGATCAGAAATTAAAAGTAGGTATCCGAATCGCTTCCGAAGAAGAACCAAAATTTGACTTTTATACTTCGCGACTTGGTGTACGTTACAACGACATCATCCCCTACTACGAAGAAAAAATAGCCAACAACCAACAGGTAGAACTGAAAATGCTGCATTTCTTTATTAATACGGGAGTAAAAGACACACTTTACTACTGGAATGAATTAAGTAAAGCGGTTAACTTGTATTGCGAACTAAAGAAAGTTTGTCCCACACTGGATAGTCTCGACATCGGTGGTGGTTTTCCTATTCAAACATATCTTGACTTTGAATACGATTATGAATACATGGCTGAAGAGATTGTTTCGCAGATTAAACTAATCTGTAACCAGAACGGAGTTCCCGAACCGCATATTTTTACAGAATTCGGATCATATACTGTGGGAGAAAGCGGCGCCATGCTTTACTCTATTGTGAACCAGAAGAAACAAAACGACCGCGAGTTATGGGATATGATTGACAGTTCCTTCATGACTACGCTACCCGACACCTGGGCTATCAATCAGCGCTATATTTTCATGGCCATCAATAACTGGGATTCGGAATATGAGCGCGTGAACCTGGGCGGGCTGACCTGCGACAGCGAAGATTTCTATAACGCCGAAGTACATTCGAATGCCGTCTTCCTGCCCAAAATGGAGCTGGGCAGAGAGCAATACATCGGATTTTTCCATATGGGCGCTTACCAGGAATCGCTAAGCGGCTTTGGAGGAATACAACATTGCCTTATTCCGGCGCCAAAACTCGTTATCATTGACAAAGATGAAGAGGGCGAATATTTTACCAAACTCTTTGCCAAAGAGCAAAGCTACAAATCCATGCTGAAAATACTGGGATACTAATTCAGAAATTATTCAAAAATTAAAACCGCAACTGATTGACTGAACTTCAACAGATTGCGGTTTTTTTTATTTCAACCATTCAAGTCTGGTTTGTGGTGTGATTTTACGGTTTACGATATCCACATTTTGCCAGTGAATAAGTTTTGCCGTTCCGCTTTTACAAATATCTGTGTTTATGCTTAATGCTCTGGCCGGACGAAAGATGCAGGCGTTGATTATTTCGCACAGCGGAAGGTCTGAAAGAGCGCAAATTCCGGATTGTTGGTTGAGTAATTCAACAGCGGAACAGCCAAAGTCAAAAATAACGGGTTTACCCGTAAGTTCTGTTTCCGGTAATTTCATCATTTCATGCATTTTCACATAACAATAGCCGGACAAGTCGGGGCAGGCAGTACCACGTGAACAGATTTCCTTTACCGAAACAAATGACGGAGTGATAATGCCATCCAGAAAAAGTGTTTTTGCAGGTTCGACAGAGGTATCATCGAGAGATATTAAGCGCGAAAAACAACCGTTATCGTCCAGTTCGATTACAGCACGGTGCAGTTCTTCAGCATCGGTCGGACAAATCAGATGTGATGTAAAGCGTTTCACTTGGGAGCTTCTATCGGAAATTTCCCGCCAGGGAACTTTTTACCTTGATTTGATGGTATAGCAGCAGGTACCGTATCAACAGGTATAACCGTTGTATCCAGCCAATCCACCATATCGCGGATACTATCCTGACGGGTAGGATAAAAACGCCTTAAAAGCTGAATACTGTCCAGATATACATTCATTTTTCCACGAACCGAATCGTAACCCAACAGCATACCGCTCACCGATTTTATCTTCCGGTCGAAGCGGGCTTTGAGCATCAGCTTATACCGGCGGGTAAGGTTATCGTTGTAGGTTTTGGTATAAATACTGTCGATAGTACCATCCCAATAGTTGACATACATCACCATGTGTGGATTGAAGGTGGTGTCGGTACGAGCAATACGATGCCGCAATGACAGGATGTAATAATCGCCGGGCAGAAATCCGATGCTTTTTATATCAAATTTTAGCCGGGTTCGGGTTGAATCTTTAGTCAGAATATATCGTGTTCTGAGATTCCAGATATTAATATCGTTTGTCGCATTGGAGTCGATCGGATGAAATTTACGTTTTTCCACATCGGTAGTCAATTGTTTCAGGCGGTTATCGACATTGATATAGATACGTTCGAAAAATTTTGGATGCTTGGTGTACCAAGAGACAGACGAATCAAATTCTGCTTTGCTGATATCATATTTTGTCAATAAACTCTGATAATACTTCTCTTTTAGCGTGGGATCATTATATTCAATACCGGCAGCGCTCATCGAACCTTCCATGACATACATATCGAAAAGCAGGTTTTCCATTTTAGTGGCGTTAAGCACACCGGACGGACGGTGCTGACAGGAAGTAACAAATATACCGGCGAGAATGGTCAGTATAGTTATTTTCAGAAAAAAATTAGTTTTGCTTTTCATCGGTTGACACAGGCACTTTTTTTGATTCGAGACTTTCGTTTAATTCCTTACGGAAGAAGAGTAGAATTATAGCTACGGATACTGTAACACAAGCATCGGCAACATTAAAAATGTACCGGAAAAATATCGTCTCGCCGTTGTTGTCCGTAATGAATGGAAAATAAAACATATCAACTACCTTGCCATACAGAAAAGACTCGTAACCGCCTCCCGAGGGAAACAGTACCGCCAATTGGTGAGGTGCGCTGGCACTGAAAATTACACCGTAAAAGAGCGAATCAATGATATTTCCTGCAGCTCCGGCCAGAAGCATCGAAACTGCCAGTATATAGCCTGTACGTACATTTTTTTTAATCATCTTGCGGATATAAACAGCAAGCAGAACAACTGCCGCCACCCGAAACAACGTCAGAAATAATTTCCCGAACAGTTCCATTCCGAATGCCATTCCGTTATTTTCCACAAACAGAATTTTAAACCAGGGAAAAACATCGACTGCTCCCCCTAACTGAAAATGCAGTTTTACATAAAACTTTGAAGCCTGATCGATGAGAAGCAACAGAATAATGAGCAACAGCGATTTTTTGGAAGTTGACATTGGCTAGAAATTATAAATTCAGATTTTTTGTTTCATACAAAAATTCGACAATCACCGTGAGCCGGGTTGCCGAATTAATGTTATATAAAAGGATATTCTTGTATAATTATTTGAAAACGAATACTACAGTTTTCTCTTACTATTGCCATCCTTGGCTTCAATACTTAATGTAGCATGTGGTACGGCACGCAGACGTTCTTTGGGGATCAGCTTACCGGTCTCACGACAAATCCCGTAGGTTTTATTTTCGATACGAACCAGCGCAGCCTGTAAGTGTTGAATAAATTTCATCTGTCGCTGGGCAAGCTGTCCTGCTTCTTCTTTATTCAGTGTAGATGCTCCTTCTTCGAGCACCTTGAAAGTGGGTGAAGTATCAGACACATCATTGCCATCGAGGTTACTCAGACCATTACGCAACAATTCATAATCTTTCTGAGCTTTTTCGAGTTTTTCCATAATAATATCACGGAACTCTTCCAACTCAGCATCTGAATATCTGGTTTTTTCTTTTTCTGTCATAATTAACGGTATTTATGGATGTTATTCAACATCATAGAATTTAAGTTTGCGAAAGTAAGAATTATATTTTGGAAAAGCAATTATTTTAATTAAAAATAGTTTAACAATCACATACAATAATGACTTTAATTTATTTGATTAATTCTACGTTTGTAAACTCTTTATTATCGTAATGGTTGACAGCAAATTATTTTTTTGTCACAAGCAATCTAACCATGTAATCTTCAAAGTCGATTTCTGTAGGCTGTTCAAGTTCTTCTACAAGTTGTATGGAAGCAGCAAGCGTCTGTGTAGCTATATAATCAGCATATTCTTCCACGGCAGCGTTAATTTCATCCTGTCTTAGAATTTTCACCTCAATTTTATCGGTAATTTCGTAACCATTCGCTTTACGGATATTCTGAATACGGTTTACCAGTTCGCGGGCAACACCTTCGCGCTGCAGTTCGTCCGACACGGTAATATCGAGAGCTACAGTCAGTTTTCCTTCGTTTGCAACCAGCCAGCCCGGCATATCTTCGGTGAATATTTCCACATCTTCCACAGTTAGCAGAACCTCACCCGAAGGCAGAATTAGAGCATATTGTCCGTTACGTTCAATTTCTGCAATCTGCTGCTTAGTCATGGAAGGCATTGTTGCTGCAATCTCTTTCATCTGTTTGCCGTATTTTTTCCCCAGTGTTTTGAAATTTGGTTTTATCTTTTTCACCAGGTTATCCATATCGGTATCCGGGGCAATCACCTCGAGTTCTTTTACATTGACTTCGGCTTTGATCAATCCGGCAATGTAGTTAATCTGACTGAATGTTGTTTCATCGGGAGCCGGAACTACTGCTTTTGAGAGAGGCTGACGAACTTTCTTCTCGGCTTTACGTCGAAGCGCCAGTATCATCGACGAAATTTGCTGAGCAAGTTGCATGCATTCTTCCAGATTTTTATCAATCAGGTTTTCATTGCATTCCGGGAAATCGGTCAGGTGAACCGATTCACAGGTATGTTTCCCTGTCACATTATTCAGGTCCAGAAACAGCTGGTCAGCATAGAAAGGAGCAATCGGAGCCATCAGTCGGGAAACCGTTTCCAGACAAGTATAAAGGGTCTGATAAGCAGAAATTTTATCTTTATCGTATTCACCTCCCCAATAGCGTTTGCGGTTGAGGCGGACATACCAGTTACTCAGATTTTCACCTACAAAATCCGAAATGGCACGTCCCGCTTTGGTTGGTTCATAGTCATTGTAAAATGCTGATACATCTTTCACCAGGGTATTCAGCAGGGAAATAATCCAGCGGTCAATCTCAGGCCGTTCATCAACGGGTATTTCAGCATCGGCATTTGTGAAATTATCCACATTGGCATACAGGGCAAAAAATGAATAGGTATTATAAAGTGTGCCGAAGAATTTACGCCGAACCTCTTCAATACCTTCCATATCAAACTTGAGGTTATCCCAGGGTGATGCAT
>DAONDU010000096.1:0-9953 GCA_035402725.1 Paludibacteraceae bacterium | reverse complement strand
TCAATCAACGCATCTTCTGTTGGAAAAGAAATGGAACTTGTAAAAGGATAAAAACAAATATCAATTGTCGTCTCCGGCAGACTGATGTTTTTTCCCTGAGTAAATACAGCATTCAGTTCTGAATAACGATTGGAGTATGTAATCATATTTTAGAGGATTTATTGCAAAGTAACATTCACAGAGTTGAATAAACAAAAAAATGGGAAATACTCCTTCCTACAGGGACAAAGTACCGGAATGAGGGACAAAAATCAAATTTACGGGGTGAAAAATCAGATGGGATCATTCATAATTCATATATTTTGACTTACATTTGCAAAGTTTTATCTTGACATCTATCAGTAATGAATTCAAGAATACCAGCATATCTTTACGAGAAAGGCAATATAATCCGTTTAATTTTATTTACGGCCTTGTTTGCCCTGCTTTTCATAAATATTTTCCAGCCATTCGGTTCACGCAACTGGTATCCCGAAGTTTCTGACTTCAATTATTTTGTTTTTTCGAGTTTGATTATTCTCACCGGCATGCTGGTGGTGGTTATCAGCCGAATGTTTATGCTGTATTTCGTCCGGGCTCACAGTATCAATTTCTGGCAGTTTAGTGTATGGATTCTGTTTGAAATACTTGCAATGTCACTGTTTTACGCTTTATTCACCAAGTTCATACCAAAAGAGGGAATGAACCGCGATTTTATGGAAATCATACAAAAATGCACCATTAATACCGGATTAATATTGCTGCTGCCCTACTCCATCTCGTGGCTTTTCTTTTCGTGGAAAGAAAAAAACAGACTTATTGAAAAGTTACAGGTGGAAGAGACTAACGGGGTTAACACAAAATCGATGATTGGATTTTCCGACGAAAAAGGTGAACTGAAAATTTCTGTCATGCTTGAAAATCTTCTTTACATTGATTCGGCCGACAACTATGCAACTATTCACTACCTGAATAAATCAAAATTGTCGCATTACATGATACGTAACACTTTGAAGTGGATGGATGAAAATCTGACGAAAGAAACCCTGCTGGTTCGTTGTCACCGTTCGTACATTGTAAATCTTGACAAGGTGAAAGTGCTTCGCAAAACAAAAAACGGTATTTACCTCGAAATGGATGCCGAGAACACACCCGATATACCTGTTTCAAAGACTTACTACGAGCGATTCATGAACAAATTCTCCCAATACTCTGTCTGAAATCTCAACGGAGCGAAAACTGTCCTGTATTAAATGATACGCAAATATTAGCGTTAAATTTCTAAAAGCTTCTTTCCGTCTCCCCCCTCCGACTTAAAACAACTGAATTTCTGCATGTTAACCTTTTTTGAAATATTATTCTCAGGATATACTAACTTTTTGAATAAAATTAACTAATTTTGCACCCACAAATCGGGAAACAGGAATTTTATTTTAAGACTCTATAATTCAATTAATTATATATTCAATGGAATGGTTAAATTCTTTATTATTTGGTGAAGGTATTGCTCACACCATTTTGATTTACTCTTTTGTAATCTTCACGGGAGTATTGTTAGGAAAAATCAAATTTTGGGGAATCTCTCTGGGTACTACCTTTGTTCTTTTTATGGGTATTTTTATTGGACACCTTGGTTATACTGTCAACCACGAAGTGCTTGATTTTCTGAAGGATTTCGGTTTAATACTCTTTATTTACTCAATTGGTTTACAGGTTGGTCCGGGTTTTTTCTCATCCTTCAAGAAAGGTGGAATGATGCTCAACCTCCTTGCTGCCGGAATTGTACTTTTGGGAGTTACTGTTGCTGTATCGTTCTATTTCATACTCGATGGCCGGGTACAAATGCCGATGATTGTGGGCATCATGTCGGGAGCTATCACCAATACTCCGGGACTTGGTGCTGCTCAGGAAGCATTGCGTCAGGCTTATGAAGCCGGACAAATCACTGAAATCCCGCAAATTGCTTTAGGCTATGCAGTAGCATATCCCCTTGGCGTTGTAGGTATTATCACTACAATTATACTTCTCCGGTTTATTTTCCGAATCAATCTGGATAAAGAAGCCAAAGAACTTGAAACCGACGATGAATCGTCAATGGTGAAACCGGAGCGCTTCACGTTGCAACTAACCAATCAGGCTATCAGCGGAAAAACTCTGCATCAGGTTAAAAACATGATTGGCCGTAAATTTATCATCTCACGCATGATGAGCGATGGAAAATATTTAATTCCTCAATCTGAAACAATTCTGAAACAAGGAGATATTCTTTTATTCATATCTGCGGTGTCTGATGTGGAACCCATCATGGCATTTATTGGCGAACCAGCAGAAATGGATTGGAAAGCTTCCGAGAAACAACTGGTATCGCGTCGTATTGTTATTACCCACAGTAAAATTAACGGTAAAACACTTGGATCATTGCGTTTACGTTCTATTTACGGTGTAAATATAACCCGTGTTAACCGTTCGGGTATTGACCTGCTCGGCACAACAAACCTGGTACTACAGGTGGGTGACCGAGTGATGGTGGTTGGTGAACTGGAAGATATAAATAAGGTAGAGAAAGTACTTGGTAACACACTGAAAAGACTGAATGAACCCCCTATTATCACCATCTTTGTGGGAATTTTCATTGGCATTCTTTTTGGAAGCATACCATTCTTTGTTCCCGGAATACCGATGCCGGTGAAACTTGGTCTTGCAGGCGGTCCGTTGATTATTGCAATCCTTATCGGCCGCTTCGGGTATAAGCTGAAACTTATAACTTACACCACACAGAGTGCCAACCTAATGCTTCGCGAAGTGGGTATTTCGCTATTCCTTGCGAGCGTCGGACTTGCATCAGGTGGAAAATTTGTAGAAACCGTATTTTCAGGTCAAGGATTGCTATGGGTAGGTATCGGTTTTGTTATAACCGTGTTACCATTATTGATTATCGGCATTATCGGACGCAAATTTGCAAAACTCAACTATTTTACGCTGATAGGTTTGCTGGCAGGAAGTACTACCGACCCACCCGCGCTGGCTTATTCAAGTTCTATTTCAAGCAACGACCAGCCTGCAGTAGCATACTCTACTGTTTATCCACTTACTATGTTCCTCCGTGTGATAATGGCTCAGTTAATAATTCTTTCATTCATATAGTAAGTATCTAAATTATTCCATAAAAAAAGGAGTTTACCAGATTTGGCAAACTCCTTTTTTATGAAAATAACAATTTTATTATTTAGTAAACATGCCCAGGATATCATCGAGAGCACTACCGTCCTTGTCCTTATCGAGGAAGCCTGTAACCATATCGAGCAGGCCACCACCATTCTGAGCTGAACCACCTCCAAGCATACCTCCCAGCAAATCACCCAGACCACCGGCATTTACATTGTTCTGACTTTTTTGTTTACCAAGATATGCCATCACTACCGGAGCAAGCATAGAAATAATAGGACCAATTTTGTCAGCGCTGATACCAGTTTTTTGAGCTATACCGTTTTGAACGGCGCCCACATTATTGCCAAACACATGGTTCAAAATACTTCCACCGTCTTGCTGCAGGTCACCTACATTTCCCGAAAGTATGCCACCCAGATTATCCAGCAGACTTCCATCGTGTTTCGATTCCAGCGCATTATTCAGACTTTCTGCACCCTCGGGAGTTTGGATATTTTTGTTCAATCCGCCTAATATAACAGGTACTGCCGTATTCACAGCAGAAGCAGCCTGACTTTCATCCAGACCAAACTGATCTGCAACACTTTTCACAATTGTTTGCCCAATTGAACTGTTCAGTAAATTAGATAAATTCATAAGATTAATTTTTATTGATTTATAAATAGAGATGAATTGATAATCGTACTATGTATAGCGTTTATAGAAAAAAAAGTTCCCGGAACAGTGTTATATTTATTAAATTATTTCTAAAATGTCAATTTTGTTTATTTATCTTCAGACGAATAAGGTCAGATAGGAAAATTAATTTCCAGCCCCTTATCAGGTTCGGCTAATAAATTTGTAATAACAAAGTTCACATCGCCTCCGGTAACTCCGTTTGCCAGCTTTACCGTAATAATGTGTTTACAGTGAGGTTCCAGGGTATAATCCCTGAAATAAATTAAATCGGGATTGTGCGAGGTTTTGTGCAAATAAAAGGGTACATCAGAATTATTAAGGACTGTTATCCGGTAGTATTTTTGTGTCTTTTCAGTATTCAGTATTTCTATAGCCTGATGAAAAATCTCTTTCAGGTATTTCTCTTCGCCAATAAGTTTATCGTCCAGGTAAACCACAGTCCTACGGTCAATCAAAGCTTCCCGGATTGCTTCAGAAGTACGTTCGCTCGCAAAAACAAGGGTCATAGTGCGGTGTTCACCTTCTTTCAGTGTGAGAGGTTCGTGAACATCGGTGTTGCCGAGCATGGTCAGTTTTTTCTCCATACACCATCGTTGAGCTTCGGGGTAGTACTCAGGTCCGTTGACCACTTCAATCCCCTGCATAAGACCGGCACTGTAAAGTTCGGTATGTTCCTTAAACCAACGTGTAGTATCTGGTTGCTGTGCATCCCACCCGGGATGATTCCAGAAGATAAAAGCATTCTGAGCTCTGGCAGCTTTGAAAGCATCCATAAAAGCAGGCACGTCCAGCGCGTTGCAATCTTTCAGAAAAAGTGCATTCGAATGACCCGGAGCCATGGAGCGGGTAATTTCCGAACCACGGATAAGTATGATATCTTTCGCTTTGGCTGAAACTTCGGCTATTTCATACGGACGATTGTGTGATGCCCCGATAAGATCAGCCTTGTGCGGTCGGTATTCTATGTGATCGGTAATGGCAATGGCATCAAGCCCCTGAGTATAAGCTTCGTCAACTCGAACAGTAGGCCACACAAGTCCGTCGGAAAAGACCGTATGCATGTGAAAATCGCATTTAAGCGTTTTATACCCCAATATATCAGGGATTTGAATTTCATTTCTGACCTGAGCAAAAGTACCCGCTGAAATTATTAGCAAAAAAAATAAAATTTGTTTTTTCATTGTATAACTGTTTTTTCAAAAATCATATTTCACGAAATTACACATTTTTTCATCAAAAAGGAACAAATACTTTGTTTTTTATTATTCTAACAAAATAACATTTTCATATATTAGGAAAATATTAATACTTTTGTACACTTTTAAAAAACATAAATAAATAATCATGAATAAAAAAATCATTTTATCTTGTATTGTTTTATTATCCGGCTTATTTGTTACCGCTGAAAATCCTTTGTGGATGAGGTATCCGGCTATTTCACCAGATGGCACTCAGGTTGCATTTTCGTATCAGGGTGATATTTATAAAGTGTCGGTAGTTGGCGGACAAGCCACGCGACTTACCACCAACGATGCCTACGAAAGTAACCCGATTTGGTCGCCCGACGGACAAAAAATAGCTTTTGTAAGTGATCGCTTCAACTTCAACAAAGATATTTTTGTGATGCCTTCAAGTGGTGGTACCGCCAAAAGACTGACAACACACACCGCAACAGAAAAACCATACGCTTTTACCATCGATGGCAAATTTGTTGTTTTTTCATCACATTATCAGGATCCTGTTCAAAGCGCATTATTTCCTACTGCCATGTTGTCCGAACTTTACAAAGTACCGGTTGAAGGCGGACGAATTGAAATGATTCTCGCTTCACCGACTGAAAAAATCAGTTTCAACAAAACGGGCAGTAAATTCCTGTATCAGGATCTGAAAGGATTTGAAAATACCTGGCGCAAACACCACACTTCCTCCGTGACGCGAGATATTCTCGAATACGACATGAAGACCGGCTCTCACCGAAAACTGATTGATCGTCCGGGCGAAGATACCGACCCTCTTTACAGTCCCGACGGCAATACATTCTGCTTCCTTAGCGAAAAAAGCGGCAGTTACAACGTATTCGAAGCGTCAATCAGTAATCCTCAAAATTTGAAACAGCTGACCTCATTCAGTGGTAACCCGGTACGTTTTCTAAGTATTGCAGCTAATGGTACCCTCTGTTTTGGTTATGACGGTGAAATTTACACCCTGAAAAAAGGTGCTGATAAAGCTCAAAAACTATCCGTCACCATCACCAATGATTTGGAGAATAAACAGGAAAAGAAAATGAGTTTTAGCTCGGGAGCTACATCGGCTGTAAATTCACCGGACGGCAAACAGGTTGCACTGATAGTTCGCGGTGAAGTTTTTGTTACTTCTACCGGATACAACACAACTAAACAAATAACCAAGACGGTTGCACAGGAAGCTGATGTGGATTTCGGAGCCGATAACCGTTCGCTGATTTACTCCAGCTACCGCGATGGATACTGGAATATCTATCAGGCTAAAATAGCACGCAAAGACGATCCGAATTTTCCAAATGCAACCAGTATCGAAGAAGAAGTTCTTATTAAAAACGATAAATCCGAAAAACAACATCCTAAGTTCTCACCCGACGGAAAAGAAGTGGCTTTTGTACAGGACAGAGCTAAACTGATGGTTTACAACCTTGAAAACAAAAAGCTCCGTCAGATCACTGACGGCTCCTTCCAGCACGAAAGCAATGGTGAGATGACTTTCGATTGGTCGCCAAACGGCAAATGGTTTACTCTGGAATATGTATCCAACAGCCACGCCCCCTACTCCAATATAGGGATCGTAAGTTCAGCCGGTGACAGTGAAGTATTCGACATTACGCAAAGCGGCTATACCAACCAAAAGCCCCGTTGGGTAATGGATGGTAATGCTATTCTTTTCAATTCCGAACAATACGGTATGCGCAATCATGCTTCGTGGGGTTCTATGGAAGACGTGATGATGGTATTTATTAACCGTGAGGCTTACAACAAATACAAAATGTCTAAGGAAGAATTCGAATTATTTACCGACGCCGAAAAAGAAGCAAAAAAAGTAGAAGATGAGGCTAAAAAGAAAGCTGAAGAAGCCAACAAAGACAAGGCAGAAAATAAGGATAAGAAAAAAACAGAAGAAAAACCAAAAGACCTTGTGGTGGAACTGGCCGGAATTGATGAACGAATTGTACGCCTCACACCGAATTCTTCCAGACTTGGCGATGCAATAATCAACAAAGAAGGCACCAAACTGTATTATCTGGCTGCTTTCGAGGAAGGATATGACATGTGGGTAATTGACCTCAAGGAACGTTCAACCAAACTGTTGAGTAAACTGAATGGTGCAACAGCCAGTATCTCAACAGATAAAGAACAAAAAAACCTTTTTATACTGAACGGCAGAAAAATGCAGAAAATGGAAGTCTCATCCGAGAAATTCACCTCCATTGATTTCAAAGCCGACATGAAAATGGATCTGGCACAGGAACGTGAAGCTATGTTTAACACCGTGTACCGCGAAGAAAAGGAACGTTTCTATTCAAAAAATATGCACGGAGTTGACTGGGAAAAACTGACCAATAGTTACCGGAAATTCCTGCCATACATAAACAACAACTACGATTTCTCCGAAATGCTCAGCGAAATGCTGGGCGAACTGAATGTTTCACATACCGGCTCGGGCTATCGTCCTTCTTCGGGCGACGACAAAACTGCTGAACTCGGATTGTTTGTAAGCAGAAATGATAAAGGATTAACTGTTGATGAGGTACTCATCAACGGACCATTCGACACATTCCGCTCAAAAGTGAAAGCCGGCGATATCATTGAAAAAATTGACGGCGCAGAAATATTACCAGATATGGACTATTATCCAATGCTGGAAGGCAAAGCCGGTAAAAACACCCTGATCTCGGTATATTCACCCGTATCGGGACATCGATGGGATGAAGTTGTAAAACCCGTTACAGCCGGCACTCTTGATGACCTGCTCTACAACCGCTGGATAAAACAACGCCAATCCGATGTGGAACGTTTGTCAAACGGTCGGTTGGGTTACGTGCATATACCTTCGATGGGCGACGAAAGTTTCCGAAAAGTATATGCTGATGCACTCGGTAAGTATTACAAAAAAGAAGGAATGATTATAGATATCCGCTACAACGGTGGTGGACGTCTTCATGAAGATATCGAAACTTTTTTTACCGGAAAACAATATCTGATGCAGGAAATACGTGGTAAAGACTACTGCGAAATGCCCAGCCGGCGCTGGAACAAACCTTCGGTTATGATGATAACCGAAGCCGATTATTCCAACGCGCACGGAACGCCGTGGGTGTATAAAACCATGAAAATAGGTAAACTCGTAGGTATGCCAGTGCCCGGAACCATGACCAGTGTCAACTGGGTTACCCTGCAGGATCCTGCGTTGTATTTCGGCATTCCGGTAGTAGGTTACCGTACTGCAGAAGGCACATACCTCGAAAACAGCCAGCTGGAACCCGACGTAAAAGCCCCGCTCGACCTCACCAAAGCTGTTGCAGGTGAAGATACGCAGCTGGAAGCTGCAGTAAAAACGTTGCTGGAAGAATTAAAAAATAACTAATTTCTACATCCGGCAGAATAATTCAAATAAAAATTTAATGCATTTTATCCTGAAACAGGTTATTTTTCAATAATCCTGTTTCAGGATTTTTTTATGATCGGCAACCAGCAGCATTACCCTTTCATTAGTCTAATTTCAGACAGTTAAACAAATAAACAGGATGTAACAACATGAAGACCGGTTATTCTTACGAGGTTAACAACGTTAAATGTAGTTAATTATAAGAAAAGTATTTCTTTTACTACGAACTTTTCGTAGCTTTGCGATGTTTTCGTAATAGATTGATATTTTGGATATTTATCAGTTCGTAAAAAATATATTTATGGAAAAACTTACACATCAGGAAGAAGAGCTTATGTTGATCATCTGGCAAAATGAACCGGGTTTCATAAAAGATTTTCTGGAAAAAATGGAAGAACCTCGTCCGCCATACACCACCATTGCCTCGGTTGTAAAAAATCTGGAACGCAAAGGCTATGTCACCTCCAGACGATATGGAAACACGTATGAATACAAGGCTTTAATCAGAGAAGAGGATTACAAAAAGAAGTTTTTGTCGAACGTTGTGAAAAATTATTTTGAGAATTCTTACAAGGATTTAGTTAGTTACTTTGCCGCTGAAAAAAAGATTTCGGCGGAAGAACTTCAGGAAATAATCAGATTGATTGAAAAAAATCCTCAGTCAACCAAGGTCTAAGATTTGAGAATTCAATATTATTTACTGTATTGGAATTCCGGTTTTTATTATGACTTTAAAAATTTACATTACTCTGTAAATCCTCCTAAACAGAACATTCTGTCATTTGGGACAAAAAAAGGACATCGGCTATGGAAAATTTGTTAATCTATATGATCAAGGTAAACGGATCGTTAATCCTGTTTTACCTGTGTTACAAATTGTTTTTTCAACGGGATACATTTTGGATGATACGCCGGATATATCTGCTGGTTAGTGTGTTGTTCTCATTTATCTATCCGCTCATTTCTGTGGAAGGATGGATAAAAAAACAGGAACCAATAATGACTGCCATCGCTTCCATTCAGTTGGATGAATTTATTATCACGCCGGGCGGGATAGCAA
This sequence comes from Paludibacteraceae bacterium, assembly GCA_035402725.1. Lineage (GTDB taxonomy): Bacteria > Bacteroidota > Bacteroidia > Bacteroidales > Paludibacteraceae > UPXZ01. The sequence goes on along the minus strand of DAONDU010000096.1, from coordinate 433 downwards.
GCTCCAGTCTGTTTACTCTCGAGAATGTACTCTGGGGTATATTTTCTCTGATTGTAACTATTATGTTTCTGCGCATCGGCGTACAGCTTATATCAATTTTCAAACGAAGGTTAAAAGGTTATAAAACTGAACTTCAGGGAATTCCGGTAATCAGGATGGATGAAAAAATAACTCCATTTTCTTTTTTCAAATGGATTTTTATAAATCCGTTACTGCATACCCATACCGAAACAGCCGAAATACTTGCTCACGAGTACACCCATGCGCGTCAATGGCATAGTGTGGATGTTTTTATCGGACAGATACAAACAATTTTATGCTGGTTTAATCCTGCCGCCTGGCTTATGGAGCGTGAAATCAGACATAATCTGGAATTCCTGGCCGACAATCAGGTGCTTAAATCGGGATTTGAACCAAAAAACTATCAATATCA
>DAONDU010000095.1:0-9986 GCA_035402725.1 Paludibacteraceae bacterium | reverse complement strand
GTTGCAAAGGTACGAAGTTTTTTCTAAATGGCAATAGGTGTGAAAATTATTTTTTAATATTTTCCATAAAACCCAGCTGTCAGGGGATTGTATTTTTTATCAGATAGATATTTCTGAATAAAACAACATGGTCGCGGTGCATCTGTAAAGTCTTTCTGTTTGAAAAATTAAAATTATATCCTGACAATTTACAATTCGGATAACAGTTAACTGTCCTTGAAAATGGAGCACATTTAACAGCGAAGAATAGCCATTTATCATCTCCTGTTATTTGAGTTATTAATCACATTTGGGATTTACAAACTTGCATCCCGAAATGGTTTTTAATAATCAATTAGTAGTATTCGTAAGTGTATTTTTTATTTTCTACCTAAATTTAATTAAAGCCTTGTCTCCTTTTTTCATTTTCAAAGAAATTAAACCGTTGGCTATTGGCAGAGCTTTTCCGTTTTTGGTAAGTAAGGAGGAATTTGAAGGAACTTTGATCCAGAACGTGTTCTCAACATTTGCTGTTATTGTAAATATTTCAATCTTTTTATTAGTCCATTTCGCATCAATTGTTGCTCCGCCACGTACCCGTAAGCCTTTGAAACCACCTGTGTGCCATACATCGGGTAGTGCCGGAAGTAATTCAATATAACCATCATGACTTTGGATAAGCATTTCGGCAACTCCTGACGTTCCGCCAAAATTTCCATCAATCTGGAAGGGTGGATGAGCACAAAACAGATTAGGATACGTACCACCGCTGTGACGGTTGCCTGCGGGTGCATTAATATCGATTGATGGTTGTAATAAGCTTTTCAACAGTTTGTAAGCCCGGTTTCCATCGTGAAGCCTGGCCCAGAAATTCACCTTCCAGGCACGGGACCAACCCGTTCCACCATCTCCGCGACGTTCGAGTGTCTCTCTTGCTGCTGCTGCAAGCTGAGGTGTAGTGTTGGGCGAAATCTGATTGGCAGGAAACAATCCGTACAGGTGCGATACGTGACGATGCTGTGGCTCCACTTCTTCGTAATCTTCCAACCATTCCATCAGGTAGCCATTTTTACTGATCTGAACAGGTGGAAATTTGGGCAGTGTTTCTTTAATTTTTGATACCGTTTTGTCGTTAATTTCCAAAATCCGGGAAGCAGAAAGCACATTACTGAAAAGTTCGGTCATGATTTGGGTGTCCATAGCGGGACCCATGCATACGTAAGCGGTTTGGCTTGTTCCCGGTTGGCGGAAACCATTCTCCGGCGATGACGACGGTGCAGTAACCAACCAGCCATGTGTGGGTTCTTTGATAAGAGTTGACAGAAAGAAGTCTGCTGCTCCTTTGAGTGTAGGATAAACCGATGCCAGGTAATCTTTATCCTGTGTAAAAGCATAATGTTCCCAAAGATGTTCGCAAAGCCACGCACCACCAGTGACTGTTGCACCCCACGAAGCGTGTTCGCCGGGAGCGGTAAATTTCCACGGGTTGCTCATCATGTGGGCTGTCCATCCTTCGGCTCCGTAGTAGGTTTTTGCAGTTGCTGTCCCTGACGGAACTAAAGATTTGGTAAACTCAATGAGTGGTTTATGCAACTCCGACAGATTGCAAACTTCGGTAAGCCAATAGTTCATCTGAAGATTGATATTAAGGTGATAATCGCCATTCCATGGCGTTTGTACTGTGTTTGACCAGAGACCTTGTAAATTGAGTGGCAACGAGTGTTCATTCGTTCCGCTTATCATCAGGTATCTGCCGAACTGAAAATAAAGGGCTGCAAATGCAGGATTGTCGTTATTCTGAAAATCATTCAACTGTCTGTCGGTGGCATCCTTTGTATTTTGAGCGCCTAAATTCAATTCCACCCGATTGAATTTTTCCTGGTATTTTTTAATGTGATGTTTTTTAATGTTTGAATAAGAACGTTTTTCAGTATTGGCAAGAAGTTCATCCACTGTTTGAAGATAATTCTTATCCAACATATTGGTGGAAGCAGATACCAAAACCATGGCTTCGTCAGCATCCTGCAACGACAATCTATTCCCAACCATTGAGATTGTACCACCTTTATGCACAATTTTCACTTTCGTCAGAAATTTCACACCTTTAGTTCCATTGTAACCGTCGTTGAGTTGGCCTTCCATTATCAGGATATTATCTTTTGCTGATATATTAGCCCGCTCAGTGCGGCTTAGTTCCAACTCAAACGAAACTGATTTCTTCTTATTAGCCGCAATTCTGATTGCCAGCACATTATCGGCGTGAGAAGCCAGATATTCTCTGGTAATTTGCAAATCGCCTTTCGAAAATGAAGTTGAAGCTACAGCATCCGACAAACTCAAACTGCGTGAGTATTTTTGTTCAGCTCTTGTGGTCGGGAAAGTTTGATGTATATACAAATCGCCCAGCATCTGAAAACTGCCATAAGGTACATCCTTGCCTCTGCCAAATCCCGAACCTACTCCCTTGCATTTAAAGTGCCTGTACATCATATCCTGTGCTTCAATATTTTTGCCTTCCAGCAATAGTTGGCGAATTTGCGGCAAATACTTTATGGCATCGGGATTGAGTGCATCTTGCTCACTACCCGACCACATCGTAATATCGTTGAGCACAATATGATCAGTTTCAATGCCACCATCGGGCATCATCCCTATTCGTCCGTTGCCCAGCGGCAGCGTTTTTTCCCAACAATCGGCAGGAGTATCGTACCTCAGTTTCAATTCCTGCTTTGGCTGGGTTGCGCTTACACTACTCAAAACGGACAGAACAAAAAAACCGGCAACTATAATACGTGTTTTCATCTATACTTTTTATAAAGTTTATTTCTGCAGAATAACACTGTTTGATTCGGGAAGCTCTGTTCGAATGACCTTTTCAGGGTCTAAGCCTTTTTCAAAACGATTATTCTTAATCTGGATATTTTTCACTTTTTCAAAGAAAAACATATATTTATTCAAATGAAACTGTTCAAATTCTGTGTTGTACTTAACGGTATTGTTTCTAAAAATCAGTCCATCGGTAGATTTGGCATACAGCAACGGTCGGTCAAACGTTTCGAACTCATTATTTTCTATCAATATCCCTGAATGGAAGAACTTTTTTTGGTCTTTCAAATTTCAGTAAGTTTTGAAAATTGTTTATCTGACTATTTTATATGATTCGGTTTTAATTCCGTCAGATATTTGCAGAATGAAAATTCCGCGTGAACAAACCGGAAGTGTAATGGCAGTCGAAAGTACATGTTCCTGAGCAATAACCGAACCGGTGATGGAAAACAGCCTTACCGTTTCATTTCCTTTCAGGTTAAAAATCCTGATTGCATCCGGTAATGTACCGATTCTGTAGATTGAGTTAATGATCTTATCTGTAGCCGTACTTACTGTATTGACATTTATAGTTCCTGAGTAAGCGGAATATGAATTTTCTCTACCGGCACGTAATCGATAATAATACAGATTACCAGCATGAAGCCCGGACACCGGATACTGATTTCCGGTCACAAATTTATTTTTCAACACGTACAGTGTATCTACCTGTCCGTGAGTAATTGTCACATCATCGAGTGCAAGGTTACCTGTGACTTTGGTATAAGTGAATTTTATTGCAGTGTAACCTTTGTCGGATGAAAAGGTATAAGATGGATAATATTTTGTAGAGGTACTTCCTTCATATGAAAGACTGTCAATTTTATTAAATCCGGATGTATTCTGTGCTTCAACTCTTAAATATGAACCTGTCGCAGATGAAGGAAACTTATACATAAAACTCAGCTTACTGATGATATCCGGATATGGTTTGGTTTTCAGAGAATCTCCATTAATTTTAAATGCAATGGATGGCGGATTAAGACCTGAGCTGGCTGTCGATGTATAAGTTCCGCTAGCTGAGCCTGACCAACCTAAATTCTTTGGAATACCATTTGTAAATCCTTCTGTTTCAGTTGTCAGTTGCCCCGACAACTGATACACATCCAGAAAATATCCTGAGGCGTAGGGTACTTCCTCCCAGTTGGCAGTAAAGGATGTTGAACTGATATCTGTTGCTGCCATTTCGATAGGAGTTTCAAGTCCGGTAGTTCTCAAACGCTGAGTATTTACGGTTTTCGCGACAACACCCGATCTGTACGAAGTGACGTCATAGGTGTAATTTTCTTCAGGCAGGAGATTATCCACTAATAACTCATTAACAATTCCAACCGATTTATTTTTGAAAATATAATTACTTTCCGCGTCAAAACTAATTGAATGGATACCAACCTTATCGAACCGATCAAATGCATATTCCGTCCACTGACCTAAATCAAAATTATTAGCCGGATGAGTAATATCGGCTTTTCTTTTCAGTATTTTATCCGTACCCCAGCTATAGTCGGCTCCTCCGTTTATTTTACCTACAACATCGATCTGAAGTCCGCTGCGGAACAAAGCAACAGCATCATTCCCGTTAAAAGCACAGATTGAATCTGCAAACATATTCGCTTTGCTTTTCAGGTCGTTGCTCACAGGGTTAGATGACGATGGAGGGTTGTACACAATCACATAAGTTTGATTATTGGGTAATATACCTGTCAGTTTTTGAGTTACCACAAACCCACCCTGTCCGTTTGTTTGTTTTCGCAGGGTATATTTCGATAAATCCACATCGGCACCTGTTCCGTTGAATAGCTCAAGCGCTTTATCATTGGATGCGCCTTCAACATACCCTGATATAATTAAATCGCCGGCTTTGGTATCGCCCTTATATAGAGATACGGTATAATTTGTCGTATAGGGATCTTCGAGCCAGTGAAGTATTCCGCCCGCGGGTGTGATTTCGGTAGGTTCTGTAGCCATAAATTCCGAGGTGGCAACTCCTCTCACCGGAATACGGGTAATTTCGGTCAAGCCTCCACCCTGAATTAACAATGTATCGGTAACAGTACCGGATATGACTGGAGAAAAATTTATCTGAAGCGTATAACCTGCGTGCGCCTGTTCAGCTGTGATTGTATTTGCTGAGAGTGACAGAGACGGACTATTTCTCTGTAATGAAAAAGTGACCGGTGAAGTAATATTCATTCCCTGTACAGTTAATTTTTGTGTTTTAGTTACATTCAACAATAAAACACCAAAATCCATATTGAATTTACGGCGCGGGGTTACGAGAAATGCACCTGTTTCTTCCGGAAAAGTAAACTCTTTGAGAGTATCCTTACCCCAGATGTAGGAAGATAATTCCGGAAAATCGATAAACGGATTTCGGTTGCCCTGGATTGCATAGATGCTGTCATTACGGTTAATTTCTTTCTGACTGACCGGATCATTCGTGCTCCATTTTAAGAGCAGATCAACAGCCCAGGGTTTCCATGCAGGGTAAACTGAATTGGTGAGCATGGGTGAGTTCCACAAAGGTGTCAAATCTTCGTATATGGTGGAAATATAGAGGTAGGAACGGGCAAAATCACCTTTATATTCATCAGCGGGTTCAAAGCAATTGTCAGAATAGACTGCACCAAAGCCATTTCTTCCTATTTTTGATTTGCCATTATCGAAAACCGGAGTTCCCGTAACTTCACCAAGGGGAAGATTGTTTTTTATTCCATTGGTGATTGCATCGGCCGGATAGAGATGAAAAAGATCCTTGTAAGCCGTATTTTCATATGCTCCCCACCAGCTTTTGGGAAATGAGTGTTCGATTGCCATTCCATCAACCGAATTGTAACCACTGAAACTCCGGACAGTATTAGAGTACATGTCCCTCACAGTTCCATCGGCATTACGGTCGGTAGAGTAAAAACCCTGCCAGGTAAAACCAGGTCCGCTTCCATAATCCAGTACGGCTAACGGAGAAGATATCTCGTGAAGTGTGGTTTTTAATTCGGCTTTCTTTTTACCGCGTACAAAATGATAATAACCTGCAGGTATTGCACCCTGAGTGAGAATTACTGAACACAATAATATTGTAAGTAAAAAATATCTTCTGGAATTGTATATCATCTGACATCATTTAATTTATAATGTGCCAAATGTAAGACATTTTTGATTATGTATTACAAACACGAACTCTTTTTATCATCTGTTGACAAAAAGAGTTTGCATAATATCTTATAAGGCTGATTTATTTCCACCTTTTGGTAATGTCGCTGTATGCATCAATGCGCCGGTCACGAAAAAATGGCCACCAGCGTCTTACTTTTTCTGTTCTCTGCAAATCCAGATCAAACAAAATGTTTTCTTCTTCGCTATCCGAGGCCTGTACGAGTATTTCGCCCTGTTGGCCTGCAATAAAACTGCTGCCCCAGAACTGTATACCATTTGTAACGCCGGAAGGGTCAGCCTCATACCCTACCCGATTGCATGCTATCACCGGAATTCCGTTTGCTACAGCATGGGCGCGCTGTATTGTAATCCACGCTTCCCGCTGACGATTTTTTTCGTCAATGGTGTCAGTGCTCTCCCAGCCGATTGCCGTTGGATAAATCAATATTTCTGCACCTGCAAGTGCCATCAGGCGAGCTGCTTCAGGGTACCACTGATCCCAACACACAAGTACACCCAGTTTCCCGACAGAAGTTTGGACAGGTTCAAAGCCCAGATCGCCCGGAGTAAAATAAAACTTTTCGTAGTACGCGGGATCGTCGGGGATATGCATTTTGCGGTAGATGCCGGCAATGTTTCCGTCTTTTTCGAGCACTACAGCTGTATTGTGAAACAATCCCGGAGCACGTTTTTCAAACAATGATAAAACAATAACCACACCAAGTTCAGCTGCCAGTTTCCCAAATTGTTCAGTTGATGGTCCGGGAATGGATTCAGCCTGTTCGAATACGGACACATCTTCGGTCTGGCAGAAATACAAGCCATTGTGCAGTTCCTGCAGCACAATAAGCGCAGCACCCTGTGCCGCAACTTTACGGATGTTTTTTTCTAATTTGACTATATTTTCAGCTATATCAGTTGTGTTAGATTGCTGAATGAGTGCTATTTTCATATTTGTCCCCTAACCCCCTAAAGGGGGAATTAATAAAAAACATTTTTTAAATAATATAGTATCTCATAATTTACAGCAAACCTCCAAAAGTCCCCTTCAGGGGGATTTAGGGGGCTGTTGTATATTGCATTGTTACACAATGCAGCGAGCCGTGTTGTTTGATCAGCGCATTGCAGTCTATACAGACTATTTCGCGATCGGGGAATACCTTCTGAAGTTGCTGACGGGCAATTTCATCTTTAGGAGAATTGTATACCGGCATCAGCACTGCCCCATTGATTATCAGAAAATTGGCATATGTGGCAGGTAATCGCTCACCATTTTCATCATATACCGCATCAGCCATCGGAAGAGGTATCAAAGAATAGCCTTCCCCTAAATCATTTACCTCAGGAGAAGGACTTGCCTTGTACAAATAAAATTGTTTGAGTTCATCTTCCATTTTTTTTAGCTCTTCGTAGTGTTCGTCCTGTTCGTCATCACATTTTACATAAGCGATGGTGTGGTTGTTGCACAAACGGGCGAGCGTATCCACATGACTGTCGGTATCATCGCCGGCCAGATAACCGTGATGAAGCCAAAGTATCCTCCCGGCACCCAGATACTCTTTAAGCCTGGCTTCCACTTCATCTTTGGTCATATTATTCCGGTTGTCGGACAACAGACATTCGGCAGTGGTCAGGATTGTTCCCCGTCCGTCGCTTTCGATACTGCCACCCTCCAGAACGAAATTGAGTCTGTTACGATATTCCACATTCCCGGCAAATATATTTTCCTCAAATAATCTTTTAGTAATCAGATTATCAAAGTTTGCCGGGAACTTCATTCCCCAGCCATTGAAGGTAAAATCGAGTACAGCCGGTTTGCCGTCTTCAAAAACAGTAATTCCTCCATGATCCCGTGCCCAGGTATCGTTGGTTGGCAGTTGGGTAAAACGGATTCGTGTGGTATCAACATTAGACAGTAAAGTTCTGACTTCCTGTTCATCAGCACAGACAATCAGCAGGTCTTCTCTGCTGCTTATTTCACGTGCAATATTAACAAAACAGGCATTTACCTCATCGAGCATATAGGCCCAGTCGGTTGCGGAGTGCGGCCAGGTGAGTTGTACAAACGACTGCGGTTCCCACTCGGCAGGAAGACGAACAGAAATGCCCCCTGCCCCCCTGAGGGGAGAATAGGAAGTAAAGCCCCCTAAATCCCCCTCAAGGGGGACTTTTAGCGACTGTGACTGAATTAATTTTTCCGGGTTTATTTCTTGTTGCATTCTTAAAAACACATTTTATCTAACACTCAATTATTTGTATTTTTGCTATACTAACCAAAAATAAATAACCAATAACCATTTGCTATTTTCCATCCACCCGTTTCCATTTCACACCCTCATCAACGAATACTTTTTCGGGAGGAGAAAGTAAAACTGCCGGATCTTTCAGTATTTTTTCAAGCAAACGCATAGAAGAAGCATAGTAATAGCCATCGCATATCCGTTCATCCAATACAAATTTCAGCAATATGCTTTTATACGGTTTCACATCACCGGCTTTGTTGACAGTATGGCGCTGCGATTTTTTCCCCATTGCCAAAAAGATACTGCAATTGCCAAATTCATAGAGGTGATGATAAATTGACTCAACGCCGATGGATCCGATATTGGTTAAGAAAATGCTGCTGTGCCAGGGACTTGCCTGTTCTATAAACCGGGGCAGCAAACCCACTTTATCCAGCCACATACAAGTAAACACGACTAAACGCATCAGCCAGTCAGGTAAATATCCGAAAAATTTGGACAAGAAATCCGAGGAGTTCTCATGACCCACTTTCTGGTTTTTCTCCTGTTCTTCCATGATCTTTCTGGCCACATCCTGAAGTGTATCCGTTGGCTGGAAATATGGTTTTATCAGTGTTTCTTCTCCGTCGTCCGACAACGAGCGCTTGATAACCAAAGAGAAGTTGAGATAATTACGTGCAAATATTTTATTCCAGACTACAAACCGGTTGAGATTGGGTCGCTGTGAAACCAGGCGGACCATTGCAGCAATGACAATATGCATAATTGACAGACCGGGTATTTCCTCTTTGTTATCCCTGATAAAAGCTTCAATATGATCTATCGGAATTCTTTCTTCAAAATAGTTCTGAGCATCCATACGGGTTCTCAGAAAATAAGGAATCACTGAAAAAACAGCATCGACATTCCGAACGCGCCATCCATCGTAACGATCTCCCCAATGCCAGCGAAAATACTTAAATGTGTTTTGTTTATACATCTCTTATATGGTTTTAATGGTATTTGGTTTCAAAGATAATTTATCTTTTTTAAATATTCAGGTCATCAGATTATTATTTTATGTTTCGATTATAGCGGCAACTGTAATTTCATCTGTTCATTTTGAATAATTTGTTGCTGATCCAGTAAAAGTCTGATTACCTGCATAACTTTGATTTCTTTGTATGATAGTTTTTTTGCCAGATTTCCGATTGTTAATTCTTTTTCCTGAAGCACTTGCAGTATAGCTGATTTAATTTGAGCAAATTCTTCGTCTGTAAGTAAATTTTCCGAATTTTTCAGGCATATATCGCATTTACCACAAGCCCCTGCACCCGTTTCGCCAAAATATCCGAGCAACACCTTACTTCGGCAGTGATTTTCTTCTTTAGCATAATCCAGCACGCTTTTTACACGCTCCACATAGCGATTCCGACGATTATCGTACGCTTCGCGGGTGATGAACAGTCGCGACACCTCCTCACGGCGTGCTGTAAATGTCAGAAAAGGCGTCTTTTTCCGGGGAATGTATCTTATAATTCTTTCGCGGCTGAGCGATACAAGCTGATCGTACACTTGCTGATGACTCCAACCAAGTCGTCCGCCCAGTGTTTCCTCGCTGATAGCAGCCGGATCGGTAAAAAGTCCTGTATAGGAACGAAGAAGTATATGAATTAATTTTTCCTGCTCCGCTGTTGATTTAAATTCATAAAGTTCATCTTTTTTCACTGTAAACAGGACAAGCGAGGAACTATCCTGTTCGTCGGT
>DAONDU010000094.1:0-10058 GCA_035402725.1 Paludibacteraceae bacterium | reverse complement strand
AACGATTTCTGATCCGGAGTTATCTCTATAAAAAAATAAAGCGGGCATTCAATCAATCTGATCTGAATGCCCGCTTTGCAAATATATGATTTCTATTTAGTTCTGAAGGAAAGAAATACAGAAAGCACCGCATAAAGCAGGACCATCACGACCCATGACTCGGAATATGGTTTTGCAAACATCATGTATGCTGACAGACCGAGTACTGCCGTAGCTATTAATAAAAGCCGGTTAAGGCGCTGTATGCGTTTTTCCTCCTTACGTGCCTGTAATGTATGGATAAACTGAACAACAATTAAAATCAAAGCGCCTGCTGAGAAAATATAAGTTGTGGGTGTTCCATATTCAAGGAGTTTGAGAAAAGCTCCGCCAAAAACCAAAACTGCTCCTGTAATCTGAGCTATACTGAGTACCTTTTTATTCATTCTTCTTCCCGTATTATAAATACATCTTCACTGTCTTTTTTCAAATAATACTGCTCACGTGCGTATTTCTCGAGACTCTTATCACTTGTCTGCATTTCATTCATCTTTTTTCGGTTTTTATCAATCTCCGACTGATAAAAATTGATTTCTTTTTCGATACCCCTTATTCTTCTGGAGGTTTGCCAGCGGTTAATCAGATTATGGTCATCGAAAAAAATCAGAAATACAAAAAACACAACAAGTGTTATCACATATTTATTTAAAATGATGTGACGAAATGCTGATCCTTTGTTTTGAAGAAATGACATAGTTAATGTATCTGATAAGTGTACAAAGATAGATTTTTTTGAAATGGAAATCGGAATTTGAAATGTTAAAAAAATAAAGTTTTCGGATCAATCGCACAAAGCATACAGGTCGCCTCTCGGATTTACAATTAACAAAGGAACGGATGACTTTCGGATCAGATGCAATTCTTTAGGACCAAAAATGAGGTCATCAAGCCCATAATCGCGGGAAGCGGAAATAATAACCATCCCATATCCTTCCATTTCCGCCCGGGATACAGCTTCCTTTTCCACCTTGAAGCTGTCGGCTTTCGCTTTTTCCTGCCTGTAAACGAATTCAAACCGATCAAAAAGCTCTTTCATCCTTTCAGCATTAACGGCTGCTTTCGAACCGTAGTCGTTAGCAAGCAGCATGAGCACCTCCGAGCTGCAAAATCGTCCGAAAGCGGAAGCAAACTGCGCTTTCTCCAGTTCCTCCGGCAGAAAGCCAATCGGGAGCATCACTTTACGTAAATCAAAAACCGGAAATTCTTCCTGAAAAAAAACATAGGGAATTCGTAACTCCCGGCACATATCCAGCTGCTTCTGAATGTTTTTCCTGCTGTTATCCATCAATTGAATGATCAGAAACGACGTGTCATTGTTTTCACATTCGTCGGCTAGTAGCGGTTTAGTTTCTACCTTCACAAATAGCTGAACATCCACAAAATTATTTTCCGACAGATAGTTCCGGATGTTATTTTGTACAGATTCTGCCTGTTGCAGATTATCCGCATAACAAATTATTCCGAAATCCTTTTTCAGATCAGCTGCCAGCCGTGCCGCACTTTTCAGCAAATTATCAGCAGTATGGATATTATGAATTAATGCAGTCAGCATAAAAACAACCTAAATCTCCGTATGGTAACCAGTATATAACCTGAATTTATTGGATTCTTTTTGTTTTCTGATTGAAGTATAATCGTTTGCTATCAACTGATAAAGTAAACACGTTTTACACGCCTCGATACACTTGTGAGTATTTCGTATGGGATAGTCTGAAGCTTTTCCGCCACTTCATCAATAGAGATGTTTTTTCCGAAGATTTCAACTTCATCGCCTTCACTGGCAGGTATGCCGGTGAGATCAATCATCACAGCATCCATGCACACATTTCCCACCACTTTTGCGCGGCATCCGTTGACCCAAACCTCTCCTGTTCCGTTGCCCAAATGCCTGTCGAAACCGTCGGCATATCCGATCGGGATTACACCAATGCGACTGTCGCGGGTGATTTTCCCCTTCCGGCTGTAGCCCACCGTATCGCCTGCTTTCACATCTCGTATCTGCAGAATGATTGTTTTCAGCGTACAAACAGTAGCTAATTTTACATTTGGCAAAGCCGTTATGCCATAATGTCCAATACCTAGACGCACCATATCGAACTGAAATTCGGGAAAACGTTCAATACCTGCTGAGTTGAGGATATGACGCATGATTTTATGGCTGAAAGGTTTCGACAATTCATCCGCGCACCGGGTGAAAAGTTCGAGCTGCTGACGCGTAAAATCATCGAACTGTGGACTGTCCGATCCAACGAGGTGCGAAAAGACAGAACGAACCTTTAGCTGATTCTGATTAGCGAGCAAAGTTGTAAGTTCAGACATGTCTTCCGGATTAAATCCAAGCCGGTGCATACCTGTATCAATTTTAATATGAATGGGATAATCGGTAAGCGCCAGTTTTTCGGCAGCAACCATAAAGAGTTTAAGCAAGCGGAAACTGTAAATTTCCGGTTCAAGCTTATTGTCAAAGATTGTTCCGAACGCTCCCTTTTCGGGATTCATAACAACGATGGGTACCCGGATACCTTCGCGGCGTAACTCAGCACCTTCATCGCCCACAGCTACTGCCAGATAATCGCAGCGGTTATTTTGAAGTGTACGTGCCACTTCCACCGAACCGCTGCCGTAAGCAAAAGCTTTTACCATGCACATGATTTTGGTTTCGGGACGCAGTTTCGACCGGAAATAGTTCAGATTGTCCACCAGTGCATTCAGATCAACATCCAGTGTTGTTTCATGTACAATCAGTTCCAGTTTGGCCAGAATATCCTCGAAATGAAAACTCCGTGATCCTTTGAGCAGAATAATTTCTTTGCTGAATTCGCGCATCAGCGGCGATTTGAGCAGATCATCGGTGGTACGGAAAAAGTATTTTTCTTCGGTCTGAAATTTATCGGCATAATTCGAAATAACCTCACCCACTCCTATCATCCGGTGAATATTCTTTGATTGTACCAGTCTGGCAACAAGTTCATAAAGTTCTTCGGATGAATGTCCGCTCTGCAATATATCCGAAAGTATCAGGGTACGCGACAAATTCTTTTTGGTTGACTGCTGGTTGAGAAAACTCAGGGCTATGCTCAGCGAGTTGAGATCCGAGTTATAGGTATCATTGATAAGCAGACAATCGTGATTTCCCTCTTTCACTTCAAGCCTCATGGCGACAGTTTCGAGGTTGAGCAGCCTTTTATTAATTTCTACAGACTTATAATTCAGATAAAGCATCGTGCAAATGCATTGCATGGCATTTTCTATGGATGCATCATCGGAGAAATTAATATTCAGTTCGAACTTCTTTTCCTGATATTTTAAATAGAGTATTGTTCCGGTTTCCGTTTTCTCCGTTTTCAGTACCTGAACGGTGGTATCGGCTTTCTTGCCCCATGAAAAAAGACGCGCTTTCAATCCCGCTTGTGCAATTGAAATATCTACCAGCTTATTATCTGAATTATAGATTAGCACCTCCGAATCAATGAAAAGCTTCATTTTTTCATCACACTTCTGTTTCAGACCTGTGAAACCTTCCTGATGCGCGTCGCCCAGATTGGTAAATATCCCTATTGTAGGACGGATGATGGGCTGCAGTTTCTGCATTTCCCCTGTCCGGGATATGCCTGCTTCAAAAATTGCCAACTCCGAGCTATCACTCAACGACCAAACCGAAAGCGGAACTCCTATCTGTGAATTGTAGCTGCGTGGTGAGCGGACAATCCTGAAATCGGTGTGCAGCATCTGATAAAGCCATTCCTTCACCACCGTTTTACCGTTGCTGCCGGTAATACCTATCACCGGAATGCTGAATTCAGCACGATGGGCAGCCGCCAGTGTTTGTAAAGCCTGCAGCGTATCATCCATATGGATAAATACGGCATCTGTCAGGGTTTCGAAATCGGGAAGCATTTCGCTAACCACAAAATACCGTAAATTTTGGCGGTAGAGTTCAGCAATGTAGCGGTGACCATCGTTGCGGCTTGTTTTTAAGGCAAAGAAAAGTGTTCCCGACGGGAAAGAGAGCGAACGGCTATCGGTGAGCAACCAGTGAATATCGACTTCGGGAATGTTATTGTCATCAGTACCCAGTAAATGAGCTATTTTGGAAAGTTTCATAGATGTAATTATTGAGATGCAAAGTTAAAGAAAAATACCGACAGAAAGGAAAAACATTTTCCTTTATTGTCCGGGATGATAGAGTTTCGTCTCTGTCAATCTTTCTTCATATTATTCGACAGAATCGGAGTTCTGTCGTCCCTATCCGATGTTTTGTATCTGTTTCCTGTCTGTAAAAATCGGAAGGCTAATAATTTACAGCTTAATTTGTTCTGCAGTTTGAGGCGCAGCTTTTTCTTTATTTTTTATATTTTCTTCCCGATATAGAACACGTATCCGTAATATTCCTTGTACTTATCATACAAATGAGCTTCATGTCTCTCATTGGCAACCAGTTCTTCGGCAGCAGTATTTCCCGGATATTTTTCAAGAAAAACTTCCTGTGCCTTTTTCTGAGGTACATAGAAATTTTCTGTCCAGCATTTTTCAGGCAGGATAAATTCAGCCACAGGAATATATCCGGCATTCTGTAGTTGTAACATTTTCGCTGGGATGGTATCAATTTCGGGATAGGCATCATTCCAGAAATCGTCAATTTCAGTGGGACGATAATCGGTAAACCACGAAGCCTCCGTTACGGCAATATATCCTCCCGGTTTCAGAAACTTACGCCATTCGTTCACCCCGCGTTCAAAGCCAATGTTGTAAATGGCTCCTTCCGACCAGATCATATCCAGTTCTCCCGGCTGAAAATCGAGCTGATCCATTGAACCCACTTTGCCTGTCACCCGCTCCTGCAGGTTCAGCTTTGCCGCGTTCGCGTTGAACAGATCAATAAAATCCGGAAACAAGTCAATGCCGGTTATCGTGCCGGGCGCGTGCTGTGCCAGCATCATTGTTTGTCCGCCCGTACCGCAGCCAATATCAGCAATTCTGGATTCGGCGGTAAGATTATCGATAAAACTCAGTGCACGGAGCGTTACTTCGGGGCTGCCAGGACCCTGACGTTCGAGAGAGGAGAAATACTCGCAGATAAGCTGCATGTCGAACTCGTGAATGGATTTGGTGTCGTCGTTCATGTGGATAAAAAGTTTGAATTAAGTGTTAAGTAACCTGCAATCCGCAAATGTATCATTTTTCTTTCGTTCCGGTTGTCATTATTGAATATAAATTGAGAATTGTGTTGTCCGGGAAATCTCGGGATGACAGAGTTCCGACTCTGTCAATCTTTCTTCTTTTCTTTTTTCGACAGAATAGGAGTTCTTTTGACCCGGATAGTCATGAATGATTGAGTTCCGACTTTTCTGCTGCCCTTTTATAAAAAACAGAAAAGGCCTGCCCTCTCAGGCAAGTCTTTTCTGTCTTTAATAAACCAAATTCACATTATCATATGGGCAAATTATAGCTCGGTTCGGTTGTAATTTCGGGAACAAGTTCGGTGTACGTTACCACTCCGTTTTCGTCTACCACTACCACAGCGCGCGCGCAAAGTCCTTGCAGCGGACCATCTGTCTGCAATACTCCGTAATCGGTTGCAAACGTATTGTAGCGGAAATCGGATGCTGTTACCACTTTGTCGAGGCCTTCGGCACCGCAGAAACGCGACGCGGCGAAAGGCAGGTCTTTCGACACACATAGTACAACCGTATTTTCTTTTTCCGAAACCCATTTATTAAACTGACGCACCGACATGGCGCATACTCCGGTATCGATACTCGGGAAGATATTCAACACTACTTTTTTTCCTGCGAAATCTTTTAAGGTTACTTCGCTCAAATCACTTTTAACCAGTTTGAAATCGGGAGCTTTCGTGCCTACAGCAGGAAGTTCACCGTTGGTATTCACAGGGTTACCTTTGAAATTTGTTGTTGCCATTTTCTATATTCAATTTTTTAGTAAAAATAAGATTTTGTTAATATGCAATATATAACAAGGTCAGGCGAATTTTGTTTATCTTTGCAATGAAGAATTTAACTTAAAATTCCCAAATAAACATCGCATATATAATTGCAGTAATTTTTCGGGCAATTAAATTCCATTGTAGTGAACAAAAACCTCACCTATATTCTTTTCTTTGCAGCCATTCCGGCTCTCTTTTCCTGCAAGGACAAAACCGAATACCGTGTCGGAAGTGATTTTGAAATTTATGTACAGCGTTTTGAACAGGAAGCTGCAACCCGTAACCGGACATTTAACTTCAAAAGCAGCGGACTGATTATTGAATTTTCCAATCTGAAGGAAGGTGTTGCCGGACTGTGCAACTATGAAAAACCCATCCGTATTGAAGTGGATAAAGCCTACTGGGACTCGCTGGGATTACAGAATGGCACTGATCAGATGCGCGAAGAGCTGATTTTCCACGAAATGGGACACGGAATACTGAACAGAACCCACACCAATTCCGTTTTAATAAATGATGAATGGAAGTCGATGATGTGTGGCGGCAACGCGATATCCGGACGAACCTGGAACTTGAATTATCATGGTGAACGCAGAGCATATTACCTTGATGAACTCTTTAACGAAAGCGCACCCATACCGGCATTTGCGGCAGAAAGTTTCAACGCCGACACAACAAACTTTATAGAGGTTTACCGCGACGAATTTACCAGTACCTACTCAACAAAATGGAAACTGGGACAAACAAACAATGGCAAAGCAACCATCGAAAACAGCATGCTGAAATACGAGTCACAAAGTTCAGTCAATCTGATTGTCCTGATAGCGACACCTGTTAATGTGCTGTCCGATTTCAGCTTTGAATGTACCCTTCAGTATACCGGTGCCGATATCTCGAAATATGGTATTGTGTACGGAACGTATGCCGACGAAAACCAACAGACTGATGCATCAGGTGCATCGCTGGAATATCTTCTGATAAACAACGATCGGAAAGCAACCATCGGCAACAGATCCTGGTTCAGCTATTTTACTCAGGTAACACGCGACCAGATAGTGCCGAAAAGCCTCAACAAAATAAAAGTGGTAAAGAAATGCAGTATGATGTACTTTTTCATCAACGGACAGTATGCCTACCGTTCGGAGATTGTCAACAGTGCCGCCGGATATAACTTCGGATTTTCGGTGCCGCCAAAAAGTACGCTGTATGTCGATAACTTCAGAATAGCTCAGAGTAGTGGCAGCATGAATGCGAAATTCAGAATGAAAAAGGCTGAAACCTCTCAATTTGAGATCAGGGAGATAAAAACTGAACTCGGCACCAGAACAATTAAAGACAAGTAACAATAAACGGAAGCTTCAAAAAAACAGTATAAGCATGGCAAAATTTGTAATTTATCAGGTACTCCCCCGACTATTCGGCAATTACAACCCCACCCGGAAACACAATGGAACCATCTACGAAAACGGGTGCGGAAAGTTCAACAACTTCACCCCGAAAGCATTTGAAGCCATCAAGGAACTGGGAGTTACCCACATCTGGTACACAGGAATTATTGAACATGCCACCAAAACCGATTACAGCTCATTCGGTATTCGCAGGGATCATCCAGGCGTGGTGAAAGGAAATGCAGGTTCGCCATATGCCATCAAGGACTATTACGATGTTGACCCCGACCTGGCCGATGATGTTCCCAACCGGATGGCAGAATTTGAAGATCTGATCCGACGGACACATGACGCCGGATTGAAAGCCATTATCGATTTCGTTCCCAACCACACAGCCCGTCTGTATTATTCCGATGTTAAACCCGAAGGCGTACAGGACCTTGGAGAAACCGATAACCCGAAACTGGCATTTTCGCCGCAGAACAACTATTATTATACTCCGGAAACTGCCTTTACCCCCTCCTTCGACACCGGCGGTTATACCGAAATGCCGGCAAAAGCTACCGGAAACGACCAGTTTACTGCCTTCCCTTCGGAATACGACTGGTATGAAACCGTAAAGCTCAACTACGGCGTCAACTATGTGGAAGGTATGCAGAAACATTTCGATCCGATACCCGACACCTGGCTCAAAATGGTGGACATTCTGTGCTACTGGGCAGCCAAAGAAGTGGACGGTTTCCGGGTGGATATGGCAGAAATGGTACCTGTGGAATTCTGGGGCTGGGCAATTCCGTTTGTAAAAGCCATAAACCCGGATATTATCTTTATCGCGGAAGTATATCAGCCCGCCGAGTACCGCAACTATATCTGCAACGGCAAGTTCGATTACCTCTACGACAAAGTAGGGTTGTACGAAAAACTACGTGGCATTATCAGCCGTAATGAACCTGCCCGTGACATCACCGCTCAGTGGCAAAACCTGAGCGGCATCGAAGACCGTATGCTCAATTTTCTCGAAAACCACGATGAACAGCGCATCGCGTCCGGATTTTTCTGCGGCAGCGGAGTCTATGCCCAACCGGCAATGATTGTTTCCGCAACACTCACACAATCACCCGTGATGATTTATATGGGTCAGGAACTCGGCGAACTGGGCATGGACAAGGAAGGATTTAGCGGTGTGGACGGGAAAACTACCATATTCGACTACTGGGGCGTATCGTCCATCCAGGCATGGGCAAACGGTGGAAAATTTGACGGAGTGCTGCTTACCGAAGAGCAGAAAGAACTGCGTGCATTTTATCAGAAACTCCTGCAAGTGAGCATGAACGAAAAAGCAATCACAGAGGGTGTAATGTACGATCTGGAGTTTGCCAACTTTGGTAATCCGAATTTTAATACCCATGAGCAATTTGCCTATTTCAGAAAACATAAAAAAGAATTACTTTTGTGCGTCGTAAATTTTCAGGATAAAAACTTCGGAATGGAGATAAATATTCCCTCTGAAGCATTTCAGTTCCTGAATCTGGTTGAAGACGAATTTTACAGTTCGGAGAATTTGCTCAACAGCGATGAAGATTTTCCGGTTCAGCTGCTCTCATCGCAAAGTCCTTACCGGGTATTTATGCCTGCCTGGTGCGGAAAAATACTGAAACTGAAGAAAAAGAAAATCTCGTGAAGACAAAAAGACAAAAGAGCAAAAACGCAGGACATTAAGACAAAAGATAAGAGTAGAAAGATAAGAGACAAAATAATATCATAACATTAAAAAAAAAATTATGAGTAAAATTGAAAAAATCGTAGCCCGCGAGGTACTTGACTCCCGCGGAAATCCTACAGTAGAAGTAGATGTTACACTCGAATCGGGTGTTGTAGGCCGTGCTTCCGTTCCATCGGGTGCATCAACCGGCGAAAACGAAGCTATCGAACTTCGCGACGGTGACAAAAAACGTTACCTGGGTAAAGGCGTACTTAAAGCCGTAGAAAATGTAAATAAAGTGATTGCTCCTGCCCTCATCGGCGAATGCGCACTGCAACAACGCAAAATAGACAAAGCGATGATCGCTTTGGACGGAACAAAAACAAAATCTAACCTCGGTGCCAACGCCATCCTCGGTGTATCACTGGCTGTCGCAAAAGCTGCTGCCAACTACCTCGACATGCCGCTGTATCGCTACATTGGTGGAACAAACACATTCACACTGCCTGTTCCGATGATGAACATCATCAACGGTGGTTCACACTCCGACGCTCCTATCGCTTTCCAGGAATTCATGATCCGTCCGGTAGGTGCTTGCTGCTTCCGCGAAGGTCTGCGCATGGGTGCTGAAGTTTTCCACTCATTGAAAAAAGTATTGCATGACAAAAACCTGAGCACTGCTGTAGGTGACGAAGGTGGTTTTGCTCCTAATCTGGCCGGTGGTACTGAGGAAGCTCTCGAATCAATCCTCACTGCTATCCGCAATGCAGGTTACGAACCCGGAAAAGATGTAATGATCGGTCTGGACTGCGCTTCCTCAGAATTCTTCAAAGACGGTATCTACGACTATACCAAATTCGAAGGCGCTAACGCTAAAAAACGTACTTCAGCTGAACAGGTGGATTACCTGGCTGAACTCGTTGCCAACTACCCCATCGACTCAATCGAAGACGGTATGGCTGAAGGCGACTGGGACGGATGGAAA
>DAONDU010000093.1:0-10129 GCA_035402725.1 Paludibacteraceae bacterium | reverse complement strand
CACATAATTATCATCCGCTGCCGGTTGTGCTCGAAAAAGGGGAGGGCGTGTACCTGTGGGATGTGAACCGGAAGAAGTATTACGATTTCCTTTCGGCTTATTCGGCTGTTAACCAGGGACACTGTCACCCCAAAATAGTGGAAACACTCACGGAACAGGCTCAAAAGCTGACACTTACTTCGCGGGCATTCTACAACGACAAGCTGGGTGTGTACGAAAAGTTTGTAACCGGGTATTTCGGCTATGAAAAGGTACTGCCGATGAACAGCGGTGCCGAAGCTGTGGAAACCGCGCTGAAACTTTGCCGTAAATGGGCCTATCAGAAAAAGAAAATTGCTGAAAATGATGCTCAGATAGTGGTTTGTGCCGAAAATTTTCACGGCCGAACCACCACCATTGTTTCTTTCTCGGTCGATCCCGACGCTTACACCGACTACGGGCCCTTTACACCCGGATTTATCATCATCCCGTACAACGATGTGGAGGCGCTCCGCAACGTGCTGAATGAAAACAGGAATGTGGCCGGATTTCTCGTGGAACCCATTCAGGGCGAAGCCGGTGCAAAGGTGCCCGACGACGGATATCTGCGGCAAACATACGAACTATGTAAGGAGAATAATGTGTTATTCATAGCAGATGAAGTCCAGACGGGTATTGCCCGAACCGGTAAGCTGCTTGCCTGCGACTACGAAGAGGTTAAACCGGATATCCTGATCCTGGGAAAAGCCTTATCGGGAGGAGTTTATCCTGTTTCGGCGGTATTATCGAATCGTGAAATCATGGATATTATTCTACCCGGACAGCATGGATCTACATTTGGCGGAAATCCGCTGGCTGCCGCCGTGGCTGTAGCCGCTCTCGAAGTGGTTCGCGATGAACGGCTGGCTGAAAAGGCGTATGAACTGGGAATTATTTTCCGCCGGGAGATGACCGAATTCTGCAAAACGTCGAAAGTCGCCGAATTTGTTCGAGGTAAAGGATTGATGAACGCGTTGATAATCAACAATGCAGACCAAAAGAACCTTGCCTGGGATATTTGCCTCGAAATGGCCGAAAATGGACTGCTTGCCAAACCAACTCATACCAATATCATACGATTTGCACCGCCGCTGGTTATCACAGAAACACAGCTCCGCGAATGTATCGAAATTATTAAATACTCGGTGTCGAAATTCGAGAAGTGATTATTAATCACTGTTGTCCGATAAAACTTAATATTTTGCCACTTCCGATGGATCGGAATGTTCCATCTGAGGCAAAAAATCTTGTTTTTCACATCTTACTACAAAGATTTAGCCACTATGTGGCTGTTTTTGCAACAGCGTTGCAAAATATTTGTAGCGATTTGGTTACAACAGGAAAGCAAGCCCCGGTGGGGCTTAATGTTTTTATTTGTTCCGATTACAGTAAATTACAGATGTTTCTGTGTTTTTTTGTCGGACAACAATAATTATTTCTCAGTCGTTGAGCGTTACAATAAAATCTGTTTCCGGCATAAAATTTTCCTTATGCCAGAAATAGATTTTTCTTTTTTTGTTGAAAGAATCGGGGGTATAAGAAAAAGTTTTAATGGAGATGTCTTTGTCGGCAGTCAATGAGTAATCAGCTTTTTCCAGCG
Source organism: Paludibacteraceae bacterium (assembly GCA_035402725.1). Taxonomy (GTDB): domain Bacteria; phylum Bacteroidota; class Bacteroidia; order Bacteroidales; family Paludibacteraceae; genus UPXZ01. The sequence goes on along the minus strand of DAONDU010000093.1, from coordinate 8,511 downwards.
GTTTTCCCCATGCCTTTGTCGATGTAATGATGTATTTGTTTGAAACCGATGTTTTTTGTCTGTAAAAGAGATTTATGTCCACCGTGTCGTTTGGCAGAATAGGAATAGTGAAGCTGATCAGTTTGCCTGACGGGTTAAATCCTATGCCGGAACTTGTTTTAAGATTTACTATTCTGATGGAGTCGATTTCCGTAACTTCAACCGCGAAAGGAAACAATATTGTCTGATTAACCTTTACGCCGGAATGATTGCAGAAAGAATAAATTCCATTGATTGTAAAATAATCCTTATCAATGCTGAAGTCAATGTGCTCTTCGAAGAAAGACACCTTATTCTGAGCCTTCAGGTTGTGTGCGCTCAACATGCCAATCAACAGAATAATGAATGCAGCCTTTTTCATTCTTCGACCAATACCTTTGTTGAGCCATAGTTCTTACTGTTCACCATTAGTTTTACCACATAAGTTCCTTTTGTAATACTCAGTGGCAGTTTAATATACCCTTTTTGTTCTTCCACCGGATACCGGGCAATCTTTTTGCCGTTGATGTCCGCGATTTCCAGGTAACTGTTGGTCGATTTTACGGGAATGGTGGTTTCGTAGTTGAACGATTTGTCTTTTAGTGGATTAGGGAAGACGTTAAGAACAGAAATATTACCGGAATTAATTTCATTTAATCCCATTGCTGTTCGCTTGATTATGTGTATGTCTGCATTGATAACGGTATCAGGCGAAAATTTCACATTTACCGGATTTATTTCAGCCAGCTTGTAATTCTGATTATAATCACCATCATCGTCATAGCAGATGGATGTGATGTTGTAGTTGTTTAATAAAACCCGCGTTGAAAACGTTCCGTTTTCGTCTGTTCTAAATGCCGCGAACCCGTTGCCGTAAAACTCGTAGGGATATGATTTCAGGAGATTATTTTCTTCATCGTACAATGAACCCCGCATGGTTCCCATGACCATTCCAACTGTGTCGTTTTGTGCATTTATTGTAGGAGACTTATCCAAACCATACTCACCGTTATATTCTGCAACCGACTCGCCGGTTTTAGGAGCAGGCATATACCCTTTATCCGTTTTCCCAAATTTAATTGTATTGGTGTATCTTGTTTTTCGCGCGTCATTACCCCATTCGTTATAGTCAATATAATGATATTCCACTTTAATACTGTCTTCGTTTGTGTTAACCGATAAATCAGAGAGCATATCTTCATTTCTTACTATTACAAATCTGCGGTATTCGTAACCCTGAGGAATAAAGCTTTTCAATTTCGCCCTGCCGGAGGATGTAATCACAAATACGCTGTCCGTCATACTGCTGCCATAATCATTCCGGTTATACAATTCAAGAACCCATTTGCCATCCGTCTCAAAACGAAACTCCGAAAGAACAATAACCGGAGCCGGCGGGGGCAATGGATTTGCATTCAGTAACTGAATGTTCACAATAATGGTAATAGCAAGTAAAAGTTTTTTCATGAGATCAGTATATTGCAGGCATTAACTTTTGCAAAAGTAGGGAAACTTTTATTAATATATTCGTATTATTGTGTAAAAGAGTTAGGCTGATCGTGATTGGCGGATTAATCAGGTTGAGAATGCAGCTTTATTATATGAAATTGATGCTTTTTTATGGTATCTGTTTTACTTACCGACCTTTCAGGGTAATGAGTATTGCTGCAAATCATCTTTTACTCATATTGGTTAAATTCACAAAACAAACTAATTCAGATAAACTTAAGTGTTTTTTGTTGAAGTAAATAAATAACATCCGGACCATTGGTTGTAAAAAGTGTGAATTTTGGATTGTCTATTTATTTATTCGTTTTTTTTTCCGAAATTTGCAACCTTAAAATTCGATTTTCATACGAATCATTTTAAGTAAAAAAACAACGTGAAAGAAACAAAGTACATATTTGTTACCGGCGGTGTATCATCGTCATTAGGCAAAGGGATAATTGCAGCTTCGCTTGGCAAACTGCTTCAGGCGCGTGGATTCAGGGTGACTAACCAGAAATTTGATCCCTACATTAATATTGATCCCGGAACGCTGAACCCATACGAACATGGAGAATGTTACGTTACTGTCGATGGACATGAAGCCGATCTTGATCTCGGACACTACGAACGATTTCTGAACATCGAAACACATCGTGCCAACAATATCACCACCGGACGGATTTATCAGAATGTTATAAACAAGGAACGTCGCGGCGATTTCCTTGGTAAAACCGTACAGGTTATTCCCCATATCACGGATGAAATAAAACGTAACATCAAGATACTTGGAAGCAAGGGAGAATACGACGTTGTGATTACCGAAATCGGCGGAACGGTTGGCGATATTGAATCGTTGCCATTTATTGAGAGCGTTCGTCAGTTGAAGTGGGAGCTTGGCAAGAACTGTCTGATTGTTCATCTGACCTATGTACCGTATCTGGCAGCTGCCAAAGAGCTGAAAACCAAACCGACGCAACATTCGGTAAAAATGCTGCAGGAACAGGGAATTCAGCCCGATATTCTGGTGCTTCGTGCCGAACACGATATCCCGATGGATTTACGGAAAAAGGTGGCTTTGTTCTGTAACGTGGAACCTACCGCTGTAATGCAGTCCATCGATGCTTCGACCATTTACCGTGTTCCGCTGAATATGCAGAAAGAAGGTCTCGATAAAGTCGCGCTCACTAAAATGGGTTATGACCTGACAAAACTTCCCGAACCCGATCTGGATAAGTGGATTGAATTTGTTGAAAAGATGGAAGGTGCCACCGAGGTAGTAAATGTAGCTTTAGTGGGGAAATATGTGCAGTTGCAGGATGCCTACAAATCAATTTCCGAAGCGTTGATGCACGCGAGCGCGTATTCCAACCGGAAGTTAAAACTCGATATGATCCTCTCCGACAAGATTACTCCCGAGAATGTGGAGCAAAAACTCGGGAAGAAGGATGCCATTCTGATCGCCCCCGGATTTGGTCAGCGTGGTATGGAAGGCAAATTCACCGCGTTGCGGTATGCACGCGAAAATAATGTTCCATGTCTGGGCATCTGTATGGGTATGCAGACCATGTGTATCGAATTTGCGCGCAACGTACTCGGATATGATGACGCCAACAGCACCGAAATAGAGCCGCACACAACTCACAATGTGGTTGATATAATGGATGAACAGAAAAATATCTTGAATCTGGGTGGAAGTATGCGTCTGGGAGCATATAAATGCAAACTGAAAAAAGGCAGCAGAGCTTATCAGATTTACGGAAAAGAAAACATCAGCGAACGACACCGCCATCGCTTCGAATTCAATAATAAATACAAGGAAGAATTCGAAAATGCAGGTATGATTTGCAGTGGTCTTAACCAAGAATCCGATCTGGTAGAAATTGTAGAGCTAAAAAATCACAAATGGTATGTTGGAGTACAGTTTCATCCTGAATACAGCAGTACTGTTGTTAACCCTCATCCTTTATTCTGCAGTTTTATTAAGGCTGCGATTGAAAAGTAAAAATCATAAATTAAATAGATTATAAATACCAGTCAGATTTTCAGATTATTCCTCTGCCTGACTTTCAGTACAGAGATGGAAGGAATATGAAATGATTAAATCTGTAAATAATTAAATATGGATAAGAATACGATTATCGGTTTTATTTTAATTGCAGCAATCATTTTCGGCTTTGCAGCGTTGAATAAACCCTCGGAAGCCGAAATTGCAAAACGCAAAAGGTATAATGATTCAATTGCAATGGTTCAGCAACAGCAGGCTGCCATGCAACAGAAAATTGATTCCACAAAACAATATCTGGCTAATGCCGATAGCACAGTACTCAATGATTCAGCTGCTATTGCTCAAAAGTCTGATGCTTTTGGTGCATTCAGTCCCTCTGCTTTTGGTGAACAAAAATTCATTACCGTTGAAAATAAACTGATAAAACTCAAATTCAGCAATAAGGGTGGCCGGATTTATTCTGCCGAACTGAAAAACTACCGTACACATGACTCGTTGCCGCTGATACTTTTCGATAAGGAAGAAAGTACATTTGGTTTTACCCTGACTACAAATAATAATCGGGTGGTAAATACTTCCGATTTGTATTTTGATCAGATCGGGGATATTGTGAAAGACAAAAATGGGAATCAGTCCGTAGTGCTACGACTGAAAACCAGTCAGCCAGCTTCGTATATCGATTTTATTTACACCATACCAGCCAACGATTATATGGTGAAATACGATGTAAAGGCATCAAACATGAATGCGATTATACCGCCTTCGATGAACCTGCTCGAGATGAACTGGACTTCCAAAATACGTCAACAGGAAAAAGGGCGTCAGTTTGAAGAAAGATATTCAGCTTTACATTTCAAGTATCTGGCTGATGATATGGAAAAACTGAGTGAATCCAAAAACGATCAGGAAGAAGTGAACAACAAGGTGAAATGGATTGCATTTAAGGACCAGTTCTTCAGCTCCATACTGATTGCCGATGAATCATTCGTTTCCACTATGTTCAACAGTGAAATGATGCCGGAAAAATCCGGATTTCTCAAATCATTTTCCTCTAAAATGTCTGTTGGATTTGACCCGACAGGTAATCAGCCCACCGGTTTTCGTTTCTATTTCGGACCTAACCAGTACAAAATCCTGTCAGCTTACGATAAAGGTATTCCCGGTGACCAGAAACTTGAACTGCGCGATTTAATTCCACTTGGCTGGACAATTTTCGGATGGGTTAACCGCTATATGATCATTCCGATGTTCAACTTCTTCAGTACATTTATCGGAAGTTTCGGATTGATTATCCTGTTGATGACTATCGTAATCAAGATTCTCATTTTCCCGATGACCTACAAATCGTATGTGTCAAGCGCCAAGATGCGTGTGTTGAAACCCGAGATAGATGAAATAAACGCGCGGATACCAGCCGAAAAAGCATTGGAACGTCAGAAAGCAACGATGGATCTGTATAACAAAGTCGGTGTAAGTCCGATGAGCGGATGCCTTCCCATGTTGCTTCAGATGCCTATTCTGTTTGCCATGTTCAGTTTCTTCCCGTCAGCCATCGAACTTCGTCAGCAGAGCTTCCTCTGGGCGAAAGACCTTTCGGCTTACGATGCAATCCTGAGCTGGAATGCATACATACCACTTATTACACCATTTTTTGGTAACCATATCAGTTTGTTCTGCTTGCTGATGACCATTTCCAGCATTATTTCCACAAAACTGACTACAGCGCAGACACCAACCGCGTCCGATCAACCGGGAGCCGGTATGATGAAATGGATGATGTATCTGATGCCGGTGATGTTTATGTTTATGTTCAATAATTATGCATCAGGTTTGAGCTACTACTATTTCTTATCTACGCTTATTACTATTGGACAGACTTACCTTATCCGTGCAACTGTTGACGACAAAAAACTGCTTGCTCAACTTCATGCCAAGGGTAACAAAGCAAAACCAAAAAAGAAAAGCGGTTTCATGGAACGACTTGAAAAAATGCAACGTGAACAGGAAAAAGCACTGAAAAACAGAAAGTAAATAACTCCTTCGTATAAATTTAATCCTTTAGCCGCAAAGCTTTACAAAGAATTTTTTAACTTTGTGAATCTTTGCGGTTTTACATTTATATAAATTCTTAGTGATGAAACGAGCACGACAAGTAAATTTTTGACACACGACTTGTCCCGATTTATCGGGAAGGAGAGGTTTAAGTGCGAGTTCCATGTGACAATTAATAAATAAATTATAAACACACGAAACAGCCATGCCAAAATACTTTTAACACATGACTTGTCCCGATACATATCGGGAAGGGAATGATTATATGGCGTGTTCTCCATATAAATAGGGACAGGCTATCTGACAATAATTTTAAAAATAAAAATATAAACAGATGAAAAGACTGAATTATATTATTTTGCTGATTTCTCTATTATTTACATTTACCGGCTGTACAAAGAAAAGTCGTTTCGAAATCAATACTTCAAAAGAAAAAGTGGATGTTACCATACACCGGTTTGACAAGGATTTAATCAATCTGGATATTAGCAAACTGAATCAATCAGTGGATGCATTATACAAAACTTATTCGTCGTTTTTGCCTTTATATATTTATAACGTTTTGGATACACTACCCGAAGATACGCTGGCTGTAGCCGGTATGATGAAACAGTTCGTACAGGATACATCTTTTATTTCGGTCAACAAAAAGGTGATGGAAACATTCAGCGATATATCAGATATTGAAAAAGATATTTCCGGTGGTTTTACGTACATTCACCATTATTTCCCAAAACTGCCATTACCTGAAGTATATTTTTTTGTTTCCGGTTTCAACCGTTCGGTGCTAATGACGGACAGTATTCTCGGAGTGGGAACGGATTTTTATCTGGGCGCTGATTACGAACCCTATAAATCATTCACCTACGATTATCTTCTCCAAAATATGCGGCGCGAAAGTCTGGCAATTGATGTGGTTTCGGCTACGCTCTTCCGGTATTTCGGTTTTGACGGTATGAATAATGCCCTGATCGACAATATGCTGCATCGTGGTAAGGTAATTTATTTATTATCTGTTTTCATGCCCGATAAAAAAATGAACGATATCATTGGTTATACAACTAAACAATGGAAATGGGCAGAACAATACGAAGAGGAAATCTGGAAAACAATTGTTGGTAAGAAACATCTGTTCTCAACCGATATGCAGTTGATCAGTAAATACATGAACGATGCACCGTTTACTTCACTCGTTTCACAGGATTCTCCCGGACGCCTGGGAACCTGGATAGGATGGAGGATAATAAAAAGTTATATGGAAAGGAATGAAAATGTTACACTGGAACAGTTAATGAAAGAGAATAATTACCGGAAAATACTGGAACAATCGCATTACAAACCATAACGAAATTTAATCTGAATAATTAATGGTAAAAATCCTATCCGGATTTTTACCATTATATGAAAACTGAAAACCTTTTTTGACCATGGAAGAACATTATTTGTCGATACGAAACTGGGCTGAGGATGACCGTCCGCGGGAGAAACTCCTGAAAAAAGGAGTAAGTGCACTGTCGGATGCAGAACTGCTGGCAATCCTGATTGGTTCTGGCAGCAAAAATGAAAGTGCTGTGGAACTTTGCCGGAAAATACTCAAATCCTCCCACGATAACCTGAACGAACTGGCTCGATTGTCAATCAATGAGCTGTGCAGATTTAAAGGTATCGGTGAGGCGAAAGCAGTAACTATTTGTGCGGCGCTTGAATTGGGTAAAAGAAGAAAAACAAACGAAGTGCTTGAACGAATGAGAATAAGTCAGAGTTCGGATTTGTACGAACTATTTGAACCGATACTGCTGGATTTGAAACACGAAGAATTTTGGGTGGCCTATCTCAACGGTGCAAATAAAGTGATTGATGTGAAAAAACTGACACAGGGAGGTTCCAGGCAAACTGTGGTGGATATTCAGATGATTTTGAAAATGTCACTCGAAAAGTCAGCACAGGCTATTGCAGTTGCTCATAATCATCCTTCCGGTCAGAATTACCCAAGCCGCGAAGATGAAACAATCACACAACGCGTCAAAAAAGGATGTGAAGCCATTGATGTTCGTTTTCTGGATCACATCATCATAGCCGGAGGCAAATATTTCAGTTTTGCCGACGAAGGGAAAATATAATATCTACAAAAAATAATCGTAAATGAATTTATTGGAAGTCAACAATGTGGTTAAGCAGTATTCTGGTCAGCTGGCGCTGGATGGCGTAAGCCTGACTGTGCCAAAGGGTACTGTTTACGGCTTATTGGGACCGAATGGTGCCGGGAAAACCACGCTGATCCGCATTATCAATTGCATCACAGCGCCCGATAGCGGGGAAATACTGCTCAACGGAAAAAAACTTTCGCCGAAAGATGTACGCAATATTGGTTACCTGCCCGAAGAACGCGGTTTGTATAAAAAAATGAAAGTGGGAGAGCAGGCTATGTATCTGGCACAGCTCAAAGGCATGACAAAGCACGATGCAACCAAAGCATTGAAGTACTGGTTCGAAAAATTTGAAATTCAAAGCTGGTGGAACAAAAAGGTGGAAGAACTTTCCAAAGGGATGGCTCAGAAAGTACAGTTTATCACCACCATACTCCATAATCCCGATTTGCTCATCTTTGATGAACCTTTCAGTGGATTCGATCCTGTCAATGCCGATATGCTGAAAAAAGAAATTCTTGCATTGCGCGATAAGGGTGCAACGATTATTTTTTCCACACACAATATGGAGTCGGTCGAGGAACTTTGCGAAAATATTTCGCTGGTCAACAAAGCTCATATTGTTTTGCAGGGAAATGTTGCTGAAATTCGTGCTTCGTATTCAACACGAACTCTCATGGTTCGTTCTGCGGCTCCTGTTAGCTCCGATAGCTGTGAGATTGTTTCACAAAATAAGGTGAATGGCGTTTTCGAAACTTCTCTCCGGATGATTAAGGAAATGTCAAATAATGATTTTCTGAC
>DAONDU010000092.1:0-10362 GCA_035402725.1 Paludibacteraceae bacterium | reverse complement strand
CCTGACCCGAATTTCTTTCTTCAATTTGTTCTGCATTAACATTGGTGAAAGCTACGGGTGTACCTGAAGTTGCTCTGGTTGCTACAACAACCACATCTTCAAGCAAAATGTTCAAAGGTTTCATGTGAATAGTTAAATCAGAACCTGTTTTTACTAATTCTTCCCAGGTTTCGAAACCAATGTATTTTGCTGTAAGTTTGTATGCATAATCTTTCAGCCCTTTGAACTCAAATTCACCCTGATTGTTGGTTGTCGCTGTTTGTTTTGTCTGGAGCAGAGTAACAATTACATTTGCCAAAGGCTTGTTCTCTTCATCCCGAATTTTTCCACGAATAGAATTTTGAGCTGAAATATTAACAGCAAAGACTAATAAAAAGCACAAAAAAAATAACTTTCTCATTTTTAATTAATTAAATAGTTAATAATCGAATGAGAGAGCCTAATGAAACGGATAATTTAAAATGGATAATATCTTTTTCCCTTCGCGGAATTACCCGTGCAGGTTCAAAGGGTATGATCTCAGCCCGAATTTATTAAGGCACCCCATAAAGCAGAATATGTATATAATGTCTGTAATCCTGAAAATGTTCGGATTGCACTGCAAAGATAAATTAATTTTTGCTTTTAATCAAATTGTTTTTTAAGTACAAATCATCGAACAAAAAAACAGATTGCATTGTTATTCATTCAAATTATTAAAATAATCATCTATATGAAACATTTTTTTTCAGTTTTTATACTTACTACCCTGTTTATTGGTTGCTCTTCAGCACAGAAAAACTCAGGATCTGAAACTAAATCAAATTTTTACGACTTCAAGGCGCTGAATATGCAGCAAAAGGAAGTCAGCATGAGCGACTATAAAGGCAAAGTGATTTTGGTGGTCAATACTGCCAGCAAATGTGGCTTTACACCTCAGTTTGCGGGTCTTGAGACATTGTACAAAAAATATAAGGACAAAGGACTGGTTATTCTTGGTTTTCCATGTAATCAGTTTGGTAATCAGGATCCCGGCACCGATGAAGAAATTCAGTCGTTTTGCCAGTTGAATTACGGTGTGACTTTCCCCATGTTCTCCAAAATAGATGTAAACGGCGATAATGCACATCCGATATTTTCTTACCTGAAAAACTCATTATCAGGTACTTTAACCGACGATATAAAGTGGAATTTCACCAAATTTCTGATTGATCCAACAGGTAAACCACTAAAAAGATATGGTTCGAATGTAAAACCGGAATCTATTGAGGCAGATATAATTAAACTGTTGAATCCTTCTAAATAATTTTTACCTCAAAGCTGTATATATTTTTCTGTACAAAAAAAAATATTTATCTTTGCACCGTAAATAATTGTGGAAAGATTTGGACTGCTTGCAACCACGAAAAAAAATGCTAAATTGTAATTTACTTTCCATGTTTTTTTTCAGTCCTTTTAAATCAATCCTCTGAATTTTAAATTAATCTGGTTTGAGCCTGTTATTTGCATGCTCATCAATTAAATTTTTATTAAAAAATGGGATATTTATTTTCTTCTGAATCAGTGTCTGAAGGACACCCCGACAAAGTAGCCGATCAAATTTCGGATGCTATTGTCGATAATTTTCTGGCACAGGATGCCAACTCAAAAGTAGCTTGCGAAACACTTGTTACAACAGGTCAGGTAGTATTGGCAGGTGAAGTGCATACACAGGCATATGTGGATGTTCAGTCAGTAGCTCGTGGCGTGATAAACCGTATTGGTTACACCAAAAGCGAATATATGTTTGATGGAAACTCATGTGGAGTTTTATCGTCATTACACGAACAATCTCCCGATATCAACCGAGGTGTGGAACGCGAAGACCCGATGAATCAGGGTGCCGGCGACCAGGGTATGATGTTCGGGTATGCATGTAACGAAACAGTTAACTACATACCTGTGGCTTTAGATTTGTCGCACGCACTGGTGAAAGAACTGGCTTACATTCGTCGCGAAGGAAAGGTGATGACCTATCTTCGTCCCGATGCAAAGTCGCAGGTGACTATTGAATATAACGATGATAACCAACCGGAAAGAGTTCACACAATCGTTGTTTCTACTCAGCATGACGAATTTGTAAAACCTTCAGAAGGTAAAACACAGCAACAAGCTGATGAAGAAATGCTTGCCGTCATCTATAACGATGTGAAAAACATATTGATACCACGGGTTAAAGCCAAAGTAATACAGTTTGACCAGCTGATAAAAGATGATTATATCCTGTACGTAAATCCGACAGGTAAATTTGTGATCGGAGGCCCGCACGGAGATACCGGACTTACCGGCCGTAAAATCATTGTTGACACTTACGGTGGTAAGGGTGCTCACGGTGGTGGTGCATTTTCAGGTAAAGATCCCTCGAAAGTTGACCGTTCGGCAGCATATGCAGCCCGTCATATAGCCAAAAATCTTGTCGCCGCGGGCGTTTCGGATGAAGTGCTGGTACAGGTCGCTTACGCTATCGGGGTTGCCAAACCGATGAATATATATATTAATACCTATGGCAAATCGAAGGTAAATCTGACCGATGGACAGATAGCTCAAAAAGTGGAGAAACTCTTTGATATGCGCCCCAAAGCCATTGAACAGCGATTGAAGCTGCGTACCCCAATGTACGAAGAAACGGCTTCGTACGGTCATGTAGGACGTACACCGATCATTAAAGAAAAAACCTTCGGATATAATGGTAATATGAAAACAGTGAAAGTGGAATTATTTACCTGGGAAAAACTGGACATGGCAGATGAAATCAAAAAGGAATTTGGTTTGTAATTTCAACAATAAATTAATTTTGAGAGCTTCAATTTATTTGAGGCTCTTTTTTTTGGAAAAATATATGATTTTTATAAACATTTTTTTAATTCCATTCCATGTTTTTTTGATTACAATATTTGATATGGAACTTAATATTTAAAACATTTAGATTACTTTTGCGTAAAAAATATAAGGAGATGAACAGGGACGAAATTTATAGTCAAATCAACCGGATTTACGGATTTCTGAAAGTAAAACTGTTTCAGTTTATAAACTGGCGCGAAAAGCGGATCATTCGTTTTTACGGACTTCCGAAATGGAGAAAAGTATCCAATACAATCCTTACGTTTTTCGGTTTGTTCTTGTTTTACTTAATTCTTGTTGATATCAATTTTTTATGGCTCTTTGGTAAGTCGCCTTCGCTCAGAGCTATAAGCAATCCACCACAGTCCTTATCTTCCGAGATTATCAGCGCCGATGGTAAACTTATCGGTAAGTATTTCAATGAAAACCGGAAACTCGTAAAATTTGAGGATATTTCACCAAGTCTGATCAATACACTTATCAGTACCGAAGACCACCGTTTTTACAAACATTTCGGAGTGGATATCCGCGGGCTTTTTGGTGCCATGAAAGATATGATTCAGGGTAATCCGCGCGGGGCAAGTACCATCACACAACAACTGGTGAAAAACATGTACAAAACCCGCAGTCAATACTCCAGAGGATTACTTGGTTCATTGCCGGGTCTCAGACTTCCCCTCGAAAAAACTAAGGAATGGACTGCAGCTCTTAAACTTGAGATTTTTTATTCCAAAAATGATATTCTGGAGATGTATCTGAATACAGTTAGTTTCGGTAGTAATGCTTATGGAATATATACTGCTTCGAAAACCTATTTCAATACCACTCCCGATAAGCTTAATTATGAGCAATCAGCGGTACTGGTCGGGTTACTTAAAGCCATCACCAAGTATAACCCTTACATTAATCCTAAAAACTCTCTTAAAAGAAGAAATGTTGTATTGAATCTGTTGGTTCACAATAAATATATTACTCAGCAGGCTGCCGATTCGTTAAAAGAAATTCCAATCCAGCTGAATTATAATATTGAAAAACCTAATCAGGGAATTGCACCGTATTTCAGGGCGAATTTAACCCGTTTTCTGGAAAAATGGGGAGAAACAAACGGTTATGACATATATGCCGATGGATTAAAGATATATGTAACAATTGATTCACGGATGCAACAATACGCCGAGGATGCTGTCAGAAAACAGATGAAACAATTACAGAGGAACTTTTTTGCGCATTGGTCCGGACAGAATCCATGGCGCGATGAAAATGGAAATGAACTGAAAAATTTCATTTCTGACATTGCCAAGCATACAAGAGTATATCGTAATCTGGCTTCGAAATACAATAACAATCAGGATTCGATAGATAAGTACATGAACCTGCCCCGCAAAATGAAGGTATTTGATTATGATAAAGGTGTAAAAACTTTTACCATGAGCCCGATGGATTCTATTCGTTATGTGAATCACTTCCTGCATTGTGGATTTGTGGCTATGGAACCTGATACCAAATATGTAAAAGCCTGGGTAGGTGATGTGGATTATGATAACTGGCAATACGATAAAGTGGCGCAAAGTAAACGTCAGCCCGGTTCCACCTTTAAACTTTTCGTATATACTGCCGCGATGATAGCAGGAAAATCACCATGCGACAAAATAACTGACAAGCCAATCACCTGGGGTACAGGCGAAGATGCCTGGAGCCCGAAAAACTCTACCGGTGGTTTTTCTTACGAAGATATTACCTTAAAAAGCGCCTTTGCGAAATCGGTGAATACCGTTGCTGCTCAACTGGCTAAAGAAGTAGGACTTCATAATGTCGCAAAGTGTGCTCATTTATTGGGCATTAAATCCAAACTTGATGAAGTTCCCACGCTGAGTCTCGGTGCTTCTGACGTATCACTGCTTGAAATGGTCAACGCCTACAGTACTGTCACAGGTGAAGGTATGTATCATTCACCAATCATTGTCACAAAAATTGTCGATAAGGACGGCTATACAATTTACGAAGAAAAAATAAAACCCAAAAGAGTCCTATCCTATGAAAATGCTTTCTTGATGACAGAACTGCTCAAAGGAGGTATTACTGAACCGGGTGGAACTTCGCGGGCACTTTGGAATTTTGACCTCATGAGATGGGATACCGAATTCGGTGGAAAAACAGGCACTTCTTCCAACTATTCCGATGCCTGGTATATTGGTGTTACCCCAAAACTGGTTGGTGGCGCATGGGTTGGAGCTGAACATCGAAGTGTTCACTTCCGGAATGGAAGCATGGGGCAGGGAAGTCGTACAGCATTGCCTGTTTTTGCTTTATTTATGGAAAAAGTGCTATCAGATAAACAGCTGTCGCATTACCGGGCTAAGTTTCCGGCGGAACCAAAACAGCCTATATCGCGTGATTATAAATGTCAGAGTTATGTTAAACCTGATACAGCGCTTGTTGACAGTACCATAGTCGAACCGATTGAAACATTGCCTGTTCCTGACCTCGATTTGAGTAAACCGGATGAAACGACCAACCCGGTAACTCCACAATAATTTATAAATCAGAGTAATACCATAAAAAATAATTTAACAAATTTCTTTTTTTAAATAGATGAATAAAATTATAAGTAAAGAATATTTTTCAGCAAATGTTGTGAAATTTGTGGTCGAAGCGCCACTCATAGCAAAAGCGCGACGAGCTGGACACTTTGTAATAGTAAGAGTAGGAGAGAAGGGCGAGAGAATTCCTTTAACCATCGCCGATGCCGATATCAGTAAGGGAACTATTACCCTTGTGATTCAGCGAATGGGTGTTTCATCGACAAAATTATGTGCTTTAGAAGCCGGTGATTATATAACTGACCTTGTCGGACCATTGGGAAAAGCGACTCATATCGAAAACTTTGGAACTGTGGTTTGTGCTTGCGGTGGGGTGGGAACAGCTCCGATGATGCCAATTGTAGCTGCATTGAAAAAAGCTGGAAATAAAGTGATTACAGTGCTTGCCGCCCGTACAAAAGAACTGATAATTCTTGAAGAGCAGATGCGCGAATATTCGGATGAAGTGATCATTATGACCGATGATGGTTCGTATGGCAACAAAGGATTGGTGACGAATGGCATTGAAGAAGTTATCCAACGCGAGAAAGTGGATATGTGTGTAACTATAGGACCTGCCATAATGATGAAGTTTGTAAGTATCCTGACAAAAAAATATGAAATTCCTACAGTGGCATCCCTGAACACGATTATGGTGGATGGTACAGGAATGTGTGGAGCCTGCCGTGTCACAATAGGTGGTAAAACCAAATTTGTTTGTGTGGATGGGCCGGAATTTGATGCTCATCAGGTAGATTTCGATGAAATGCTGATGCGGTTGGGAGGCTACAAAGATCAGGAAAAAGAAGAAATGGAACATAAAATTTTGCATACGAAATAATACCTATGAATACCAAAAGAGATGAACAATGGCGCGTAGATTTGCGGGCAAAGATTAAAGCTAAAGACAGAACCAACCTTGAGCGTGTTCATATGCCTGAGCTCGATCCGGAGTATCGTAGTCACATCAGAAATGAAGAAGTAAATCTGGGTCTGACACCTGAACAGGCAATGGCTGAAGCCCAGCGTTGTCTGGATTGTGCTAATCCTACCTGTATGGAAGGTTGTCCGGTAGGAATTCAAATTCCCGATTTTATTAAACATATTGAAACAGGCAATTTTTTGGAAGCCGCTAAAGTTCTGAAACTTACTTCGGCACTTCCGGCTGTATGCGGACGTGTTTGTCCTCAGGAACGACAATGTGAGGAAAAATGTATTCATTTGAAAATGAAGAAAGACGCTGTTGCAATCGGCTATCTGGAACGTTTTGCGGCAGATTACGAGCGCGAAAGCGGTCAGATTTCTGTTCCTGAAACAGCGCCTGCAAATGGAATAAAAATCGCAGTTGTAGGGTCCGGACCTGCCGGTCTGGCTTTTGCAGGCGATATGGCCAAATACGGTTATGAAGTCCATGTGTTTGAAGCTTTACACGAAATTGGTGGTGTATTAAAGTATGGTATTCCTGAATTTCGTTTGCCCAATAAAATTGTAGATGTTGAGATCGAAAATCTGAAAGCGATGGGGGTGATTTTTACCAATAACTGCATAATTGGTAAAACAATTGCCATCCAGGAACTGGAAGAAAAAGAATATCAGGGCATTTTTGTGGCAAGTGGTGCCGGACTGCCCCGGTTTATGAACATTAAGGGAGAAAACCTGGTAGGCATTATGTCGTCCAACGAATACCTGACCCGTGTTAATCTGATGGATGCTGCCAATCCTGATTCCGATACTCCTGTTTACAAAGGAAAGAAAGTCGCTGTAATTGGTGGTGGCAATACCGCCATGGATTCGGTTCGTACTGCACGGAGATTAGGTGCCGAAAAAGCGATGATTGTGTACCGTCGGTCTGAAGAAGAAATGCCAGCCCGTGTGGAAGAAGTAAAACATGCCAAGGAAGAAGGAATCGAATTTCTGACTCTCCATAATCCGCTGGAATATATAGGAGATGCCAACGGACGGGTTACGCAGATGATATTGCAGGAAATGGAACTAGGTGAACCGGATGAATCCGGACGCCGTTCACCGGTAGAAATACCCGGAAAAACGAAGACGATTGAGGTTGATGAGGTGATTGTCAGTGTGGGTGTATCACCTAATCCGTTAATCAAACAGTCGGTTCCGGAACTCGAAACTACTAAATGGGGAACTTTGGTTGTTAATCAGGATACTATGCAGTCAGTTTCAATACCTATAATTTTTGCCGGAGGCGATATCGTTCGTGGAGGTGCTACCGTTATTCTGGCCATGGGTGATGGACGACGGGCAGCAAAAGCAATGGACGAATGGATTAAAAGTAAAGGATAATTTGTTAAAAATGAAATATTAACGCCGTAATTCGTTATTAAACGGATTACGGCGTTTTTTTACTTTGTTTAAAGCTTAAAAATTATACACAGCTACTCCAACCACTCTGTGATTGGTCACAGAATAAGGATCGGTAACTTTTCCCTGAGTGTTAAGTTTCCCGTATCCGGCATTAGTTAAATCATACTCCAGACCTAACCGAATGTTTTTCATATTGTAGGAGAGGTGCGGCGCAATCCTGATTAATTGATCCAGATGCTGATTGCCCGAAAAATAACCGGAACTATAGACAGTATAATCATTATTAGCAGTCGGAAGTAGATTTTTATCTGTTCCAAGATTTTTAAGATAACCTCCCAAAATACCTACTTGCCAGGTTTTTCCATAAACCAGATTAATCCAGCTGGCTGACTGGTTGAAGTTGGTGTATGTATGTAATTTATTTTCAACATTATAGCTACTTAAGCCATAGCCCATAGGCATTTGCAAATCGCTCAGATTCTGACCAATCAATGATTTCGCTTTGATTTGTAACTTCTTACTGGCGTATTGTCCGTAAATCATGGCGCTTTTTGAACCAAGCCTGCTTTTGTTTATTTTTAAAGTTTTATAATCCAGTCCAATACCTCCGGTAAAGTGTTTTCCGGTGCTTTCCATGCCCAGATACATATCGGGGAGCAAGGCTTGTTTCATGTAATTGTTCGATTTGCCTTCAGGTCCGTAGGATGTATATTGCATCTGATAAATACCGGCAAGACTAACAGACAGGCTTGATGTCAGGTTTTGTTTCACTCTCAGTTGAGGACTTCGATTGAAGGGTTGAAAAGGTGATCCGGAGTTTAACGATACAATTGTAGGAGCTACATTTCCGTAGAGCGGATGCCACGTCTGACCAGCAAGCAGTTCTGTATTTTTCCAGTTCAGCTTCATATACGCCTGCCGAAGACGAACCAAAAAATAAGTGGTGCCTGTACCGCAAAAATCCAGTTCAATTTTAGCCGTAGAACGGGCTTTAAATAGTTCAGGACCATTGATGTTCAGACCTAAACGGCTTGCTACACTGATCATTTCAGCCTGAGCTGTGTTGTTGATATCATTTCCGTCAGCATCGTGTACTAACGGTTTTGGAAATATGTTAAATATTCCATCGATAACCTCCACATTTTGTCTGGAGTTATAATAAAAGTCATTTCTCACAAAGCCGTAAAGCTCATATTTTGGTGCTGTCTGGGCTTTGCCGGTGAAAAGGAAAGAAGAGATAATCAGAAAAATTATCAACGCGAAAGTATAGTTATTGTACTTCATAGTTGGTTATGTTTAACATCCGTCACAGATGAGTAATTTTATAAAAAGAGATGTTCAAGCAGTATTTTTGTGCCAATTCCAATCAGAATGATGCCACCGAGTATTTCCACATTGAATTTAAACCTTTTACCGAACCGGATGCCAATTCCCATCCCCAAAAAGGTGAAGAGAAAACTGACAATTCCGATAATCAAAACGGCAGATAAGATGATATCAGGGAATGGAATAAAAATAATACCCGTGGCAAGTGCATCGATACTTGTGGCAAAAGCCAGTGAAATCAATAACCTGAGTTTGAAAGGATCGGGAGTGATTTCGCAGTCCGGATCTATGGGTTTCAGACCTTCTATCAGCATTTTTCCCCCTATTATGCCTAATAATCCAAAAGCCACCCAGTGGTCGAAACTGCTCAACTCATGAATAAACGATTTTCCGGCATAAAATCCGATTAATGGCATTATTCCCTGAAAGAAACCGAAGAGAAATGCCATCTTCAGGGTGTTTTTAAATGAAAATTTACCGACACAGATTCCTTTGCTGATGGATACAGCAAAGCAATCCATGGCAAGTCCTATGCTAATGAGTAATATTGAAAGAAAATCCATCTGATACTTAGTAAAAAATATGCTAATGTGTCAATCAGTGATTGGCAACATCAGCATATTAGTTATTTGATTAATTTATTATAATAATGATTTTACCTGCTTGTAAACATTTTCAGCGGTAAATCCTAACTTTTCGTCGAGAATTTTGTAAGGTGCGGAGTACCCAAATGATTCCAATCCCCAGATTTTTCCATTATCACCCACCAGACCAAGCAGATTAACGGGAAGTCCTGCTGTCAAACCGAATTTTTTTACGTTTTTCGGCAGCACTGTTTCCTGATATTCTTCGGATTGTGAACGGAAAAGTCCTTCTGAAGGTACAGAAACGAGACTTAATTTAATACCATCCGCACGAAGCAACGCAGCACCTTCAACCAGTGTGGCAACTTCGGAACCGGATGCAAGTAGTATTACATCGGGATTTTCGTCACTTTCAACGATGTAGGCACCTTTTTCTGCTTTTTTAGCTTCTTCTTTGCGGTTAGCTGCAGGCAGATCTGTGATGTTCTGACGTGAAAGGATAAGTGCGGAAGGGGTTTTGGTGTTATCAAGCGCCATTTTCCATGCAACAGTAGTTTCTTCCACATCAGCCGGACGAAGTACCAGCATGGAGTTTTGTCCGTGATGGTTTTTCAGTTTTTCCATCAGGCGAAGCTGAGCTTCCTGTTCTACCGGTTCGTGTGTCGGACCATCTTCACCAACACGGA
>DAONDU010000091.1:0-10373 GCA_035402725.1 Paludibacteraceae bacterium | reverse complement strand
CCTGCTGATTGAATTAAAAAATAATTTCCGCTTTTAGCGGACAACAATGATTTTTTTTATCTATAAATCAGAATGATACACATAATCTATTGCATAAATTTACATTTTCTAAAATTATTTTTGGAAAAATATACTGATAAATTTGGGTAAATCTGCATAAAGTTGTAAATTTGCGCCTGAATTAAATAATTATACAAAAATGAAAAATAAGAGAGAGAGATTAAGCGTAATATCTGAAATGCTTCGGTTGCAGGTAGTAGGTAGTCAGGAAGAACTTCTCGAACTTCTTCGTGAAAAAGGCTATGACGTAACTCAGGCTACGTTGTCAAGGGACCTCAAAGTGCTGAAAGTTGCTAAAACCCCTCTGTCGAACGGAGCGTATAAATATATGTTGCCTCCTCAGATTAAACCTATTCCAGGCGAACTGAATGCGCACAATTTTACTTCACACGGTGCAGTTTTGAACCTGGAATTCTCTGGGCAACTTGCTGTGATTAAAACCAAGCCGGGTTATGCAAGTGCCATTGCCTGGGATATTGATAATCGTGCTACCGACGAAGTGCTTGGAACTATTGCAGGTGATGATACAATTTTGCTCATACCTCGCGAAGGAGTAGCCAGGGATGAAATAACAAAAATAATAAACCTGATTTTTCACGAAAAAAATTAGAATGAGTTCTTAAACTAAAATGAACAAATTAAATACAGAAAATAATGACATAATAGTGCAGTTGGCTGATACAAGTCATTTGCCTTATGTTCAGACCATACTAACTACCATCGAGGAAGCTGCCAAAATTCGGGGTACAGGTATAGCCAAACGCTCACCCGAATATATTCAGCAAAAGATTAAAGAGAGTAAAGCGATTATTGCCCTTAAAGGGGAAGAGTTTGCCGGATTTTGTTACATTGAAACTTGGGGAAATAAAAAATTTGTTGCAAACTCGGGCTTAATCGTTGTGGATAAATTCAGAGGGCATGGTTTAGCCAAGAGGATAAAACAAAAAGCATTTCAGATCTCCCGCGAACGTTATCCGGATGCCAAGATTTTCGGACTTACCACCGGCCTTGCCGTGATGAAGATTAATTCCGAACTTGGTTACCGCCCTGTTACTTTTTCTGAGCTTACAAATGATGAAGCATTCTGGAAAGGCTGTCAGAGTTGTGTGAACTATGATATATTACAGCGCACAGGACGGAAGCATTGTCTTTGTACCGGTATGCTTTATGATCCGGCATGGCAGGAAAATAACGGGAGCGAAAAGAAAACCCGAAAAAATAAAATGTGGAAACTGATTCAGGTTATGGGAGAATGGATGTCTCCAAAAATTCTTCTACAGAAACAACAAAAAGAAAAAGAATAAAACAATGAAAGAAAAAGTAGTATTAGCATTTAGCGGAGGGTTGGATACTTCCTTTTGTGCCAAATATTTAGCAGAAGAAAAAGGATACGAGGTATATACAGCGGTAGCAAATACCGGTGGATTCAACGAACAGGATTTGCAGGTTATTGAAGAAAAAGCATATCGTCTTGGCGCGGTAAAACATGTATCGCTTGATATTACGCAGGAGTATTATGAAAAAAGCATTAAATATATGGTCTTCGGAAATGTGCTGCGCAATGGAACTTATCCGATTTCGGTAAGTTCCGAACGAATATTTCAGGCCATTGCCATTATCAATTACGCTAAGGAAATAGGTGCCGATTATGTAGCTCATGGAAGTACAGGCGCCGGTAATGATCAGGTGCGTTTCGACCTGACTTTTCAAATATTAGCTCCCGAAATAAAGATACTTACACCAACACGGGATATGACTTTGACCCGCGAGTATGAAATCAACTACCTGAAGCAACACGGATATGTAGCAGATTTTACAAAAATGGAATATTCCATCAATAAAGGACTTTGGGGAACAAGTATCGGAGGTAAGGAAACCCTGAAATCTGAACAGACTTTACCCGAAAGCGCTTATCCCAGTCAGGTTGTAAAAGAAACGGAAGAAGAACTTACACTCGATTTTGAAATGGGTGAAATAACTGCAGTTAATGGAGTGAAAAACACCAATAAAGTCGAACTCATCACCCAGGTTGAAGAAATAGCCAATAAATATGGCATCGGACGCGATATGCACGTTGGCGATACCATCATCGGTATAAAAGGCAGGGTGGGATTTGAAGCCGCAGGACCTATGGTGATTATCAATGCTCATAAAATGCTCGAGAAACATACACTCACCAAATGGCAGCAGTACTGGAAAGATCAGCTTGGCAACTGGTACGGAATGTTTCTCCACGAAGCTCAATACCTGGAACCTGTCATGCGTGATATCGAACAATTCCTGCAAAGTTCACAGCAAAATGTTACCGGACGTGTTATTGTCAAACTTCGCCCGTACTGTTATACACTTGTAGGTGTCGAAAGCGATTTTGATTTGATGAAAACCGATTTCGGAGAATACGGAGAAGTAAACAAAGCCTGGACAGCTGATGATGTGAAAGGCTTTACAAAAATTCTGGGTAACCAGATGAAGATTTTCTATAATGTTCAGAAAAGAAATGAAAAATAGTCAACTATGACGGTTTACACTGTCAGATTGATAAACGTACAGAAGAAGTTTTCCGGAAATAAACCGGGAAACTTTTTTAATATTTAAGCAGCAATCCGTTTTTCCTTATTGAAAAGAGGACACCCACCGAGTTGCCAAATAAATTGCCGGCATCACTACCAGCCGAGCAGCTCAATTCAAAACCCGACAGCAGGGAAATATATTTCTGAACTTCCAGTAAAAAAGATTTGTTTGTCATGTTCACTGGAGAACCATAGGTTCCGTAATTTCTGCTGAAGGAGGCCAGTACTCTGTATTCAACCCCACGGATATTCCCTTCCATGCCGAAATGATGCAAACGAACACGGCTATTGGTCGTATGTAATGTGCCATTTTCATTGTACAGGGGTGAAGTGATAAATGGTGTCCCGATAGTACGGGAGTAATAGCTCCATCCGGTAGGATAAGAACCTCCGAAGTACCCGTCCGTACCTCCGTATATCAATCCGTCTTTATCGTGATAGGGTCCCGACTGGTCGGTGGTATTGAGCAGTTCATACAAAACGCCCCGGATATAGGGAAATCTGCTGTTTTTTATAGAAATTCCCCAAAGTCCGTCCGGTTTATTAATCCGGTTTGATCCGATAAACCTGATGGGACGGTCTTCCGATATATTTTGCCAGTAGCCGTTAAGTCTTATGCCTGTTACATTCAGCTCTAATTTAAGCCCCTGTGAAATGATATGATTTCCCAGAACATTAATCTGGTCGCTTACACTGGCGTCTTCTCCTCCCGATTTAGCCAGAAATATTCGTGCATAATTTTTCAATCCACCGGGCAAAGGTCCGTAAACCGGATCTGTACCTCCCCACTGAGCCACATGCTCAATACCATATGAAACGTGAACCGGAAGTTTCCCTCCAAGTCGGATATAAGCAAATTTGTGATGCAGCAGTATTTCTCTGGTATATAAATTGTCAGTAAACCAGCCGTGTCTCAGTCCACCTTTTAACTCCACGTAACCCAGGGTTAAAGGAACAGGAGTAAAATTTTCTATTCCGGCACCTATTTCAGGCATAGGACGTGTATTTTTTGAGAATAGAAGCCCGCCGGAGGATAAAGTCGAGTCCTGATTGCCAAAAATCTGTTCCCTGGAACCAACGGTAAGATTAAAAACCGCAAGCCGGGCTTTTACAAAGAGTTCATGCGGGAACAATTCAGTTTTAGTTTTATCGGTTCGCGTCAGTAAATCAGCCTTGAAGCCATAATCAAACAACCTCTGTGGTTTGTTATATGCTTTTTCGATACCTGTTGATAAAAAAGTACTTGCTGGAGACGAAGAAATTCTGCCATACCGGTTGCTTTGGAGCCAAAAAGGAGCATATTTTCCCGTAGAGTAAACTCCTGTAATTTCTGTGCTGAAACAGATGCTGTCTTTTTGGGAAAATACAGCCATTGAGATGAGTGTTAAGTTCACTAAAAGTAATTTTTTGGAAAAATTACAATGGATATGATTGAGTAGGGTCTGAGGATTCATTATTTTATCATTTTCAGGGTTTGAAGCACCAGAAATCATTCAGTACCCCATTGTCGTTTTCTCCGAATCCAATGTAACCTCGTCCGTCAATGACAAAAGCTATGGCATTTTCGCGGTTACCGTCCGGTATTTCGCCTCTTAGGTGCCAGCCATCAATGGATAGTCCGTATTCCATCAGATCGGACTTGACATGTCCACCCGTCAGATTACCGCCAAAATATCTGCCTGTAGCTACAAAAATTCGATTATCAATGCAAAGCGATACACTATTTACTCTTCCATTGTCGGGCATGGATTCAAGTTCGGTCCAACTGTCAGATTCGGGATGATATTCCCACCAATCATTCAGGTTGCCCGTTCGGTATCCGGTTCCGAAAAAAATATGACGGTCGTTCTGGCAGGCAACAGCACCAAAGCGTTGTCTTCCTGTAAAATCATTCAGTCGAATCCATTTGTCTTCAGCTTGAATATATTTCCAGAGTTCACTCCCGTATGATGATTCGCTGAAACCAATACCTATATATATAGCATAATTATATACAAAACTAATACAAGCATCGGTAAAGTTACTGGGAAAATCAGCTAATCTCCTCCAGGTATCTGTTTCCGGTTTATATTCCCAGAAATCTTTCAGACAAGAGGTAGGATTATATACACCTACAGCATTGTTGTGCCCCAGTCCGATGTATGCTTTGTTGTTCAATACAATTGCAGAAGCTTTTACCCTTGGAATTCCGGGAAATGAGGATTTTTGCTTCCAGGTATTCAGCTGTGGATCATATTCCCAGCAATCATTCAGCTGAACATTGTCTGCATTCCTTCCCAAAGTAACATATCCCTTACCGTTAACAGCAAATCCAACGGCAGAGGAGCGTCCGTTTCCCGGCATGGATGCTCTTTTATCAAAGTTTATGGTTAAGTGAGGTGATTCTGTATTGCAGCATGATATCAGAACACCTGTCAATATAGTGATAAGATATTTGAAAGATAATCCTGATTTGCTCATTTTAGTTTAATATTTTAGTTATGACAAATGTGATGCTGTGAAACTCACATGTGATGTAAAGGAAGTTTATCAAACATATGTTGTGGCCGATGGCAAAATTAATATTTTTATTGTTATTTTTTTGTTTTTCGCTCTTCTATATTATTGATAATGGAAACGGATTAAAAGAAAAGTATGTGCCGATTGCAGATTAGATAATATGTACGATTATTTTTTTTTGATATATATATATATACATTAAATATTGTATCACTATTCAAATACGCCTGCATTGATTAAAAATTGAATTGTTGGAATAACCGATAGGCTTAAGTCGGGTATAGCAATATACTGGTGAAATGTTTATATTTGAAAGAAGAAAATATATTTGCACATATTGTTGTCCGGTAAACATTTTAGAAAAATCCTGTAAGTCCTTATAAAACGTGATTTGCCATAATGTCGCCTCTACGAGGCTTTATATTCTGTTACATATTATTTCTACCATAGTTTTGCCTCTACGAGGCTTTAATTTTTAGCACCAGCGGTGCGACATTATGGTAGAAAACAGATTACACCCATCAACAAAAGCTCCCATCGGAGCGACATTATTTTTTTTGTTTTTATCGGACAATAATAATTTGCATAAGTTAATAAGTAATTCTTTATAATTGTAATGGCTTATTTTTTTTATCTGGTATGATTTTTGTATATTATGTTGAATAGTGAAGCAAAGTTAGAATTATATGCTATAAAAGCAGAAATAATACAGAATGTTGATTTTTAATGTGTTTGATGCGTAAATATTTTATAAAAAAATTGCAAATTAAAAAAAATACCATAAATTTGTCTCACGTTATTTAGTGTGCGAACTAAATAGATAGGGATTTTGGTTTATATGCTTCTTTATATTTAAAAAATGAATACCTGACGTTATCATTTTCTAATATAATTATTTCTGTTTTTTTGTGTTGCAGTTATATTGTTGCTGAAAGTTATAATATACTATTATTTAAGTAACATTTAGGTAATCGCTTGATTCTGCCTAACAAACAGATGGTGTTAATTCCAAGAACAGATGCAAATACTATGTTGAATACGATAACGATGATTTTTTTGGGTGATTTAGATATTCATTTGTCTGCAGTTTATGCATCAAAACTTAATTTTGCTGGTTAACTCATTCAGAATAAAAAGGATACTACAAGCAAATCAACAGATTATCATATTTTATAAAAAAATAGGTAAATTATTTTGAAATCCGTTTGATTATTATATCTTTGCATTTAAAATTGCTTCAAAAGGCTGTATATATGGGTTGGAGCAGGGTTATAACAGAATGAATTACTTATTTAAACCGACAAGGTTAAAATATTCAAATAAAAAGAGGTAAAAATATTTTGAATTCTGTATGATTTATATATCTTTGCATTTAAATACTTTGTAAAAATCCGATTTATAGGGTTTGCATGTATAGTTTTTTGTTAATTTCATAGATAACTTTGAGTTTTTTTGTGTAGTTGATTTTTTGAATTAGATGATGAGTTGTTATTTTTTTGTTAAGTATAAATAATAGTATAAACAAGCAGGAATTAAAGGATTTTTTAGCATATTTGTAGGTTTTTTTAATATACGAGGGAATAAAGTAGTAAATATTTAAAACTAATTAATTATGAGGAAAATCTAATCGAATTATTGATTGCCAGGGTTTATATATCTGTGGCGTCTTATTACTGTATTGTGAACCAGTAAAAAATGAATAACTATAACTATAAAACAAATTTAATTATCAAAAAAAAAAATTTATGAAAAAAGTATTTCAGATTAAATTGAAAAGCATAACCAGAGTCTTCGCTATGGTTATGGCTCTATCGCTTGTAACATTTACAGGTTGTAAATCTTACGATCAGGATATCGACAAGCTGAACACCGATCTTACAAGCTTGAAGACTGAATTAACAGCTCTCAACACTGCAACACAAAATGCATTGCAGCTGCAGATTACTACTCTTAATACAGACATTACTGCTCTGAAGGCAAGAGTAACTACTCTGGAACAAACCGGTGCTACCGATGCAGAAGTTGCTGCTGCCATTGCCGCTGCTAAAACTGAGATTATGAGCAAAGTTGTTACTTTGGAAGCATTCAATGCTTACAAAGCTACAGTAGATGCTGATCTTGCTTCACTGAAAACAAAAGTGGATGCTGCTGCAACTAAAGCTGAATTAACAGCACTTGCAACCCGTCTGGATGGTAAAATCCTGGAAATTGAAAATACACTTACTGCATTAGGTGCTAAAGTTACCACACTGCAAACAAGCGTTAATCTTCTTGGAACTCAACTGGATGAAGCCAAAGCAAGAATTTCAAAAAACGAAGCTGATATTGCAAAAAACATTACAGATCTTGCTGCTTTGAAAGCTGATGTGCAAGCACGTCTTTCAATTCTTGAAGGTGTCCTGTCGATCAAGAATGGTAAATCAGAAGTTATAGACAAAATCCAACTTGACTTAACAGCACAGAAAGCTTTGATTGATGCTAATACAGCTAAAATTGCTGATTTGCAGGCTCAACTTGACGCTCTGAAAGCAAGAACAGTTGCTCTTGAAACAGCGGTAGCAAAAAACACTGCTGACATTGCAAAGAACACTGCTGACATTGCAAAGAATACTGCTGATATTACTGCAATCAGAACTGAACTTGCGCTTATCAATGATAATCTGAAAACTGTTGCTAATGCTATGCATCTTAATTTTGCAGTATTAAGCAGTCGTTTAAGTAGTCTTGTTTATGCAGGCGACCTTTCAGGTACCGAATTAAGCAGATTCTATGTTAACGGCATTGAAGCTATCAATTTTTCATCATTAATGTCTAAATGTGATCCTATTACTCCTGCTATTACAATCGCATATCATCTCAACCCTTCGTTTATCAAAGAAGCTGATATCGAAACTGGTAATATGGCATTTGTAGTAAGAAAAGGTTCTAATGCAATTACTAACGATTATTATTTGCCGGTTCAGGGAGCGAATGATAGAGCAGTACAAGTTGCAGCTATTTATGATCATATCGATGCAACTACTGGTATCATCTATGTAAAAGTTTCAGTAAATGATTACAATACATTAATTGGTGAAGAAGGTGGAAATTATGTAGGTGGATCACTCGAAACATTCCGTTCGATTGCTCTTCAGATACCACTTTCACAGAAAGCTGTTCAGGAAAATGCTATTCAACTTGACAATAGTGGTAAAATGGTTGTTGTAGGTAGCACTGAATATCCTGCTAATCGTGTTATTACATCTGATTATGTAAGACTTTACGGAGAGAATATGTACGCTCAGGAAAACGTATATCTTGCACGTAATAATGCTCCGACTTATTCGATCCTTCCTCAGACACTTGCAGATGCTAAACTTTTATCTGTAAAAGATGTTGATGGTGCAACAACAACAGCTCCTCAGGTAGTTACTTTACCTTATGGAAAAACTCTTGACCTGATTAACGAAGTTAAAGCAATCTTCTCTGGTGCTCCTTTTGACATTGTAAAATATGGTTTGAATTATAAATTCGATTTGTTGGATGAAAACGGTAATACAATTGTTTATAACAGAGGTTCTAACAACACCGACCAACAACAGTTTATTAAAATTAACGACGCTGCAAAAGGAACAATCGAAGCAAAAGTATTTACTCAGGCTGAAATTGCTGCTGCACAGGGCCGCACTCCAATAGTACGCGTATGGATGTATAATGCAAAAAATCCTTCATGTCCGGTATTACTTGGTTTTGTAAAAATCTATATGGCTGAAAAACCGCTGCCAACTCCTATTACAGTTCCGTTTACTTTTGCTGATATGGAAGCAAAATGCGCAGATGTAGCAGGAAGAACTACTGTTCAACAAATGAATGAAAAACTGTACAATGCAGTTGGTTTGAGCAAAGAAGAGTTCCATGCTGTTTACACACTCGTTCCTGTACCAGGTGCAGTGTCAGAAATTAAAAATCCTGATGGACAAACAACAGATACTTGGTTATTGGAATGGAACTTGACTGCACAGCAAATTTGGTCTGCATTGATGACTGCAAATCCGGCAACATTTACACAAACTGTAGAATATGTTCCTAGTTTGCCAACAGTATATCCGAAAATCACTATCACCTTTACTCGCAAATTCACCAAACCGGCTGATTTGAATATCGCTGAAGGTAGTTTGATTAAGAAGTACTGGTATGATATGAATGGCGCTAACAATGCAACTGTATTTGATGAAGTTAAGCATAACGTTAATGTACCGGATGTAAATGAAAGCACAACTACAAACTGTACTATCAAGAATGATCTTAGCCAGGCTTTCCTGCAAAATGCAGATAAGAGTTTGAAAGGTTTCAGCAACTACGAATATTACTTTGTGCCTAATGTAGTTGGTCAGCCAGCTATCAGCCAGCCTGTAATCGCAATAAATGGTGTTAATTATCAATTTACTCCAAGCACAGATGGTAAACAGTTATTGAACGGTTCAGAAGTAATTGCTACAATTAATCCTTTCGTAGCTAATGTTGGCGATATTCTTGAACTTAACAGAAATTCTACGACAGCTAAGTTGTTGCTTAACTATGATAAAGAAGTTCTCAGAGCACGTATTGGTATCCGCACTAAATATTGCCAGGAACTCAATTTCTTGCAGCCAATAACTGTAAATGGTAAACCGACATTCGACGTAGTATTTGTACGTCCAATTAAAGCTGCTGCTTTAAGTCCAGATCATTTTGTTGACGGTAAATCATTTGGTCAAACTAATACTTATATCCCAATTACTAAGATGGTAAGTTTGTCAGACTGGAGAGATTACTCTTTTGCATCTTATCCAAACCTCTACGGTTACTATGGAGTTACTAACATTGCTTTGTCAACAACTAAATCCATTGAAACTAACCTGAACGGTACAAGAGTAGCACTCAGCAATTTCCCAAGTCTGCAAGTTGCTTACGCAGCTTCTGTACCGGGTGTATCACCTGCAGCTCAATATGGATACCTGACATATCAGAATAATGGTAACGTAATCGGTAATTCATTCGAATTGTATGTACCTGTTACAATTACATATTATTGGGGTGAAATCGTAAATACTTGGGTTACTGTAACTGTTGATAAGACAGTAGGTCCTTCAGGTATTAGAAGAAAATAATCATAAGGATTAAATATAAAGAAAGGCGTCATTTTGACGCCTTTCTTTTTTTGGTTTAAACGTTAATCGTGTGAAATATTATTTTATTAAGAATCACTGTTGACCGGAGAAAATG
>DAONDU010000090.1:0-10587 GCA_035402725.1 Paludibacteraceae bacterium | reverse complement strand
TGTTGACCTAACAACGTAAAATATCCTGTTTAATTGTCCTATTAATTCTTTTTCCCGAAATATCTTTTCGGGGTTAATTTCCAACTTTGCTCTAAAATAATTGGATACTGCATTTTTCATTTCATAACACTGATAATCATACTCGACATCAGAAAGTATCCGCTTCAGCAATTCAGTCCAATATACAGAGATACCTCCGGTTTTTTGAATAGAAAAAATAATATTGTCAAGTAAGATTTTCATGACTGTGCAATGGATTTGTATATTTTATAGTACTGATTTGCAATCGCATCTGGCTTAAATTTGTCAACATTTTCAAGTCCTTTTTCAATTAAATTATTACGATAGAGTTCTGACGAAATCAACTCTGTAAATCCTCTGCGTATGGACTCAACATCATAAGGATTAACAAGACAAATTGCCCTGTTAGAAATTTCTATAAGAGGTTCAATTTCAGCACCTAATACAACCCTGCCGACAGCCTGAGCCTCTATTACAGGCATACCAAACCCCTCGTAAAGAGAAGGAAAGCTGACGATGTCACAGAGGACGTATTCATCTTGTATTTCTTCATTGGTCAGATTTATACCGTTTGAATAATTTATCTTTTTCTCAGAAAGCAATTTTTCCTGTTCGATGGTAAGCTTGCCTATTATTCTTAAGTGGCATTTAATTCCTTCCAGCGCTTCAATTACCCTTTCAAGATTCTTATTCGGACGTGTTCCTATATGTAACACTCTTGGATTTGTCTCATCGAACTCTTTGGGGCTGTAGGTGTACGATAATGATACGGGATTATGAATGACCTTTATTTTATCAATGTCGCACTTGATTTTTTTTGCAATTTCTTCCTTCGTAAATTCAGAAATGCAGGTAACATACCTTGCTTTTTTTATTGGTAAATAATACCAAAAATAATAGAAGAAAATTCTCTTAAAACCTTTACTGTTGTTGAAAATACCCAAATCATGAATTGTAATCAATGTATTTTTTGCAGACATACCCAGCATCGCATAATAAATGTCTCCCGTTATATGGTTTATTTTCCCTGAATTATTCCTGCAATACAAAATATTTTTGAGAAGCTGAACAGGTGAAACTTTATTATTTGGCACATATTTATCTGAGTACGAAATTCTTAATCCGTGTTTCACATTATCGAACACCCGCTCAATACTATGTTCGTAATTTTTTTTTCTAAAAAAAAATGTAATTTTCATTTCGTCAGAACCTGTCATGTCAAAAATGTTCAAATACATGTATAATAAGCTATTAATGTGATTGCATTAACCGAAATCTTGCTTTCTTTAATTATTTAAGGCTTTAGGAACTTCTATAAGATTTAAGCACAGGAAAATAACAACGTACAATAATGTTACCATCAGCGTAACCATATATTCCTCAGCGTTGCCACTCAACACGTTAAACGAAAAGAATAAGAAAATCATGTCAAATAATTTTCGATTGTGAAAGAGAGCAAACAGTTCAAAAGTCAACACGACAATAAGCAATATCGTAAACAAATTGATATAAAAAACAAGAGGTGATTTATAATAACCTATTAGAAGTGCGCCAAGTGTGCCATTCATTGCGCTGTAGGTCCTGCTGTGATTTCCAAAGCTCTCATACTGCAAATTTCGGTAAGCAATTTCATCGGGGTTGATAACCTTGCCATAAACAGCACTTACGGCTTCTGTCGGATACCGCCATATTGAAAAATATCGAGCCAGCTCTTTGATTTTTACTTTTTGTTCATGAATTATTGCTGAATTTGAGTAAGAAGATAATCTGCCTATCAGTCGTCCAAAAATAACCTTTGAAAAAGTGTTGCGCTGATCCTGGTCTATCTCTAATTCAATTTTATTACTATCTGTTCTTATTTGGTTTCGTACATTATAAAGTGTCGTAACGGCGATAGGGGATATGAAAATCAACACTATTGACAAAATTAAATGCTTCTTGATGAAACCCCAAATAGAACCAAAATATAGAAGTATAAACATTAATCCGGTAATAGCAAACACCATAAAAGATGCCCTCTCAAACGAAAGAATGAATACCAGAATCCAAAGCAAATAATTGAACTTATTTTTCTTTGGTGCGACAACCGAATAAATCGATACGCCAAGAATTGCGTTGAAGCGGTTGAATATCTGAATGAGCAATTTGACAACTGCAGGTGCTTCGTAATATTCTTGTCCTAATTTACTTACTCCGTAAATTTCAGTAGTGATAATCTGGAAAAGAATAACCAGCAACAAAAACCATCCAAAAGATTTGTAGGGAATGGTTATTTTATTGTTTTTTTTCATTTTTGCATAATGCCCGTATATCAAATATAATGCAATGTATGGTAAGATGGTGTATATCAGATATATAAACAATGTTGATTGAGAGGATCTTGGTATCGTACCTAAATAATCGCCGTTGTATTTTCCTGTGAAAACAACATAAAGGTAACTTATGACATTAAACAAAATAAACAAATACAATATCCATCTTGCATGTTTGTGTGTATGTGAAGCATCCATAAATTCTTGTTTGTTGCTCTGTTATTGTTTTTTGGTTGGACCTTGCCAATGAGTCGTCATATTATATTGTCAAAGTTATGATTTTTTATTCTAACAGCAATAAAACCTTGCACTATGCTATGAAGAATGTAGCTTAATAAAAATGCATAAGCCAATCCTAAAGCGCCAAGCCTGTAGTGCCCCACAAATAAAAATGTAAATAATACAAGCCAAAATCCTCTTAACACATTCACACCGAAACCAATCCACATTTTACCTTTGCTCACTATTATCTGACCAACTACGTTATTTGCTGCACAAATTACAACAGCGACCAAAAGAACTATTAATGGACGAAAATCATTAAAACCCTTGCCGTAAAATCTAAATATCAGAGGTAGAAACAGATAAACAACAAGAGATATTATTAAAGCAATTCCTGTATTTAGTAACAAATTGACATTCAATAGTTTATCGTACTGTTTTTTTGAACCATTGTAGTTCGTATTTATTAAAAGAGGCAGAAGTATCGATGTCATAGAATTTGGTATAAATAAGATAACAAAATACCATTGTTCGGCTACATCATAAATGGCCATTTCACCGTATCCTTCTATGCCAATTAAAAACGTTTTTGCCCACCACAACACGGCAACAATCGTTACGCTTTCGAGAACTGCCGGTAAAGAGAATTTCAAAAAAATAGATGATTTGCTCAGACTTTCAATATCTGGTTTTTGGTCAGCCTGACGTATACCCAGAACATCTTTTCTCAAGGAAATCCACAGTTGTACAGCATAAATCAGGTTAGTTATAGCCAGTCCGGCAACAACCCCATCTACTCCTCTCAAATATGCCCCGGCTATTACAGAAGCAAATAATATCAATCCATTTGCAGCTAAATTTATTCCGAGGCTTTTGAACCGTTCAAAACCATTTAAAGCACCGGTTTGAACCGATGTCAAAGTCATTAGAAAAAGTGTAAAAGCTCCTACTCTCAATGCATCTCCAAGGTTGACATCATTTAAGTATTTTTCAGCGATATGGTCGCTCATCAAGAAAACTATTAAAGATACAGCAAAACCGATTGCCAGAACCACTTTCAAGGAAAACCGGTAAATCTGGTATGCTCTGTTGGGATCTGATGTTCTGTAAATTGCAATGTATCTCGTAGCTGTTGCACCCATACCTGCTGATGAAAATAGTAGAAACATATTTAGCGTAGAACGAATAATGCCAACCTGCCCGTATTCTTCTTTTCCTACTATTCTGGCAACAAAAATAAAAGCTACCAGTTGCAGAAATTTGCCAATAATATTTCCTATTAAAGTCCACGAAATACCTTTATACAGTCTTTTTGAAAGATCAGATTTTTGAACCTGGTTTTTAACGTATTTCTTAATTCCGGATAGATTCATGCTCCTCAATTATAAAACATCTTTCACTATTTCCAAAATTCTTTTCGATGCCATCCCATCCCCGTATGGATTAACTGCTCTGGCCATAGCGTTATAAGCTTCAGGCTCTTCCAGCAACCGGGATACTTCCGTAATGATTTTGGACGAATCGGCGCCTACCAGCTTTACAGTCCCGGCATCCACCGCTTCCGGACGTTCGGTGGTATTTCGCATAACCAAAACCGGTTTGCCTAATCCGGGCGCTTCCTCCTGAATGCCGCCACTGTCTGTCAGTACAATATTACTTTTTTCCATCAGGCAGACAAACGGCAGATAATCCAGCGGTTCAATCAGATACAGGTTATCTGGTTGATTATCGTTAAAGACTTTTGCTATTGACCCACGAACTACCGGATTTAGGTGTACAGGATAAACAAAATCAACTTCAGGATACTTATGCGAGAGTATTTTTAATGCTTCGGATATATTTGCAAAGCCTTCACCAAAGTTTTCTCTCCGGTGACCTGTAATTAATACCATTTTTTTTCCGGATATTAATCTGTCTGTATCATATCCCGCTTCTTTAATTTGTTTTTCAACTTTCGATAAAATGGTAATGTCTGAATTTATTTTTTCAGTTACACTGTGCAGGGTATCAATTACCGTATTGCCGGTAACATATATGGAAGATTCATCCACATTTTCCTTCAGCAGGTTTTGTTTGCTTAATTCGGTAGGCGAAAAATTGTATTTTGCAATCCGGCCGGTGAGTTGTCTGTTGAGTTCTTCGGGCCAGGGGCTGTAGAGATTGTGAGTTCGAAGTCCGGCTTCAACGTGTCCTACATCAATTCGCTGATAAAAAGCAGCCAGGGCGGTTGCCATAGAAGTGGTAGTATCGCCGTGAACCAAGACTAAGTCAGGTTTTGTCTTATCCAGCACATCTCTCATCCCTGTTAAAACGCGGCTTGTGATGTCATACAGATCCTGTCCGGATTGCATGATATTCAGATCAAAATCGGGTTTGATGCCGAATAAATCCAATACCTGATCGAGCATTTGCCGATGCTGACCGGTAACACATACTACAGTCTCAAATTTGTCAGCATTCAGTTCAAACTCTTTAACCAGAGGAGCCATTTTGATAGCCTCGGGTCGTGTACCAAACACGAGGAGGATTTTCATTCTTTTCACGGGTAATTGTATATTCAATATGGTAACAGCATTTTTTTTTCAACGAATTTTTAACATTAAAATTGCACTTCTCAGCACATTTTAATAAAAAAACCCGAATTAATTATTCGGGCTTTTTATAAATAAAATATCGTTGCAGATAACTTATTCAGCAGCAGCAACTTCCGGTGTTTCGGTTTGTGGCTCTGCTTCGGCAGCTTTAGCTACTTTTGCTTCCAGTTCTTCTGCTTTTTTCTTAGCCAGTTCAGCAGCTTTTGCCTTGTTGATTTCAGCTTCGGCTTTAGCGCGTGCTTTCAAATCAGCCTGTTTTTCTGCGGCTAATTGTTCTTTGGTTTTGCTTACAGCATTTTCTTTGTTTGCTTTCCAGGCGGCGAAGCGTTTTTCTGCTTCTTCTTCACTGAAAGCTCCTTTTTTAACACCACCCATGAGGTGCTTTTTAAGCATTACACCTTCGTCCGAAAGGATAGTGCGGGTTGTGTCGGTTGGTTGAGCACCTACTGTTACCCAATACAAAGCTCTGTCGAACTTCAGGTCGATGGTTGCAGGATTGGTGTTCGGATTGTACGAACCGATTCGTTCGATAAACTTGCCATCACGTGGCGCGCGACTATCAGCAATCACAATGTGGTAATAAGCATACCCTTTGCGACCATGACGTTGCAATCTGATTTTTGTTGGCATTTTTTTTCTTTTTAAATGATTATACCTATTGCTTTTTCTCGAAAAGCGGTTGCAAAGATAGTATTATTTTTTTGAAACAGAAAAATTTAACAGGATTATTCGCAGAGTACCCATGCTTCTGAAAATTCAGGGGCGCTGTTTCTCAGATTTTCCATAAAGGTCACTGCAGAATCTTTCGAGGTGAACGATTCTATCACGACACGGTATAATTTGGAAGGGTGCAGGATGTGGGTTTTTGTAAAGTTTCCCGCTTTAAGTTCCCCACAGAATTTTTCGGCCATTTCCTGTGTGGGCAGACTTGCCACCACCACATGATATTTTGCTGTTTCTGTAGGCGTTGCGGTTGTGGCTTCAGTTGCCGGGTTTACAGTGGCTGCCTGAGTTGCGACCGGGGTGTTTTGTTGTTCTATTGTCTTCTCGGAAAGAGCAAGCAGACTTGCAGGATTTAATCCGGCAATGTTCTGACGGGCATCGTTCAGCGTAGGTGCAGCCAGTAGAATACTGACAGCTATCAGCCCTACGGCAGCATAGCGGGCAATTTTTCGTACCGGGGGAAGTGTTATCACCAGTTTCCGTTCTTCCTGAGCAAGGCTTTCGGCAAACGGAGAGTAGTGCAGGGTGTCAAGACCATAGTTCGCGGGAAGTAAATATCCGTTAAGCGAGGGTTTGAAAATGATTTTTTCTTCCGCGTCAACCGATAAGGTGCCCAGATTACCGCAACTGACTGTTTTTTGATTTTTCAATGTCAGTTTCAGTCCGGCGACTTCTTTTTCTATCAGCTGCGAGGCTTCCCGGAAACTGATTTTCTCGGCACGCGAAATTTCGATGGTCAGCAACCCGTCGGAAACATTCAGCAAAGGATTGAAACTTACCGTTGCAAGGGGCGGTTCAATACTTTCGGCATGAATGACTGCGTGCTGATTTTGTATGACAAAACCACCAAAATCGGGCACGATAACATAATCGTGGCGACGGATCAGTGTTTCTATGTGTCGGGCTATTCTTTCCATTGTTGCAAAAGTAAATAATTTCATATCAAAAAACAATTTCTGCCGAAAAAGTTTTCAACAAGTTTTAAGTATCACCCAAAGAATGTATCTTTGTACAAATTATACCAAAATTCAGAACAAAAAATATTATGGGAAAAACCATTTTAATTACCGGAGGAGCCGGATTTATCGGTTCACACGTGGTACGCTTGTTTGTAACCAAATACCCCGAATATCAGATTGTAAACCTCGATGCTCTTACCTATGCCGGCAACCTGGAGAACCTGAAGGATGTAAAGGATGCACCTAATTATACCTTTGTAAAAGGCGATATTACCGACGAAAAATTCATACCGGAGTTGTTTGCCCGTTATTCATTCGACGGGGTGATACATCTGGCTGCCGAGTCGCATGTCGATCGTTCCATTACCGATCCGTTTGCCTTTATCCGCACCAATGTCTTTGGAACAGCCAACCTGCTGAATGCCGCCAAGAATGCCTGGAAAGGTAGCATGGAAGGTAAACGGTTTTATCATATTTCCACCGACGAAGTATATGGTTCACTCGGAAGCGAAGGTTTCTTCACCGAAGAAACCGCCTACGATCCCCGCAGTCCCTATTCGGCTGCCAAAGCAAGTTCCGACCATTTTGTCCGTGCCTATTATCATACTTACGGTCTGCCTGTTGTAGTTTCCAACTGTTCCAACAACTACGGTTCGCATCATTTCCCCGAAAAATTAATCCCGCTGGCTATCAACAATATCAAAAAGAAACTGCCTGTTCCCATTTATGGCAAAGGAGAGAATGTGCGCGACTGGCTTTGGGTGGATGACCACGCACGGGCTATTGATGTCATTTTTCATCAGGGTGTGACCGGCGAAACCTATAACATCGGTGGACATAACGAATGGACCAACATCGACCTGATAAAAGAACTGTGTGCCATCATGGACCGCAAACTCAACCGCGCACCGGGAGAATCGGCTCAACTTATTACGTATGTAAAGGACCGGGCAGGTCACGACCTTCGTTACGCCATTGATTCGTCGAAGTTGCAGCGTGAACTGGGCTGGGTACCTTCGCTTCAGTTCGAGGAAGGTTTGGAGAAAACGGTTGACTGGTATCTGGCCAACGAAGAATGGCTCGAAAACATCATCAACGGCGAATATCAGAACTATTATAAAAAGCAGTACGAAGAAAGATAATACCAACATTGACGTAAATATATACAGCTGCCGCTCCTTCGGATAAGTTCCGGAGGAGCGGTGTTGTTTTTAGGGGATAGAGGTTAGGGATTTATAGCATTTCCCATGTTCTGTTTCGGTGCGCTGCACCTTAAAATTTTATTTGAAATGACATTTGCTACAAATATCACGGTGCTCTGCACCTGAATACAAGCCACAGCGTGGCGTAATATTTTTAGAAAACCGATAATCCCCGAATTTTAAGGTACAGCGTACCGAAACATTTTTTCGTTGATTTGTTCAGTTGGCTGTACCACCAAGTTTCACAAAGAAAATTCTTTTTACGTTGCATTCCTCAAAACAGCATTAGTGGTTCTTCTTTGCGTGTTTTGTGTGTCCTTTGTGTCTTTTGTGTAATAGCTTTACCACAAAGTTTCACAAAGATCATCCACGAAGTTTCACAAACATTTCGGGTGCACGGACATTCCTGTCCGTGATTTACATAAAATGGTTATGAATAACTGTTTACCAGGGTGTCACATGGATTATCATATGAATGTTTTTTCTTTGTCGTTTTTTTCGGTTAAATGATATGGTACAGATTTTTCTACACCAGAACTGTCTTTCCACATGATGTAAAAATTTAAACCTCAAGTGAGGGATGGGGTTTTACATGATGTATAATATCACCCGTGAAATTACAGAATTATTACCTTGTAAACTGAAATATGCATTTATAAAGGGACAGCCTGAACCTGTAAGGAAAATATTTAAGATATAATAAGGAAACTTCAAAAAAATGACGCTAAATATTTGTTTTGATGGTTGAATAAAATTTAATATATGTATATTTGTATATCAATTAACTTAAATCACTGTTTATGTTACAATCCTTTCACCACCATTATCCCCAAAAACTTTATATCAGTATCAGCCCCCGCTGCCGTGAAATTGTACCCAAAATCGCGCGACAGTAGGGGCTGTTTATCGGATGTGAAGTATAAAAAGCATCAACGATAAAAGCAAAGGGTTTACAGAGTTGCAGACAGAATACCGGATGATTGATAAAACCATGGAAGAAACAAATAAAGTATTTTCACAAACCGTTATCCGGTTTGAAAATACGTGGATATTTAATTACCCCATGCAAGTGCTGGA
Organism: Paludibacteraceae bacterium; assembly: GCA_035402725.1. Lineage (GTDB taxonomy): Bacteria > Bacteroidota > Bacteroidia > Bacteroidales > Paludibacteraceae > UPXZ01. Next base: position 1,477 of record DAONDU010000090.1, on the reverse strand, counting down.
AGAAATAAAAAGTTATATGAAATATTAAAGAACAAACATCAAACAGAACAGATATGAACGAAATTATTTGCCCCAACTGTAAGAAAGCTTTTAAAGTGGATGAAGCCGGTTTTGCCGATATTCTAAAGCAAGTTCGGGACCGTCAGTTTGAAGAAGAACTGAAAAACCGGCTTAGTCTGGCTGACAGAGAGAAAGAAAGTGCTGTAAAACTGGCGGAAGCAAATATCCGGAATTCGCTGCTCGAACAACTGGCCCGAAAAGACAGGGAACTGGCAGAACTCAAAGCTCAAAGTGAGTTGGCGCTGACGGAGAAGCTGAATAAAAAGGAGTATGAAATAACGCAGCTAAAAGCGAAGATTGAAAATGTTGAGGTTGAGAAAAAGCTTGCTGTTACCGAGGCGGTTCAGAAACTGGAGAAAGAACGGGACCAGTTGGCTAATGATATTAAGACGAAGGAACTGGAAAGACAGAATATTGAAAGTACGTTGAAGCAAAAATTTTCAACTGAACTGCAAAACAAGGATGCGATAATCAAGTACAAGGATGAGGAAATAGCGCGTGTCAAAGATATGAAGCTGAAACTCTCGACCAAAATGCTGGGTGAAACGCTTGAACAGCATTGTGAGACCGAGTTCAACAAACTTCGCGCGACAGCCTTTCAGAAGGCCTATTTTGAAAAAGACAACGATGCAAGATCGGGCAGCAAGGGCGATTACATTTACCGGGAAACTGACGATGCCGGAAATGAAATCATTTCCATCATGTTTGAAATGAAGAATGAGGGCGATGAAACGGCTACAAAGAAAAAGAATGAGGATTTTTTCAGGGAACTGGACAAGGACCGGAACGAAAAGAAATGCGAATATGCCGTTCTGGTAACATTGCTCGAAGCCGATAGTGAATATTACAATACGGGGATTGTTGATGTATCGCACAGGTACAATAAAATGTATGTTGTAAGACCACAGTTTTTCATCCCAATCATAACTTTACTCCGCAATGCCGCCATGAATACCATTCAGTATAAGGCAGAACTGGCGCTGGTAAGAAGTCAGAATATCGATATTACCAATTTTGAGGAGAAGATGAATAAATTCAAAGACGGGTTTGCACGAAATTATGATTTAGCAAGCCGTAAGTTTAAAGACGCGATTGATGGAATAGATAAAACCATCAGGGAATTACAAAAAACCAAAGACGCTTTGTTGTCATCTGAAAACAATCTTCGGCTTGCCAACGAAAAAACGGAAGACTTAACCATTAAAAAACTGACGTACAACAACCCGACAATGAAAGCAAAATTTGACGAGCTGAAATAACGGAGAACGAGTAATCAGTGATCAGTAATCAGTGATCAGTGATCAGTGATCAGTAATCAGTAATCAGTAAACAGTAATCAGTAAACAGTTATTAGTAACCACTAAACTATAAACTATAAACGTCAAACGTGAAACACAAAACGTGAATCTACTTCGGC
>DAONDU010000089.1:0-10715 GCA_035402725.1 Paludibacteraceae bacterium | reverse complement strand
GGTTCATTCGGAAGCACCGCACCGCTCTACATTATTGATGGAGTGCCAATGGGAACGACAATACGCGACTTTTCGCCAAACGATATCGAAACCCTACAGGTACTGAAAGATGCTTCTGCTGCAGCTATTTACGGTTCGCGTGCTGCCAATGGTGTGGTTATCATCACCACTAAACAGGGTAAAAAGAACCAGGCAATGAAGATAGACTACAGCGGCTACACAGGTTTCGACCAGGTGCAGAAAGGTGTATACAACGTGATGGATTCGTATCAGTATGGCCAGTATGTCAACATGGCGTACTCCAATAGTGGTATGGATGTTCCTGCCGGCTACAATCCGGCAAGCCCGAAATACGTAGATCCGAGCCAGGTAAACACCAATTGGTACAACGAAGCGTTCAAAACTGGTATTCGTCAGAATCACAACATCAATATGTCGGGTGGAGGAGCTAACAACACTTACAATATCGGTCTCGACTATTTTAGCCAGAGAGGTACCATGGAAGGTGCCGGTCCTAACTTCGACCGTTTCACAGCCCGTATCAACAATACAATGGATGTTAAGTTTATCAAATTCAAAACCAACATGGTGTACAGCCACAGTAGTCAGGATAATATGGCTCTTAGTAATGCCAACGAGTACGTACAGGGCCTGTATGGCGCACAATATCCTGTGATGGCATCTGTGCTGCTTTTACCGCCTACCATCAAGGCTTACGATCCTTCAACCTGGGTGCTGGACGATAGAATCTCAGCTGCAACCAATTACAGCTACGACTCGTACGGTTACGGTACATACTATGATGATGTTCATGGAGACATACGTGTTACGAACGTTTTGCTCGAAAACAATCTGATTAAACGAAACACAATTGTTGACCGTGTAGTTGCTTCAGGCTCTGCAGATGTTGACCTTTTAGGTATGTTTCGCCTCAAGAGTAGCAATCACAAATTGAATTACAACCTGAACCTGTCATACAGCAAAACTATGGCAAAGGACTTTACATTTGTGCCTGCATTTATTCAGAGTACAACAAACTACCTGGCCAAGAGCAATGAGAACCTCTCGGAAGGTTATCGCAGCTTTAGCGATGCATTGATTGAAAATACGGTTACCTATGATGGTAAATTCGGTTTAAGTCATATCAACGCTGTTGTAGGTCAGACTTTCGAACGCGAACTCTATCACACACTCACCGGTAAAGGTGTTACCATGCCGGAACCATACTATCTGCAGGTAAACAATGCAGAGGAAACTTCGTCAACAAGCTTTGAAAGCGAACACGTTCTTGCATCGTATATCGGTCGTATCAATTATGATTTCGATCAGAAATATCTCCTTTCGGCAACAGCACGGCGAGATGGATCAAGCCGTCTTTCTTCAGCCGACCGCTGGGACTGGTTCCCGTCGGTATCAGCAGGATGGCGTATCGATCGTGAAAATTTCTTCCCCGTATCCAAATCGACTATTAACCTGCTCAAATTACGTGGTAGTTATGGTGAACTTGGTAACGAGAACATAGGCGAATATCAGTATATGGATGTTATGTCGAGAGGTAACTACACCTATAGCTTTGGTAATACTAAGGTTACCGGTTCGGCCATATCCAATTATGTTAACGAAGCTATCCGCTGGGAAAAGAAAAAAACAATTGATGCAGGTCTTGACCTTGGTATGTTCAACAATCAGTTGGAATTTACTTTTGACTGGTATAAATCAACATCCGAAGACCTCCTTTACAGTGTAGCAGTTCCAACCAGTGCAGGTGCTACCAATGGCACTGTAACTATGAACGCTGCAACCATGCAAAACACAGGTCTTGAGTTTCTGCTTGCATACCATAATCACAAACATGCTGTTAAGTATGATATTTCGGCAAACATATCGACCATCAAAAACAAGGTTACAAAATTGGGCGTTTCAGGTGAACCGCGCACGGATGGATACTGTCGCACAGAAGTAGGTCGTGAAGTAGGTTCGTTCTATGGTTATATTTACGAAGGGATCTTCCAGTCGCAGGCTGAGATTGATAACCGTGTGAACTCTGAAGGCAATCATATCAATCAGCCGGGAGCTCAACCGGGTGACGTAATTTATGCCGACATTGCAGGTGACTTCGATGCCAATGGCAATCCAATACCCGATGGCGAAATCACCAACGAAGACCAGAAATATCTGGGAAGTGGTTTGCCAAAGATAAGTTATGGTTTGAGCGGACGTGCAGAATGGAAAGGTTTTGATCTGAGCGTTTCTACCTATGGAGCAGCAGGTTTCAAAGCGGTTGACTTCGTAGATGTAACACTGCACAGCTCATATGGTGCTCTCAACAAGAGTGTTGATCTGTTGAATGCCTGGACACCGGATAACACGAACACAAATGTGCCCCGCATAGCATACAAATCGACAGGTTCAATTACAAACGATATGTTCAGTGAGCGTTTCATTCAGGATGCATCCTATCTGAAAATTGCCAACATTGAACTGGGCTATAACTTTCCTGACAAATGGTTTGGTGGCTATGTTAACGGTCTGAGGATATACGCGTCGGCTCAGAATCTGGCCACGTTGTCAAAATACAAAGGCTACAATGTTGACTTTGCCGGAGGTACATTCACCCCGGGTTACAACTATTGTTCGTATCCAACACCACGAACAGTCATGTTCGGAGCGCACTTCTCATTCTAAAAAATATAATCTAATTAATAGAGTATCAACATGAAAAGTATAAAAATATTTCTAACAATGTTAGCGTTCATTGGAGGCATGACTGCCTGCAATGACCAACTCGATGTTCAGAACCCAAACAATCAGACTACCTATGATTTTGGCAATACAGAGTCGGATCTTAAGGAAGCTATTATCTCGTGCTACAACCGCATACGCCTCGAAGGAACATTTGCCCGCGTTGGCTACACGATGGATGCGGTACGTGGTGACGAAGTTTGGAATTCATCACAACAATGGTATCTGGAGTACGACAACCTCAATTCCCCGGGAACAATCGGGATAGGAGATGAGTGGATATGGCGCGACAACTACCATGTAGTAAACCGTACAAATTTTGTTTTGTCGAAAGTTGATAATGTCAGCATGTCGGAAGCTTCTTACAATCAGATAGCCGGACAGGCACTCTTTCTCCGCTCTCTTGCATATTATGAACTGGCTACCTACTACCAGAATGTTCCGCTGATTACTGACTATGCTTCTTATTCGGACATCAACACCATGTACGCGCCTAACAATACTCAGGACCAGGTGTTTGATCAGATAGAGGCTGACCTCACAAAAGCCATGCAGATGTTGCCATCGCGCGATAAAGGTGGCGAATGGGCAAAAGGGCGTGCTACAAGCGGTGCTGCTGCCGGATATCTGGCACGTGCACTGATGTTTCGTCATAAATATTCAGAAGCATATACTGTTCTGAAAGATATCATCGCAGGAAAGTACGGACATTACGAACTGACAGCCGATTATGGTGACAATTTCAGGGAAGGTGCTAAATATGAAAACAACTCGGAAAGCCTCTTCGAAGTACAGTTTCTGGATTATGGAACAGGTGGCACCGACGAAGAATGGACACCGGTAAACATCAGCTCGGAAGCAACACAGGGTCATGCAGTGGAAAGTAACTACGCTTCTCAGGAAATGGGCAGCTGGGGAGACCTTGCAGCTTCACCCTGGTTGTATAACCTGTTCAAAAAAGAAAACTGTACCGATGGTCGTCTCGATCCGCGTTTATACTGGACACTGGTTACATTCGAAAGTGAATATAACAATTATACAAACCTGAAAACTGCAGCATATCCGAATGGAGATCCGCGTTGCAACACGATCTATCAAAAGGATATCACTGCAACTCCACTTTCGAACACTGCTCAGGGTGGCGTATCCATTGCAAAATTTACCAATGCGCGAAATAATATCTACAGTTCCATTACAAACGGATTACATTGCGGTATCAACCTGCGTCTGATGCGTTACAGCGATGTTTTGCTACGTGCCGCAGAATGTGAAAATGAACTCCACGGCCCGACACAGACAGCAATCGATTATATCAACACCGTACGTAGACGTGTGGCTCTTAAAGACCTGAAACTTTCCGATTTCGCGTCAGCTGATGCTCTTTTCGAACAAATAGCTAATGTTGAACGTCCGAAAGAATTCGGTTGCGAAAACGGTCGTGGTATCGACTTACTCCGCTGGGGATTCTTCTACGATGCAGGTCGTCTGAATCAACTGGTTGAACATGGTTATTATAAACTCGATGGCAAAGCCTCTACAGAAGAGCTTACTGCTGCTACAGCAACCAGTTCGTCGTATAAGTATTACTACAAGGGTCATGAATATTTCCCGATTTATCAATCCACTCTTAATGCCAACCCGAACCTTACAGGTAACTCGGCAAACAAGAATGAAGATAACGGACCAGCTTTCAAAGCTAAATGGAATATCCATCCTGTTGTAAAATAAAATCATTTCCTTAAATTTGGGACTTCCTTATTGGCATATTTCTTGTACGTTAATAAGGAAGTCTCTTTATTAAAAAATATCAGACATGAGACTAAAGTATCTGTTAATTTTATCGGTCAGTATCGCATCGTTATTTTTTGCAGGATGCAAAAAAGATGAAGAACCTAAGCCTGATCCTGAACCAGTTCCTGGTTTTACCATTCCAATTTATGCCGACGACTATTCATCCATATCATCGTGGGCAAACCGTAACAAGTGGAATCTGGCCAACGTTCATGACCCGTCGGTTGCGTGGTACAACGGATATTACTATATGTACGGTACCGATGCCTCCTATGGCAACGCTCACGAAGGACACGGACATTTTCAGGGCAAGCGTTCGACCGATCTGGTTAACTGGGAATGGGTAGGCGGACCATTTTATCAGGCACCCACCTGGGTAACCGACTCACTCAATGCCATCCGTTTACGCATGGGTCTCGCTGCCATTGCAAAAGAAAACATAAGATACGGTTACTGGGCACCGGTTGTTCGACGGGTCAACGTTGGTGGAAAAGATGTCCTGCGAATGTACTACAGTATCGTTATTGATAACTATATCAAAACAGGCAAAGCCAACACCACAGCCAACTTTGACGGAAGCTGGACCGAACGGGCATTTATCGGTATGTGTGAATCGACAGATCCCGCAGGAGCTGTTTGGACTGATAAGGGATTTGTTACCTGTTCATCATCCGACCGTGGCAAAAACTACAGTCGCGCCAGTACAAATGACTGGAGCGCTTATTTCTACTACAACGCTATCGACCCTACCTATATCGTAACACCCGATGGAAAACATTACCTGATACATGGTTCGTGGCATAGCGGATTCGCGCTGTTGCAACTCGATGCAACAACAGGCAAGCCTCTTAACACGCTCGGCGAACCTTATGCAAACAGTGTAAGTGAGCTGACAGCCCGTTATGGTGTGAGAATTGGAACACGTACAGCTTCATCACGCTGGCAGGGCAGCGAAGCACCTGAAATAATATACAAAGATGGTTACTACTATTTGTTTATGGCTTATGATGGTCTCGACGTACCCTACAACACGCGGGTAGTCAGAAGTACAAAGATTGAAGGACCATACCTTGACATTACCGGACGCAATTTTACCAACGGGGCAGGAGACTGTTACCCAATCGTAACTCACCCATACAAATTCAATCTGAGCTACGGATGGGTAGGTATATCACATTGCTGCATCTTCCAGAAAGAAAATACCAACGAATGGTTCTACATGTCACAGGGACGTTTACCTGCTAATGTTGGTGGCAATGCCTACTCCAATGCCATCATGATGGGGCACGTACGCCGCATTGTATGGTGTCCGGCTTCTGCAAGCGAACCTGACAACCTGTGGCCTATCGCATTGCCCGAACGGTACGCGGCAGTACCCGATTTCGGTACCATAACCAAAGACTCACTTACAGGTACATGGGAACATATCAATCTGAAATACAGCTATGGAGTACAAAACAGCGCCACTTCTTTGACCCTTAAAGCAGATGGCTCCATGTCGGGGGCACTCACAGGCAGTTGGAGTTATGATGTTGCAAAAAAACAGCTGAAGCTGGGTAACGTTATCGTTTGCGTTGAACGCGAAGTTGACTGGGAAGCTTCACCACGCTGCGTAACGTTTGTATATGCAGGAACGGAAAAAAATCTGAACGCGACTTACTGGGGCAAGAAGGTAAAATAATTAACGAATAAAAATCATAAAACAGATATGGGGATGAAGATTAATATTTTTCGTTCTGTAATAAATGCAGTTGTTTTATCATTGTTTATTCCGAGTATGTGTATTCAGGCACAGAACCAGCATACTGTCGTACACGATCCTGTAGCCATTGAATCCGAAGGAACGTATTACATTTACAATACAGGCAGAGGCATCGCTTCGTGGAAATCGAACGATCTGAAAAACTGGCAGTTTATGAAACCCGTTTTCGATGTTTCACCCGAATGGGCGAAGAAAGAAGTTCCCAAATTTGATGGAAATATTTGGGCTCCAGACATTTCGTTTCACAACGGGCAATATTTCCTCTATTATTCCATATCGTCATTTGCCAGTAACCGTTCCTGTATAGGTGTGGCAACCAATGTTACGCTGAATCCATCCGACCCGCGTTATAAATGGGTCGATCATGGTAAAGTGATAGAATCCGTTCCCGGGCGCGATAACTGGAATGCAATAGATCCGAACCTTGTTTTCGACGAAAACGGAAAACCCTGGTTAATGTTTGGTTCGTTCTGGGGAGGTCTGAAAATGGTACAGCTTACCGACGATTTACTTTCCATAGCCAAGCCCGAAGCGTGGTATACGGTAGCTTCACGTCAGCGGGATGCGATGCTCGATGAAACAGACCCGGGTGATGCATCCATAGAAGCTCCGTTTGTTTTCAGAAAAGGAAAATATTACTATCTTTTTGCCTCGTTTGACCTCTGCTGCCGGGGCGAAAAGAGTAACTACAACGTGCGTGTAGGACGTTCCGAAAAACTGGCAGGACCTTATATTGATAAAGAAGGAAAATCGATGCTTCATGGCGGTGGAACACTCATTGCCGGAAGCGATGAACAATTTTACGGTAAAGGACATAATTCGGTCTATACTTTCGGTGGTGCCGACTATATGTTTCTGCACGGTTATGAAAAGACTTACCGGGGAAGACCAACATTATTGATTTACAAGTTAAACTGGGACAACGAAGGTTGGCCTTATATTTCAGATTAATCAGAAAATTTTTTCTCAAAAGGCCAGCTTTGTATAAAAGTTGGCCTTTTTTATCAACAAAAAACGCAGATTTTAATTTGAAATTCCACGCTGTAGCATGATATAAATATTCATCCCTGCTGTCCGGAACTCTTCATAATTTTCCGAAACTAAAAACCGAAAAAAATAATGTTGATCAACGAACAAACGATCATGGCATACGTAGTTCCGGAAAGTCAAGACTTCATTTAAACTGATAAAAATACAATCAATAATCTGAAAAAGGAAAGGTAAAATGAATAATAATGATAACTTTGTATTTGAAAAAGTTCAATAAATGATTTGTGAGGTATTCGCCTGCTTAATTTCGGCCCATGCAAAAGACACAACTTTTAAAAAATATATTTTCATTAGGAACAGTACAATTAGTGAATTATGTCTTTCCGCTAATTACAGTTCCTTATGTTTCACGAATTATAGGACCGGAAAGTTACGGAATTATCAATTATGCCACCGCTTTTATTGCCTATTTCACGCTGCTGATAGGGTATGGATTTGATCTGACTGCTACAAGAAAAATTGCGCGAAATCCCAATGATAATGATTATGTCAGCACTATTTTTTCTCAAATTGTAAACGCACGTATATTGCTTTTTTTAATTAGCGCTTTGCTTTTTTTGATTTGTATTCTTGTTATTCAACCGCTGCAAAATAATATTTACGTTACTCTAATTCTCTTCTTGTCAACTGTTTCGGTGGTTTTAGTTCCTCAATACATTTATCAGGGAAAGCAACATCTCTCGATTTTCGCTTTTCTGAATTTTTTGAAAGGGCTGATAAGTACCATACTTGTTTTTGTATTTATAAAAACCCGGAATGATTATGTGATTTTGCCTGCCATCAACGTAACTGTCGCGCTGTTAGGTTCGGTTTTTCTTTTGTTGTATGCCTGCCGGAAATTCAATCTGACCTTTCATTGGGTGAAAATAAAGAGTTCTATCCGACTGCTTTATGAGGAGAGAGTTATCTTTATTTCTACTGTTGTTATTTCATTATATACCACAACCAATACTGTTGTTTTGGGACTATTTGTTTCAGCAGCCGAGGTCGGTTATTTTACGGTGAGTTTAAGCTTGCTGAATGTTATAAACAGTGTGATAAGCATTCCGGTTTCGTCAGCTATTTTCCCCTTTATTGGAAACTCATTTGCCAAAAACAGAGAAACAGGCCTGGACGTTATCCGAAAAGTATTACCCATGATAAGCTATTTGACTTTTTTTGCCGGAATTGTCCTGTTTATTTTTGCGCCGCTTATCATAAACCTGTTTTATGGAAATCAATTTCACGATGCTGTTCTGTCCTTCCGGATTATGGCTTTTACTCCGTTTATTATTAGTTTGAGCAATGTTTTTGGTATTCAAACCATGCTGAATTTGAATATGGACAAAACATTTTTCAAAGCCACAGCCACAGCCAGTATTATTGGTCTTTTACTCAACATCCTGATGAGTAAATTTTACGGTTTCGTGGGTACAGCCTGGAATACCATCATTATTGAAAGCTTTGTGACGGTTTATATGTATTATTTGATAAGGAAAAATAATCTTTCTATCTTTGAGAAGAAATATTTTAATCCAAAATTTGCAGTTAGCGTAGCAAGAAATATTTTTACCAAGAATAATTCGCAGGACAAATGAGATACCTGATTGTAGGAGCCGGATTTTCAGGAGCGGTTGTAGCTGAACAACTGAGCCGCGATACTGATAACGAAATCATCGTGATGGATGAACGCTCGCATGTCGGAGGCAATTGCTACACCGAACGTGACGCGGAAACAGATGTGATGATACACCGCTATGGCCCTCATATTTTTCATACCGACGATAAAGAGGTTTGGGAGTACATCTGCCGGTTTTGCGATATGAAGCCGTTTATAAACCGGGTGAAAACCGTATCTAAAGGAAAAGTTTATTCTATTCCTGTTAATCTGCATACTATCAATCAGTTTGCAGGCAAAGCGATGAATCCGCAGGAAGCCCGGAATTACATTGAACATAAAGCCGACAAGTCGATTGAAAATCCCCGGAATTTCGAAGAGCAGGCGTTGAAATTCATCGGACGCGAACTTTACGAAGCATTTTTCTACGGATATACGAAAAAACAATGGGGTTGTGAACCCGATATGTTGCCTGCAAGCATTCTGAAACGGCTTCCGGTTCGGTTCAATTATGATGACAATTACTATGACGACCAATTTCAGGGTATTCCGGTCGAAGGTTATACGGAAATCGTCAACAGAATGCTCGACAGAACAAATATTAAAGTTCAATTGAATGCTAAATTTTCGCCTAAAATGGACTTGAGCGGTTACAATCATGTGTTTTATACCGGACCCATCGACGAATTTTTCACATATAAATATGGCAGGTTGTCTTATCGAACAGTAAGTTTTGAAAAGAATGTCTGTGAGGGCGATTTTCAGGGCAATGCTGTGATAAATTATGCCGACGGGGAAGTTCCTTATACGCGAATTCACGAACATAAGCACTTTACTCAGTGGGAAAACCACAGGAAAACCGTGTATTTTAAGGAGTTCAGCAAAGAAACAATGCCAGGCGATATGCCTTATTATCCAAAACGTCTCAGTGAAGATCTGGTTAAACTGGAACATTATCAGAAGGAAACTCAGAGTTTGCAAAACATAACTTTCCTTGGACGACTGGGTACGTATCGTTATATGGATATGAAGGATGTGATACGTGAGGCTATTGACTGTGCGACGAATTTCAGCAAAATTTTATGATAAAAGTCAGCAGTGATAGTAAAATATACGTCATTTGTCCGGCCGATAGGGAAACCGGAGGTACCGAACTTGCGCACCAACTGGTGGATTGTTTGATACACAAAGGTATTGATGCATATATCGTGTATGTGGATGATGAAAAATATGTGGATGCCGAAATTCCCGTAAGTTTTGGAAAATACTTAGTTCATGTTGCCCCGGAGCCGGTTGATGATGAAAAAAACGTTGTGGTATGTCCCGAAGCCATATTTTCATTTGCCTTATCTCTGAAGAAAATCCAGATTATATTCTGGTGGATGTCGGTTGATAATTTTTTTCTGGACGCCAGAATGTTCAGCCAACTAAATTTTTTCGGAATTTATACCACTCTCCGGTATGTTTACGGGCGATACATCAGGCATCAGCCATTATTCGGGAAAATGACCATCAGTAAATTGAAAAGTGTGAAAAACAGGCATTTGCATGTTTTTCAGTCGGAATATGCCCGGCAATTTTTACATTCAATTGGTATTAGTGAGGTTATGCCTCTTTCCGATTATATTGATACTGATTTTATAGGCAATTCGTTATCCGTTCTGCATAAGAAAGAAGATATTATTCTGTATAATCCGCGAAAAGGATTTGAGTTTACAAAAAAAATAATTGATCAGCTTCCCGACTACAAATTCGTTGCTCTGCAAGACATGA
>DAONDU010000088.1:0-10823 GCA_035402725.1 Paludibacteraceae bacterium | reverse complement strand
AACAGCGGCTTAGGCAGAAGCCATACATAGTACAAAGGAACGATGACTTAAAAAAACATTCTTGTTTTGCCGCTTGAAAGCACTCATACAGCAGTAAGATACAGTTTCCTTTTATATCGAACTCATATTAAAAACAGTAATCCCCTTTACGTTCATGTCGTAAAGGGGATTACTTTGTTTATAGTTCGTTGAATTTATCTTCCTGATTGCACGATAAAATTTCTCAGTTCATTATTGAATTCATCTTCCTGCAAGAGGTCTTCCATGTTCAGATGCAGTCGGTAACGCCAGCTGCTCATGGAGTTGGAGGGCACGTTGATGCGTTCTTCATGCGGATTTTCACGTCGCAGTTTGGGAGACATGCCGAGCAGATCCTGCATCTGGAATATTGCCCACATGGCGGGCGAATAAAGATGTTGCAGGATAATATCGCGGCTTATCCACCACTCGCAGAAGAAAGGTGCATCTCCCCAATGACCAAGCTGGGTGTTGTAGAATTTTTGTGTCACCGCGCGGTCTTCTTCCCACCAGCCGCGAATGGTACTCATATCGTGGGTGGATGGAGTTACCACCGACAAGTAGGGAGCATCGGCAGGATGGAAGAAATCAATCTTGCTGGTTTTAGGCGCACGCTGCACTTCCAGACTTAATATACCGAGTTCGTTCATTACAGCCGTTACACAGGGTGTCATCATACCAAGATCTTCTCCGCAGATGAGCATATTGGTGGAACGTTTGAGCGCCGGAAGTTTTTCCATGCCGGAGTGATACCAGTTTTCATCCTGACGATGGTAGAAATAATGAATATAAAGTTCATCCAGTCCTTTTTTGGTGTGCTGATCCAGTTCAATGTATGAACGCAGACTGTGCATGCCGTATCTCGGATAAAACTGCTGACCGTTGCTATCTTTTACTTCGAAAAACAACACGTTTGCTATCAGGTCGAATAGTCCCCATTTCACCCGTTCAGAAATTTCGCCCTGATTAAAAAGCTCTTCCACATAAGTCTGACTCTGGAACTCCGGTTTTAAGCGCAACACCCAGCCATCCTCTATCTTCAGGCAGTTTGTCTTCACCCATGCGGCTTCCTCTCCAAAGAAATCCCACAATATCTGATCGGTAATATACGGTTTGCAGAAACGGTTGTAATCAAACCAGATACCCTTTTCGCCAAATTCATTGAGGTATATCGGAGTGGATGGATTGAGATGTCCCATAATTCCTTCCACCTGATTGGTGGGTATTTCCCAGATGCGGAAAAATCCGAGAATATGGTCGATACGGAATGTGTCGAAGTAGTTCGACATCTGTTCGAAACGTTTTTTCCACCATCCAAAGCCGGTTCTTTTCATCATCTCCCAGTTATAGGTAGGCAGTTCCCAGTTCTGACCCTTAACGGCAAACATATCGGGAGGCGCGCCAGCGTTCATATCCATGTGAAACAATTCCGGCGACACCCAGGTGTCCACACTGTTTTTGTTTATTCCAATGGGGATATCGCCTTTCAAAACCACTCCCCGCTGATGAGCGTACTGAGCTACTTCCGAAAGCTGTTTGTGAAGATGGTACTGAATAAAATAGTTGACGCCCACTTCATCGAAATGAGGCTGGGTTTTATCCGTAAACGCGCTTATCTGCCCGGCATCGTAAACCGCGAACTCTTCCCAGTTGCGATAATCGTTTGTTCCAAACTTATCGCGCAACACACAGTAAGCAGCGTACGGAACCAGCCAGTAGGAATTCTTTTCGAAAAACTGAATGAAATCCGGGTTGTTCAGGAATTCGGTCTTTTGATAAAGATACATCTCTCTGGCATATTTCATTTTAAAATCAATCACTTCGAGAAATGATATCAGCGGGTACGCGTTGAGTTCAGCCTGTTTGGGTATGTATTGTTGCCCGATGGCATTGTTTTCGGGTAATTTGCCCATCGCGGGCAGATTCAGAAACAGGGGATTGAGCGCAAAGGCGGAGATTGCCGCGTAAGGCAGCACATCGGCATCGGTATGGGTTCCGTTGGTGTCGTTCAGAGGCAGCACCTGTATCAGTTTCATATTGACCTTTGCAGCCCAGTCCACAAACATTTTCATGTCTTCAAAATCGCCCACACCAAAGCTCCGGCGGGTACGGATACTGAAAACCGGAAGACTCACTCCCGCTCCCCGCCAGGAGTCATTATTCATCCTCACAAAACCATCATGTACCTGTACAATGGTGTTTTTCGATCCGATTACAGCAGCATAACGATCCGGCCCCTGTTCAAAAAACATAAACCGTTTTTCATCGGCATCGTAAACTCCGTATTTATAATTTACATCAGTGGTTCGTTTGCTCAGATCTATTTTAATCGTCCAGTTGTCACCGTCCTTAACCATCAGCAATGGTTCAGCCACCGACCATTCGCCCAGTTCCCCGCAGCTGCCGATAATGCATAAAGTCTGCCGGTGATGTAGCAACGGCGCTTTCACTTTAAATATATGGGTGAATTTCTTATTCTTTCCGTTAGGGCTGGTTGTGGTATTTCCTTTCAGAAGAACTTCCTGAAACGGACTTGTCATAAAAACATTCTCATGGCTCCCGATGGAGTTCCACGTATCGTAACAGAAATAATGTTCTGTTTTCAGCGTAAGCTGGTCAATTACCCGGTCATTCCCCCATTCTTCTGTAAAGCTGTTCGTATTTTCATCATAAATCAAATATTTATAATGAACAACCTGTTTCTCCGCCACCCTACACTCCACATCATTTACCCAGTCTTCATGTCCCTGAAATCGCAGGGGTAATGCTTTTAAGTAATCGCCATCTCCCAGCTCGGGGACATCGCCACTAACCAGAATTCGCTGTCCCCATTTTGTGAAGTAAGGAATTTTAAAGTGTATTCTCATGGATATTCTTATTTTGTTGAAATTTTGCTTTTTGATAATCGGATAAACAGTTATATTAAATCAGGGTAAAGAATATCGGGCCTCAGCCCGCTTGATATTTGAACCCTGCAGAAAATTTTATTCAAAAATACTTTATATAATAAATCCGTAAATTTATTTTATAATAAAACAATATCAAATTAATTTCAAACGATTGCGAAAACTTTGAATTTGTATAGCTCATTTTTCACAATTCTTAATTATCTATTTTACAGTCTTGTATGGCATCAAAACAATAAAACATGAAAATTCAGAGCAAAAACTTTCCTGTTTTATGTCAAATTGAGTACTTTTGTAAAAAATTTCACCAACCTCAAATCATCTAATTTATGTCAGAAGATTCATCTCTGTTCAAAGTTTTTACAGGCACTAACAGCCGTTATCTGGCCGAAAAAATTTGTAAAAGTTTAAATTGGCCTCTTGGTAAGATGAATATCGAGCACTTTTCCGATGGAGAATTTTCAGTTTCCTATGAGGAATCTATCCGGGGACAGTACATTTACCTGGTTCAGTCCACTTTCCCGAATTCCGATAACCTGATGGAACTTCTGCTGATGATAGACGCGGCCAAACGTGCTTCGGCTTACAAGGTAATCGCAGTAATTCCTTACTTTGGATGGGCACGGCAGGACAGAAAAGACAAACCACGTGTATCCATCGGTGCAAAACTTATTGCCGATATGCTTACTATTGCCGGTGTTGACCGTGTAATAACCATGGATCTTCATGCTGATCAGATACAGGGTTTCTTCAACGTACCTGTTGATCACCTGTATGGGTCCACCATTTTTATACCTTATATCAAGTCTTTACAGCTTGAAAATCTGGTTATCGCTTCCCCGGACGTGGGCGGTTCAAAACGTGCAGGCTCCTACTCCAAACACCTGGATGTTCCTATGGTTTTATGCCATAAAACCCGTGAAAAAGCAAACATTGTAGGCGAAATGCGGATCATTGGTGAAGTTGCAGGCAAAAATGTAATTATTGTTGATGACATGGTGGATACTGCCGGTACACTCTGCAAAGCTGCCGATCTGATGCTGGAAAATGGAGCCTTAAGTGTCAGAGCAATCGTTTCACATGGTGTAATGTCGGGTGAAGCCAGCAAAAGAATCATGAACTCTGCACTTACCGAGATAGCGTTTACTGATTCGATACCGTTTGATTGTAACAAATGCTCAAAAGCTAAAATCCTGACTATTGCCGATATGTTTGCCGAAACAATTCACCGCGTACAGGAACATAAATCGATCAGTGAGCAATATCTGCTGTAACAGAAAGGACAATTCATTTTAAAATAGAAATTACCCTTTGACAATTATTTTGTCAAAGGGTAATTTTTTGGCACGATGTTTGAAATAAAATTAAAGCCTGATTTTTACAGTTAATCAGGTTTTAATCCATGCAATGAAAGCGAACAAATACATAATAATATTTATTGCCATCTTTTCAGTTCTGCTTGTATTCCCTGCACATGGTGAAACAGTACCACCTGAATGGGCTCCGGCGAATGGCTACAGAGCTAAAACCAGACATATCTATTTTCCGGAGTATAATACTTATTTCGACCTGAAAAAAGATGTGTACATTTACGAAAAGGATGGCGTATGGTTTATTGTAAAATCAGTTCCGCCTAAATTAAAACTCGAAAATCTGAAAACATCGCCACAGGTACAATTATACCTCGACACTGACTTACCATTCACCGAAAACGAAGCACATAAATCAAAATACAATTACCTGGCCAGGCATGACGAAAATTCACAGCTGGAAATAAACAAAAGTTTGAAAAGACAGCAAAGGGAAATAAAAAAAATAAAAAAAGGTCTGAATAAGTAAAACTCAGAAACAACTGCCCAAAAAGTATAAACCATTATCTTTACATAAAAACCTTAATTATCGATAAGCTTCGGGTGTAACCATCCGAAGCTTTTTTTTGTTTTTATGCGATGTTTATAAAAAACGGCAGATTCAGACAACTTGCTGTTTCAGAAAAATAGCTTATATTTGTAATAAATTTATCAAAGAAAACAATCTTATTTTTCATGGATTCATTCGTTGTTTCAGCCCGAAAATACCGCCCATCCACCTTTAAATCGGTTGTGGGGCAGGACGCACTAACTACCACCCTGAGAAATGCCATAAAAAGCAAAAAACTGGCACATGCCTATTTGTTCTGCGGACCACGGGGTGTGGGAAAAACAACTTGTGCGCGAATTTTTGCAAAAACCATCAACTGTGAGCATCTGACGGAAGAATTTGAGGCCTGCAATCAGTGCGAATCCTGCAAAACTTTCAATGAACAGCGCTCATATAACATTCACGAGCTGGATGCCGCGTCGAATAATGGCGTTGATGATATCCGAAGCCTGACCGATCAGGTGCGAATTCCGCCTCAGATAGGAAATTACAGCGTCTATATCATCGATGAAGTCCATATGCTATCTTCGGGCGCTTTCAATGCTTTTCTGAAAACTCTGGAGGAACCACCAGCCCATGCCATTTTCATCCTGGCTACCACCGAGAAGCATAAAATCATCCCGACGATACTCTCCCGTTGTCAGATTTATGATTTTAACCGGATTTCTATCAATGATACGGTTAATCATCTGAAATATGTTGCATCGAGTGAGCATGTCACCATCGAAGAAAGTGCACTGAATATCATTGCGCAGAAAAGTGACGGAGGTATGCGCGATGCATTATCCATTTTCGATCAGCTGGTCAGTTTCAGCGGCAATGCAATCACTTATCAGAATGTGATTGACAATCTTAACGTGCTGGACTATGAATATTATTTCAAACTTGTAAATGCATTTCTGCAAGGTAACGTTTCAGAAGCACTGCTGATTTTTGATGAAGTACTTAATAAAGGATTTGAAGCACAGCATTTCATTACGGGTCTGAGTTCGCATCTGCGGGATGTACTTGTCAGCAAAGATGCAAGCACTATTCAGTTGCTCGAAGTAGGGACAGATATCGGCGAGCGATACAGGCAACAGGCTCAGGCATGCCCTGTGGAATTTATCTTTGATGCCCTGAAAATCAGTAACGACTGCGATTTGAACTACAGAATCAGTAAAAACAAACGATTACTCGTTGAAATAGCTCTGATAAGGATAAGCCAGCTTATGTCCGATAAAAAAAAAAATCTGACAGTTGATAAACCTCCTTTAAAACCGATCGAAGTTTCTGAACCGGCTATAATCACTCAGCCTGTGATAACCTCAAAGCCACAAGTTATCGTTACGCAGGCGCCTCCTACTCAACCTCAGCCAGTTGTTCAGACTACACCGGCTGATACGATTGTCAGCGAACCTGACACTACTGATGTTTATGCAGGAAATCCGGTTCCGAAGAAAACTGCGGAAATCAAAACGGTAGTTTCACAAGCTCCTCCCCGGATCTCCATATCAAATATTCAATCAGAAAAATCAACTGAAACTGCATCGGAAGGAATTAAAAAACATACTGATGACAATATATCCGATAAAGAATTTACCAGTCAGGAACTGATTGAAAAATGGAAAATATTTGCCAATCAATTCCAGAAAGATCAGGTTACCCGGGGCTTTTTACTAAATCACCTGCCAAGCCTGGAGAATGACAATATCATCGGATTGTTACTTGACAATAAATTTCAGGAAAAAGAGATCAGCCAGATACATGTACTGGAATACCTGCGGAAGGAACTGGGAAATAATTCGATACGCTTTCAGATAGATTTCATACCTGAAGAAGAACAAAAAACATATCTGTCTCCACAGGAAGTTTATAAGAAAATGGTTGGAGCCAACCCGGCTTTAGCCGTTCTCAGGAAAAATCTGGATATGGAAATTGATTAAAAAAGAAATTCGCTGATAATTACCAGCGAATTTCTTTTTTAAGGTTATATTCTGTTTAGATTACAAGCATTGCATCGCCATAAACTCCAAACCGGTATTTTTCTTTAATCGCCACATCATAGGCATTCATAACATGATCATAGTCGCCAAAAGCAGCTGTAAGCATCAGTAAAGTTGAATACGGTAGGTGAAGATTAGTAATCAGCGAGTTAGCTACTGTAAAATCGTAAGGCGGGAAAATGAACTTATTGGTCCATCCGTCCAGCGGCTTAATACGTCCTTCAGTTCCTACAACAGTCTCGAGTGCTCTCATCACCGTCACACCCACTGCGCATATATTTTCACCAGCATCATGAGCTGCGTTAACAATGTCAGCAGTTTCGGGAGTAATTTGCATCTGTTCCGAATCCATCTTGTGCTTGGTAAGATCTTCCACATCAATTTCCCTAAAATTACCCAAACTCATATGCGAAGTGACAAATGCTGTGTTTATCCCTTTGATTTCCATGCGTTTCATCAACTCCCGGCTGAAATGCATTCCGGCAGCAGGTGCTGATACAGCACCTTCGTTGGCGGCAAAAATTGTCTGGAAACGTTCTTCATCATCGGGTTCTACAGGTCTTGTGATATTGTGCGGAAGCGGAGTTTGACCCAGCTTATAGAGTTCACGTTTAAATTCCTCATGAGTACCATCGAACAAAAAACGAAGTGTGCGTCCACGGGAAGTGGTATTGTCAATCACCTCGGCAACAATCGAATCGTCTTCACCGAAGTAAAGTTTATTACCAATACGGATTTTACGGGCAGGTTCTACGAGCACATCCCACAGCCTGCCTTCTCTGTTCAGTTCGCGGAGCAGAAATACTTCTATCTGAGCACCTGTTTTTTCCTTATTGCCGTACAAACGGGCCGGGAAAACCTTTGTGTCATTGAAAATAAATAAGTCGTTTTCATTAAAGTAATCAAGTACATCCTTGAACACCTTATGTTCAATTTCACCAGATTTCCGATGTAAGACCATTAAACGGGATTCGTCTCTGTGTACAGCAGGATATTGAGCTATTAATTCATCCGGCAATTTGAACTTAAACTGAGATAATTTCATAATCTTAATTTTACTTCGTATTTTTAGTTTCTCGTTATTTTTCTGATTAAATAATTCTATTGAGTTATTAGCAATTAACTACAAAATATTGTACTCTATATTTTTAAATCGTGTATCTTCAAAACGTAAGGAAATGCAACTGGAATGGTTGATAACCAATATCTAACAATCAAACGTTTCAATTTGTTTCAACAAATCTTCTATTTCCCAACAATCAGTCAGAGTAATATCTCCAATGCGCGTTCTTTCCAGGGCAATAAGATGTGCTCCACTTTGCAGGGCTTCTCCGATATCACGCGCCAATGCTCTTATATAAGTGCCTTTACTGCACACAACACGAATCACTAATACCGGAAAATCATACGACAGTACTTCAATCTCATCAATCACCAGTAGTTTAGGTTTGAGTTCTACTTCCTGTCCGTCACGGGCATAATTATAAGCTCTTTTACCATCCACTTTCACTGCGGAATACACCGGAGGAACCTGCCAGATTTCACCTTTGAACCTTGAAATCACTTCATCGATTAACCCCCGGGTAATGTGGTCGGTTGGGTAACGGGAATCCACATCATGTTCCCGGTCAAACGATGGTGTTGTTGCTCCCAGTTCAAGTGTAGCTACATATTCTTTCGTCTGATATTGGAAATCCTCAATCTGTTTGGTCGCTTTACCTGTACATAGTATCATTACTCCTGTGGCTAACGGATCAAGCGTACCGGCATGACCAACCTTAATTTTTTTCTTATTTAGTTTTCGTGAAATCTTCCAGCGCACTTTATTCACTACATCGAACGATGTCCAGTGCAGGGGTTTCTTCACATACAATACCTCTCCTTCAATAAAATCCATTATCGCTCCCTGTAAAACTTATTAAATAACACTCAAATTTACGCCAAACAGAATTAGCAAAATAATGGTAATCCCTACCAGAATACGATAATACCCGAACAAACGAAATCCATGCCTGGTCAGGAAACTGATGAAAGCTTTAATAGCGATAACCGCCACTATGAAGCCAACCACATTGCCCAGTACAAGCAGAGAAATATTATGTTGAGTTAGAATTTCAGGTGTTTCCTGAAATGCATCCCATAAACTTTTTACAAATGCTCCAGCCAGAGTTGGTACTGCCAGGAAGAAAGAAAACTCAGCTGCCGCTTTACGTGTCATCTTTTGCTGCATACCACCAATGATAGTGGCTGCACTCCTGCTTAAACCGGGCAGGACGACTGCCAGTACCTGGAACAGTCCTATAATCAACGCATTCTTGTTGGTAGCCTGCTTTTCATCGTCAATGGTCGGGTTTTTGAACCAATTATCGACAAACAGAAGTATTATTCCGCCAAAAAACAAAGTGCAGGCGATAAAAAGGGGCGTTCCGATCAGCGCATCAATATGTTTCTTAAAAATCACGCCAAATACTGCAGCAGGAAGAAATGCGATAATGAGCTTTATATAAAATTGAAAACCCTTGAAATCAATAAATTTTTTCCAGTAAAGCACCAAAACAGAAAGAATAGTTCCAAACTGAATTGTTTCGATAAACAGTTTGGTGAAGCTCTCCTGCTCAATACCCATCAGCGCGGAAACCAAAGCCATATGACCGGTGGATGACACCGGTAAAAATTCAGTTAATCCTTCCACAATGGCAAGGACTATCGCTTGAATTACGTTCATTCTTAATTCTTGTTTTTCGGGGTGTAAAGGATACCGGCAATCATAGAAATAAAGCCGATAAACGAAATCATTGGTCCCACTATTATCCGGCGGGTGCCGAATATATCGGGATTGAATTCAACTCCCGAAGGCTTTCCGGTCATTAAAAGAAATCCGATTATTATTACCAGAAGTGCAACTGCAATCAGGATAAAGTTTATCTTGGAAAGTCCGAATTTTTTATTTTCCATTTTATGTGTGAGTTTATTGATTCAGTAATATCTCGTTACAAAGAAATAACACATGAAATAAGTATCAGAACAGTTTTATTATTCATCCACTTAATCTTTATATATAATACATATCGTCAGACCGCATTCTGAGATATCGGCCTACTGCAAAGTAGGATGAAATGGCAGTAAGTAGAATGCCAAGAACGATAACAACAGCTGCAACAATCAATTCGGTATCGCGGGTGATCATTTGAGACTGCAAACCAAATTCATTCTGGAAATAGAAAACCAGTCCGGTAAGTAATCCGAGTGCAATAATAGCTGCAATTATTCCGTTCAGCACACTTCGTCTGACATAAGGCTTACGGATAAACCAGTGTGTAGCACCCACAAGCTTCATGGTGTTGATCAGAAAACGGTTGGAATAAATGCTGAGCCGAACCGTATTGTTGATCAGGGCAAATGAAATGAGCATCAGAATAGCGGCGATACCCAGCAGGATGATACTGATTTTTTTGATGTTTTCATTTACCATCGAAATCATATCTTTCTGATAGGAAACCTTTTGAATTTCCTTGTACTTTGAAAGTTTCTTTTCAATTTTTGCGACACTGTCGGTATTGGCGTAGTTTTCGTTCAGTTTAACCTCAAGCGATGCCAGCAGGGGATTGAAACCCAGAAATTCTTCCGGATTTTCGCCCAAATCCTGTATATGTTCCTGAAGTGCCTGTTCTTTCGAAATCAACTCCACTGATTTGGCATAATCCGATTTCTCCAGAAATTTCTTAATCCTTTCAGTTTGTCGCGGGGTTATTTCATCACTCAGAACGATAGAGAGGTTCAGATTTTCTTTTACATAGCGGGTCATATCACGCGCCAGAAAGAGGGTCAGTGTCAGTAAACCAACCAGAAAAAGCACCAGCGACATACTGAATGTTGCTGTCAAATTAGCATTGCGAAATCGGAATGTTCTTTTTTTGTATTTTTTTGTAGACATAATATCGTTAATATATTATTCTGAAAACCTATCGGATATCATCCGGAGGTTTGTTTTTTT
>DAONDU010000087.1:0-10988 GCA_035402725.1 Paludibacteraceae bacterium | reverse complement strand
TGGAAAGTAGAAAAAAATGCCGTTAACGCTGCACCGGCTGCTTCACAAGCGGCAAGTACTAACAACGCATCCACCAATTTTACTTCTTTTGAAAGCGCAAACGGTGCTGATAACGGTTCGGATCTGCCTTTTTAAGAATTAATTAATCAACTAAATGATAGTGTGTAAAGCGGGAATAATCACCCGCTTTCTTTTTTATCTGACTGACACGAAAAACCTAAAATATGCAAAAGGGTTTCGGGTGCTAATTGCCGGTTGACCGAAAAGACGTACTTTTGTGAAAACTTTTTTCAGAACATGCTATTCAAGACTTTCATCAAACTATATAAAAAAACGCTCTTTTTCGCTGCCGGTATCCTTCTCGTCACTTTATTATACCTGCTTATATCCGACCATCGCAAACATCACCACGAGGAAGAAATGAAAAACAGGATAATATCGGATTGCGACCGCTCAAGGTACGCCACTGCACCTATCAGCCCTACCCGTGAACTGAAGGACCAGAACGACGTACAATTGTTACACGCGCAGGCCAACGGGCTTAAAAACGTGTATATAAGCAATGCTTCATTCGAAGCCGACTCGGCTCAACTTGTAAAAGATCAAATACTGATACATCTGCATAATAATCCGTTTTACCGTGTTAAAGAACTGACCCATTCTTACCCCTACACCACCCCGGAAATGGGTGATTTGCTGAATGATATCAATGCTCTCTTTCAGGAAAAGATGAAGGATAATAAACAGGACAAGTACTTGTTTCTGGTAACCTCCGGACTCCGCACCAACGAAACCCAGCAGGAACTGACCAACCGTAACCGGAATGCCAGCACACAATCGGCACACCTGTACGGAGCTACTGTTGATGTTTCGTACAAAGAATTTTACAATGTCGATAAAGATACGGTAGAACCAAATTTTTATGCTGCTGAAGCCCTGCGTCAGACCATGGAAGATCTAAGAGAACAATGCAGGATGATGATAGTGAGAGAAAGAAAACAAGCCTGTTATCATTTTACTGTCGTGGTTTGTGCACCCGCACAGACCGTCGATACCGAATAAACCTGTAAAAACCGATAAAATTATGCGCAGAAAATCAACTTACACTCCCCCGCCTAAAATGACCCGTCTGAAAGTGAGCGAACAATCACTGCTGATGGATTTTTTGCTGGCCAAAATGGGCGGCATGAGCCGCAGCTCAGTAAAATCGCTGCTGGCACATCGTCAGGTTACCGTTAACGACAAAGTGGTTACCCAGTTTGATTATACACTGAAAAAAAATGACAGTGTGATTATTAACAGCACCCGGGGTAATGTAGAACTGGTTCATCCCAAACTGAGAGTAATCTTCGAGGACAGCGATCTGATTGTCGTTGAGAAAAAGGAAGGGCTGCTCTCTGTAACTACCGGCAGAGAAACTGAAACTACGGCTTTTCTGATTTTGAAAAATTACGTGAAGAAAAGTTCACCCCGTAATAAAATTTACACCGTTCACCGGCTCGACCGCGAGACATCGGGCATTCTTGTATTTGCCAAAAACAGCGATGCGCAACATATCCTGCGTGATAACTGGCACGAAATAGTAACCCGGCGAATTTATGTGGCTGTAGTTGAAGGTAAAGTGACTAAAGAAAAAGACCGGATTGTGAGCTGGCTCACCGAAAATGAAGTTTCGCTGAAAATCAGCTCCAGTAAAACCGACAACGGCGGTAAAGAAGCCATAACCAACTACCGCGTGATAAAAAGCAACGAAGAATATTCCCTGCTGGAAATTGAACTCGAAACAGGCCGGAAGAACCAGATACGCGTACACATGGAAAGCATCGGACACCCCATTGCCGGTGATCGTAAATACGGTTCCACATCCGGTTTCGGACGACTGGCGCTGCATGCACGGATACTGGAATTCTACCACCCTATGACCAGCGAAGTGATGCATTTCGAAACTCCGGTTCCGAAAGAATTTCTGAAAGTGTTCAGAAATCAGTAAAAAAGATAAAACTAATCCGCATTCATATTATGGTGGAATTATTATAAGAAAAGGTTCACACGGTTATACATAAACCTGCGAACCTTTTTCATTTGTTGTATATATAGTCGGTATTATTTCTTTTCGAAAAAACTAAAGTTTACATTACCGTAAGTGCGGTGTTCCGAAAAGTAAGGATGGTTTTCGAAGTTATTCTTAGCTGAATGCTCCAGAATAAACAGCCCTTCAGCGTTCAGCAAATCATACTTAAAGATTAAATCCGGTAACTGTGGCAATTGTTCGAGTTCGTAGGGCGGATCGGCAAAAATCACATCAAACTTCATGCGTGTGGTGGCAATTAAGCGAAACACATCGCCCCGCGTGAGCAGCAGGTTATCAACGCCCAACTGACTGCAGGTTTTACGAATAAAACTGCAATGCCGCTCGTTCTGTTCCACACTGATTACACTCTTTGCTCCTCTTGAAACAAACTCCAGGCTAATGCTTCCGGTTCCGGCAAACAAATCAAGCACATTCATACCTTCAAAATCAATCCAGTTGTTCAGCACATTAAATAAACCCTCTTTGGCAAAATCGGTCGTTGGACGTGCCTGGATTGTGTGAGGGGTTTCAATCCTTCTGCCTTTGAATTTTCCGCTTACTATCCTCATCTTATTTTATGATTTCAACGTTTCTGACATACTGCTTCATCAAACCAAAAAGTTGCTCATTTACTGACTTTTCTGACATTATTTTTAAATGGAAAGTTTCAGTATCGAGCTGGAGTTGTTCGTAAACATTAAGCACATAATAACAACAGTCCTCGTTGCTTTTGGCCTGAAAGCTGTTGAGAAGTTGCAGTTGCTTGTTTTGTATAACAATCAGGTCGATCATCTCCTTGCGGATATTCAGCCAGCATGCAGTTTCTCGGTTTGCCAGTTGTTTTTTAAGCAAAAGTGAAATGTGATGTTCAATAACGGCTTCGGGATATTTTTGCTCGAAAAATGCCTGTATGCGCGCCGGAATGCGGAATGCCAGACTGGCACCCCATTTTGGAAGTAACTTGTACAGTATCATCTCATTTTCGGAGACGCTGTGTTCGATTGTAAAAATCTTCTCAAGATCATTTTCAGAGAAAAGTTCGCCGGGGATGAGCTGATACTGATTGCTTTCGTAGAAGATGCTGACATTTTCGCCCAGAATCTGCAACTCAGGCTGACTGAAAAAATGCTCGAAAATACCCATATCTGTTACGGGACCAATAGGGATATTCAACTCCTGACGGAGTAAAATCTGTTGATTGTCATCGGATACTGTATAGGAAATTCCATCCGGACATATACGCATATCCAGGGTATTATCGGCCGAATACAGATGGGATTTATCAGACATTAATTAAGAATTTATTCCTGTTAGATTGAAAAAATATAGTTGCAAAATTAACAAAGAAAAATCAATCCGAGCTATACAATAAGGATTTCTTTTATTTTTCGGCGTTTTTAATACTTTTCAACAGCTTTAGTTAGCGCCCTTTCAATTACGAATTTGTATATTTGCATCATGTACAACCTGCGACATCAGTCCTGTTTCGGATGCCGCTTTATCACACTAATAACCTCAGTCATGAACGCAGAAAACTTTAAGTTATACCGCAAACTCCTTCACTACCACTCATCGCTGATGAGTATGGAAGAAAGACGGGAGCTACGATTTTTGTTAAAGAACTTTTTCAGCCAGCATGCAACTGCCAACCTGTCCGCAGACGATTACCTGTTCACCAAACTGCAGATACTGGATATTATTCTCAATGAAATCGGATTGGGCAAACCGGCAATTATCAGTGTATTGTTTATAGAAGCCGTTGACTACAAAATAATTACAGCACAGGAACTCGACAAGAAATTCAACACCACTGTAACGCCAATTCTGCATGGATTACAGCGCGTCAAGGAACTTTATCAGAAGAATGTGGCTCTTGAATCGGAGAATTTCCGCAAACTGCTGCTGACTCTGGCCGAAGACGTCAGAGTGATACTTATCATTGTAGCAATCCGGCTGCAAACCATGCGTAATCTGGACAAAATGCCCGAAGACGAACGTATGCAGATAGCCCGCGAAAGTTCCTTCTTGTATGCTCCGCTGGCTCATCGTATGGGTCTGTATAAAGTAAAGACCGAACTGGAAGATCTTTCGCTTAAATACACAAACCGTGATATTTATAAGGAAATAGCCGAGAAACTTAATGAAACCAAACGTTCGCGCGATAAATACATCGCGGAGTTTATCGAACCTCTGAAACTTAAAATGGCTGAAATCGGATTTCCGTTTGAGATCAAGGGACGGACAAAATCTATTCATTCCATTTATTCGAAGATAAAAAAACAAAATACAGCATTCGAGAAAATATATGACCTTTTTGCTATCCGTATCATCCTGGATACGCCGATCGATAAAGAGAAAGCAGCATGCTGGCAGGCATATTCTATCATTACCGACATGTATCAGCCCAACCCCAACCGATTGCGCGACTGGCTTTCCATCCCAAAAACCAACGGTTACGAAAGCTTGCATACCACTGTGATAGGGCCGCAAAGCAAATGGGTGGAAGTACAGATCCGAACCGTCAGGATGGACGAAGTAGCCGAAAAAGGACTTGCTGCACACTGGAAGTACAAGGGTATTAAAAGCGAAAGCGGAATGGACGAATGGCTCAAAAATATCCGTGAAATACTTGAAAATCCGGAGCTTAATGCCGTTGATTTCATGGATGAGTTTAAACTGAATTTGTACGACAAGGAAGTTTTTGTTTTTACGCCGAATGGCGATTTGCATAAGTTGCCCAAAGGTGCTACTGCCCTCGATTTTGCATTCTCAATACATACCAACCTGGGCTCCAAATGCGTGGGAGCAAAAGTAAACGGAAAAAATGTACAAATTAAGTACGTTCTGAATAATGGTGACCAGGTAGAAGTACTCACTTCAGCTGCTCAGAAGCCCAATCAGTCGTGGCTGAAAATTGCCACCACATCCAAAGCAAAAAGCAAAATCCGTCAGGCCCTCAAAGAAGTTGAATTCAAGGATGCAGAAATCGGGCGGGAAACACTGCTCAGACGGTTTAAGAACTGGAAAATAGAGGTTGACGACGGGCGTTTCTCCCGGCTTTCGAAAAAGAAAGGATTTAAAACGGTAAGCGACTTTTATCAGGCTATAGCACAGGAAACCATAGATATACACGAAATAAGGGATGCATATCTGGATATGGAAACCCGGGACTCAAATCCTGATATAGTAATCCGTACCGCCGAAGCGTTCACCAAAGAAGCTGCCCCAATACCCGACACCGCGTCGAAAGAGGATGTGCTTGTGATTGGTGAGAACCTGAAAAATATTGATTTCAAACTTGCAAAATGCTGCAATCCCATTTACGGAGACAATGTCTTTGGCTTCGTATCGGTTACCGGCGGTATCAAAATCCATCGCACCGACTGCCCGAATGCACCGCAAATGATTTCGCGATTTGGTTACCGGATAGTCAAGGCAAAGTGGTCGGGCAAGTCTATCGGATCACAATATCCTATAACTCTACGGGTAGTTGGACATGATGATATAGGTATTGTAACCAATATAACATCCATAATCTCGAAAGAGAAAAATGTATCGCTCCGTTCCATTTCCATCGATACGAATGCCGGATTGTTTCAGGGTAATCTTACCATTATGGTCGATGACACCAAAGAACTCGATTCTATCATCAAAAAAATCAAGCAGGTTAAGGGTGTAAAAAACGTTTCGAGGAGCTGATTATGCGTTTATCAGTTGTCGATATACATATTTTTATAACATACATAGTCGGATTATCTGATCAAACTGATATTCTCAGCAGATAGTCCGGCTTACTAATTGTAACTATTTTTCACTACGCACTTTCATTTTTCATCAGTAATGAAATTCAAAATTTCTGATTTGTATTAATATTTCGACTTCAAAGTACAAATTCACAACAGTCGATTTTGCATAAACGGCATATTATCATTACTTTTGCAACTTATTTAACTCAATACCCATAACACCTACAAGCACAATTAGCCGTAAAGTAATGAATGATTCTGCCATCCCGCACTCACCTGTAATCTGATGAAAACTAAAATATCGATCATTCTGTTCTTTTTTTGTTCACTGATGAGTATCTCCGCTCAGACTCATAAAGTGAGGATATACGGCTATGTAATTGACAGCAATAACCGCGGAATAGAAAATGTCAGTGTATATTTCGAAGGAAAAAATAACGGCACTACCACCAACCACAACGGATACTATGACCTCAGCATAGCGATGACCGATTCGGTTACGCTTGTCTATTCACATCTTGGCTATCAAACCATTCGTCATACTATCCTGCCCGATCAGCGGGTAGTGCAGATTACGGTTGAAATGCCGGTGCAGGTCAAAGAACTTGCCGAGGTGAATGTGATGAGCATACGGCGACAGACCTCCACTATGGAAACTTTAGATCCTTCGAAATATAAGCTGATGCCTAACAGCAGTGGCAGTTTTGAGTCGATGCTGATAGCTTTTGCAGGGGTAAGTTCAACCAACGAACTGAGTTCGCAATATAATGTCAGGGGTGGAAATTTTGATGAAAACATCGTATATGTGAACGGAATTGAGGTGTATCGTCCGTTGCTGATACGTGCTGGCCAGCAGGAAGGTCTGAGTTTTATCAATTCAGATATGGTCGGACATGTAGGATTTTCATCGGGAGGTTTCAATTCCGAATACGGCGATAAGATGTCATCTGTTCTGGACGTGAGATATAAGAAACCTGAAGGTTTTGAAGCTTCGGCATCTGTTAGTCTGCTGGGAGCATCTGCCTATCTGGGTACAGCAGGAAAGCGTTTTACGCAAATGCATGGTATCCGTTACAAAACGTCACAATACCTGCTGGGTACACTGGACACAAAAGGTGAATACAATCCTTCATTTGTTGATTATCAGACATATATGACCTGGAAACTTGCTCCAAAATGGGACATTAACTTTCTGGGCAACTTCTCACAAAACAATTTTCAGTTTACTCCCGAAGAACGTGAGACAGCTTTCGGGACGTACAACAAGGCCGAAAAACTGCGAATTTATTTTGACGGCAAGGAAAAAGACCTTTTCCAGACTGCTTTCGGAGCGCTGACTCTCAATTACAAACCCCTGAAAGACCTGAAACTCGGTCTTACCGCTTCATCATTTCATACAAATGAAAATGAAACTTATGACATCACCGGACAATATGTGCTGAGCGAACTTAATCTGGACACTGATACTGCCGGTCAGCAGGGAGCACAACTTGGTATCGGCACGTATCACGAGCACGCCCGCAACCGATTGAAAGCTACCGTAGCCAGCCTGACACACACCGGAGAATTTATACGCTCCGGTCACACACTGAAATGGGGTGCAGCATTGCAACAGGAAATAATTTCTGACAAAATAAGCGAATGGGAATGGCGCGATTCCGCCGGTTACTCCATGCCCTACCGTTACGATAAAGTTGTTGATCTGTATTATAACCTGAAAGCGGCAAATACCATGAGCTCCTGGCGTACGACAACCTATCTGCAGGACACTTACAAATGGAACAACGATGCGGCTCTCTGGGCAATTACCGGAGGTTTGCGGGCGAATTACTGGACCTTCAACCGCGAATTTCTGCTAAGTCCCCGGGCTTCGATTTCTGTATTGCCACATTGGGAAAAAGATTTCAGCTTCCGTTTCAGCACGGGTGTCTATTATCAGTCGCCCTTCTATAAGGAGTTGCGCGACACTGTTTCAGATAGTCAGGGGAATGTCGTTATTCGCCTAAATAAGGATATCAAAGCCCAGCGTTCGCTGCACTTCGTACTGGGTGGCGATTATTATTTCCGCGCACTGGGACGTCCCTTTAAATTCACTACCGAAGCTTATCTGAAACTTGCCGATCGCATAATTACCTATTCTGTTGATAATGTTCGGATACGTTATTCGGGCGAAAATGACGCTAAGGGTTATACTGCCGGTGTTGACTTTAAGTTGTTCGGAGAACTTGTACCCGGAACAGATTCATGGATTAATTTTTCGCTGATGCAATCGCGGGAAGATGTACTGAATGATTTCTATACGGATAGAACAACAAATAAAACGGTTTACCCCGGCTGGATATCCCGACCGAGTGAACAGCGTTACAACTTTGCCATGCTGTTTTCGGACTATTTGCCGAACAATCCCAAATACAAGCTCTATTTGAAAACCATTTTTTCCGATGGTTTACCTGTGGGACCTCCGAGAAGCCAGCGTTATCAGGCTGTTTTCCGCACACCATCGTATAAACGTGTGGACATCGGAGCTTCACGTGTAATTGTCAACGGTTCCGACCGGATCATGGACAGAGCCTGGATGAAACACATAAAAAATATATGGCTGAATGCCGAAGTTTTCAACCTGTTCGATTTCAGGAATGTAAACTCGTATTACTGGGTATCCGATATCAATAAATATCAGCACGGTGTGCCGAATTTTCTTACCGGAAGGCAGTTGAATATAAAAATCCTGATTGATTTCATGTAACTTAATGATATATGAAAGCAATGGAATTCAGATGAACAAAAACAGGTCTTGAAAGTATATTAAATAATAATTCATTAATTCACAACAAAATATTATGCCACTAACATCCAAACGCGGAAAAGCAATGCCGGAGTCGCCCATCCGCAAACTCGTTCCACTGGCCGATAAAGCCAAAGCCCGCGGCATTAAAGTTTATCATTTGAATATTGGTCAGCCCGATCTTCAAACACCTCAAATTGCACTCGAAGCAATACGAAAAATCGACCGCGAGATATTGGAATACAGCCCGAGCGACGGTTTTAAAAGTCTGCGTATAAAACTGGCATCCTATTATCGTACTTTTAATATCGATGTAAACCTGGACGATATCATTATTACAACCGGTGGCTCTGAGGCGGTAAATTTTGCTTTTATGAGTTGCCTCGATCCGGGTGACGAAATCATTGTACCTGAGCCTGCCTACGCCAACTACACGGCCTTTGCCATAGGTGCAGGAGCTATTGTAAAACCTGTGGTATCGACCATTGAAGAAGGATTTGCACTGCCACACATAGAAAAATTCGAGGAACTGATTACTCCCAGAACGAAGGGAATACTTATTTGCAATCCCAATAACCCTACCGGATACCTTTATACACGAAGCGAGATGAATCAAATACGTGATCTGGTAAAAAAATATGACTTGTATCTTTTCTCCGATGAAGTATATCGTGAATTCTGTTATACGGGCGCTCCCTATATTTCCGCGTTTCATCTGGACGGTATTGAAGAACACGTTATTCTTATTGATAGTGTATCAAAACGTTACAGCGAATGCGGCATACGAATAGGCGCTCTGGTTACAAAAAATAAAGAAGTTCGCAATAACGTGATGAAATTCTGCCAGGCAAGGTTAAGTCCGCCATTAATTGGTCAGATAGCTGCTGAGGCTTCCATGGATACTCCAGCCGACTTTATGCTCGATATATATAACGAATATGTGGAACGCCGGAAATTTCTGATTGATGGTCTGAACCGGATACCTGGTGTATACTCTCCCATCCCTATGGGTGCATTCTATACGGTAGCCCGATTGCCAATAGACGATTCTGATAAATTCTGTGCGTGGCTTCTTTCCGACTTCGAATACGAAGGTTGTACGGTGATGATGGCCCCCGCATCTGGATTTTACACGGCTTCCGGACTGGGAAAAGACGAAGTTCGCATTGCATATGTACTTAACAAGGAAGACCTGAAACATGCACTGATTGTTCTTGCTAAAGCACTGGAAGTTTACCCTGGAAGAACTAATAACTAACCGGATAATTTTTCATACATACAAAGTATGCAGACTGCGCGCCTGCATATTTTATTTTATGCAAGATGAATTACGGCTCTCAGCCGGTGTTATGACTGAATTAAACACAACAATTAACATCGAAAGATTAATGAAATAAATTACGCTTCAAATACTCAGCATTTTTGCATTCTTATTATACCTATGCGGTGTTAATCTCAAATGATTTTATATAAAACCATGAAAAAAACCGGTTTAGCCCTTCTTGTGCTGACAACTTTTTACAATTTAAGTTTTGCAAGTCCTCTCCTTACAAGAAGCAAATACCTTATTTCAGTACAATCGGAAGCCGCTAACGGCGCCGTTCGCACCGGACCTGTCAGCTATCCCCTTATTTATGATTCTGAACTGAGCAACGAAACTGCTACAGATGCTGATTACTGGATAATTAAGAAGCAAACCGATGGTACCTACACGTTTCAGAATTACGCGTCGAAGAAATACATAAAATTACTGAAATATTTACTACCTGTAAATATTGTTCTATTTACTATATCCAAAAGTTATAACTCAGGACAGTTAGGATGATATAATCATGACATTATGCGTATATTCCCAACAACAATATCAGCTATCGGTTTTTTCCCCAATATTTATTTGAACTGCTTTCGGTTTTCTGCCGGGCATTTACTTTGTTCTTTGGTACAAACACCACTTTGCTTTTTGGCTCTTCCGGTTTGGGAGTGGCAGCCACAGTCGATTTGTTTCCAGCGTTACGTGATTGTTTTGTCTGTGGTTTATTCGTATTTGCTTTCTGACCGGGTTTTTGTTTTTTGTTCTGGTTACCAGCTGGCTTTTGCTTTGGTTCAGGTGGCAGATTTTCAGCCGGAAACGGGTGATCGGTCACTACAGGTATTTGTATGGAGATCAGTTTTTGAATATCGCGCAGGAACTCACGCTCTTCGACATCGCAAAACGATACCGCTTTACCATCCAGCCCTGCCCTGCCCGTCCGGCCTATGCGGTGAACGTACGTTTCAGGGATATTTGGTATTTCGTAGTTAATAACCAGGTTCAGATCATCAATATCGATACCGCGGGCAGCAATATCGGTAGCTACCAGCACACGTGTCGTGCGATCTTTGAAAT
>DAONDU010000086.1:0-11055 GCA_035402725.1 Paludibacteraceae bacterium | reverse complement strand
ATCACAATAAAAGCAACTTTCCTGTTGCGGGCAGCTACCATTGGTGCAATAATTCCTCCTTCACTATGACCGGCAAGCCCAATTTTCTTTTTATTTATTTCTTTGCGGGTCAACAGATAACTGACTGCGGCTTCAGCATCGTTTGCCAAACCGGTTGAGTTCGCTTTCTGAAAATCGCCTGTGGACTGAGCTGTTCCGCGGTCGTCGTAACGAAGTACAGCTATGCCGTTTCGTGTCAGGAAATCAGCAATAACCAGGAATGGCTTGTGACCCATCAGTTCTTCATCCCTGTTTTGAGCTCCACTGCCGCTGATGAGTACTACTACCGGATATTTTCCCTCCTTTTTCGGCATTGTAAGCGTTCCGGCCAGCGTATCACCGTCTATTGAATTGATAAACTTCACGTCTTCGGAGAGATAAGGGAAAGGCGCTTTTGGTTCCTGAGGACGAAGCACTTTTTCCTTTTCAATTTTAGTTGTCGTCAAATCAAGCGGCAGTGACATACCCATTTGCGCAAAAGTACCTTTGATAACCTTGTCTTCTCCAAGTACACCGGTGTAAGTTACGCCTATCATTTTTACCTCAAATTTCAAGGTATCGTTAGTGAAAGTCACCAAATCTACCGGAATGCCTTTCGCTCCCTGATCGGGACTGTCCATGGTGGCTTTGTAGCCGTTTTCAGCTTGCTGAATATTAATCACCAGGCGAATTTGCTGACCCTGTACTTTGAGCAATCCGTTCCACGAGCCCTCCGGACTTTGTGAAAAAAGCACTGCTGAAACAAACAGGGCAAAAATAAAGACGATTTGTTTTTTCATTGGATGTGTGTTTTTTTTCAGATTATAATTGAAATCAAGATTTTCGAAATAACTTCGGCAACAAACAACCCTGCAATAAATCCTACAATCATTTTCGGACCTTTAGCACCGGTTGAAACTTTCCAGGCATTGTACATAAGCGCTATGACCCACACCATAACCGGAATCGTCAGGACGATGAACACTAAAAAACCGGGATTGGTGAAAACCCGATAAGGATTGGCCAGTAAATCAGCTGTTTCGGGTACAGTCACAAACAATCCGGCGAGCGAGAGCACGATGTAAGGTGCGCGGGCAAGTGTCATTGTCCCGAGCAAATCAATAAACCTGAAATTTTTCGTAACGAACAATCCGGCTACATACATGACAATACTCATACACACCACATCGATGACAAGTATTATAAGCGCCTGATAATATGTCACATCATTGCTCAGGTGCGCGTCGATTGCACCATCGAACACCAGACCGGCATGTTTACCTATCCAGCCGGAAAGAACTACGAATACCAATCCATACAGAAGCGCCTGCCAACCGGCAATTTTCTCAAACGGATTGTAGATATAGCGCAAGTTGATCTTATTTTTCATACTTTTCGATGGTTAAGATAATTTCGTTCAACATATTTCTGACAGTTGGATAGCTGAATTTCAACTCGGTAGCCATATCTTTCAGACTTCCGCTGTTTTTCACAAAACTCAGAATAAATCGCTGATCTTCATCCGAAAGACGGGCAAGAACAGGCAAATCATATAAACCGTTTACTTCGGTTTCGCATTGTTCGCATTTCAGCGACCTGACTTTGAGGTGCGCGTGGCAACTCGGGCATGAGGTTGGTAACATTTAATTTTTCATTTACAGATTATGAATAAAACACTCCGCAAATATAGCACAAATTTCAATTATTTGAACATTAAATTTAATTTTATTTATTTTACGTTCAATTTTATTTATTCGTAAATAAAATTATTCATCAAATTCAATACAAAACAAAAAAAGCACCTCCGAAACCGGGGTGCTTTTCTTTATAAGAATAAGAATACCTGAATGAATTTTATTTACCTGTAATAATTCTTTTAATTTCGTTCAGCTTATTCAAAGCCTCTATAGGAGTAAGATTATTCACATCCAGCCCCTTGATTTCGTCGCGGATCTGTTCGAGCACCGGATCGTCAAGCTGAAAAAAGCTCAGCTGATATCCTTCGCGCTGATTGCCAATCTCACCTACCGGTTTGCTCAGATCACCGTTTTGCCGGTTGTCGGTTTCGAGCTGTTTGAGTATCTGATCGGCACGTTTCACGATGCTCTGCGGCATTCCGGCCATTTTAGCCACATGAATACCGAAACTGTGTTCGCTTCCTCCACGCACCAGTTTGCGAAGGAAAATTACTTTTTTATCCACCTCTTTCACTGAAACGTTATAGTTTTTTATCCGGTTGAAGGTTTTTTCCATTTCGTTCAGTTCGTGGTAATGGGTGGCAAAAAGTGTTTTTGCCTTGCAGCTGGCATGTTCGTGAATGTATTCAACGATAGCCCAGGCGATGGAGATGCCATCGTACGTACTTGTACCGCGGCCGAGTTCATCGAACAACACCAGACTTCGGTCAGAAAGATTGTTCAGAATGCTGGCAGCTTCGTTCATTTCCACCATAAATGTACTCTCGCCCTGCGAGATATTGTCGCTGGCACCCACTCGGGTAAAAATCTTGTCCACCACCCCGATTTTGGCACTTTCCACGGGTACAAAGCATCCGATCTGAGCCATGAGGGTAATTAAAGCAGTCTGGCGCAGCAAAGCTGACTTACCCGACATATTGGGACCGGTAACGATGATAATTTGCTGCGTTTTTCCGTCGAGAAAAACGTCGTTTGACACATAATTCTCTCCGACAGGCAGCTGCTTCTCAATCACCGGATGTCGTCCCTGTCGTATTTCAATAACATCGCTATCGCTGATTTCGGGGCGGACGTATTTATTTTCGGCACTCACCCGCGCAAAAGAAAGCAAGCAATCAAGCTGAGCAATCAGATTGGAATTAAGCTGAATGGCTGCGATATAATCCGATAGACTTATGATTAACTCGTTGAAGAGACGTGTTTCGATGGCTAAAATCTTTTCCTCGGCACCCAGAATTTTTTCCTCGTAATCTTTCAGTTCCTGAGTGATGTATCGCTCGGCATTCACCAGCGTTTGCTTGCGTATCCACGTATCCGGGACTTTTTCCTTGTGAGCGTTGCGTACCTCGATAAAATAGCCGAACACATTGTTGTAGCTTATTTTCAGGGAAGGGATACCGGTTACCTCGCTTTCGCGCTGCTGAATTTCAAGCAGGTAGTTTTTCCCCGAACGGGCAAGGTGGCGGAGTTCATCAAGTTCGGCATTCACTCCGGGGCGAAGGATATCTCCTTTATTTACCAGCACAGGCGGATCGTTCTGCAATTCCTTCTCAATTTTTTCCGAAATCACTTTGCAGGGATTGAGCTGATCGGCAATTTTCCGTAATGTCACATTTTCAATGGCCAGACAGGCATTTTTTATCGGTTCGATAGCCTGTAAAGCCACTTTGAGCTGCACCACTTCACGTGGATTGATACGCCCTACTGCCACTTTGGAAATGATGCGTTCAAGGTCGCCAATCAGGGCAATCTGCTGTTCGAGCATGTGTTTCAGTTCGGTATCTCTGAAAAAATATTCCACCACACTGAGGCGTTCTTCGATTGGTTTCACATCTTTGAGCGGAAAAGCCACCCAGCGTTTCAGCAAGCGGCCTCCCATCGGGCTGATGGTGCGGTCGATGACATCCACCAACGTGCGGCCACCTTCATTGATGGTTCCGTACAATTCCAGATTACGCACCGTAAAGCGATCGAGCCACACATAGCGTTCCTCGTCAATACGTGTGAGGTGCGTAATGTGTTCGGTCTGATGGTGATGAGTCATGTCCAGGTAATGCAGGATAGCTCCGGCAGCCACAATCCCGTTTTTCAGATTTTCAACTCCGAAACCTTTCAGATTTTTTGTCTGAAAATGTTTCAGCAGTCTTTCGTTGGTTGTTTCGGGCAGAAATCCCCAGTCTTCCAGTGCAAAAGTGAAGTATTTGGATCCAAAGTTTGTTTCAAACTCGTTTCGTTTTGTACGGTCGTAAATAACCTCTTTCGGTGAAAAACTGTTCAGAAGCTTGTCCACATAATCGAAAGTGCCTTCGGCAAGCAGAAATTCGCCCGTAGAAATATCGAGAAAAGAAACGCCTGCCTGATTTTTATTCATGTAAACACTGGCCAGGAAGGTATTTTCTTTTTGTGTAAGGGTTGTATCGCTGTAGGAAACGCCCGGAGTAACCAGTTCGGTGACGCCGCGTTTCACAATTTTTTTGGTCAGTTTGGGATCTTCCAGCTGGTCGCAGATGGCCACCCGCTTTCCAGCACGTACCAACTTGGGCAGGTAAGTATCCAGCGCGTGATGTGGGAATCCAGCCATTTCCACCGTTTTGGCCGAACCGTTGGCACGGCGCGTCAGTGTGATGCCGAGGATGCCCGCAGCTTCCACTGCATCGGTCGAATAGGTCTCATAAAAATCGCCGCAACGAAAAAGCAATACAGCATCGGGATGTTTTCGTTTAATCTCGAAATACTGTTTCATCATCGGGGTTTCAACAACTTCGTTTTCCATCAGTCAATCAAATCTTATTTATTGTTTGCACCATCATTTTCCAGTCGTACTTTTTCTTTTCTTCCTTCACATTTTTAATAAATTCATCCGAACGGTTATTTTCAAAAAAGTCAACCAGCGCATCCGCGATTTTATTCACTTCAGGTTCTACAACATAACCAACCTTACCGTCGGGAACTATATCGGCCAAACCACCGACATTGGTTACCAACATGGGTTTTTCGAAATGGTAGGCAATCTGTGATACACCGCTTTGAGTTGCCGAGCGATAAGGCTGGGCAATCAGGTCGGCTGCATTGAAGTAGAACGCTACTTCTTTTTCAGGAATAAAATCAGTATGCAGAACCACCAGATCATCCAGAGCATATTTTTTTATCATTTCAAAGCATGGTTCCTTAGGCTCATAAAATTCACCTGCAACAAGCAATTTGACAGGGAACTGCCGCAACCGCACATCAGCAAAGGCTTGAATAAGCAGGTCAAGTCCTTTGTAACGTCGTATAAATCCGAAAAATAAAACATATCGA
Organism: Paludibacteraceae bacterium; assembly: GCA_035402725.1. Taxonomy (GTDB): domain Bacteria; phylum Bacteroidota; class Bacteroidia; order Bacteroidales; family Paludibacteraceae; genus UPXZ01. The sequence continues at coordinate 6,040 of DAONDU010000086.1, read as the reverse complement.
AAATCAGGATCCAGATTGAGCGCATCCATTGCTTCCGAACGTGGAAGAATAGCTCCATAATGGTCATAAACCGGATGAGGCGATACCAGTTTCGGTTTTTTCTTTGTGTCAAATTTACTGATATCATTCACCACTGAGTTTGTCATGGCAACAAATCCGTCCATCGCTTTCACGAAATATTTGGGAAACAACTTATCCAGCACAGAAGGTTCGTGAGGTATCATATTATGAACCAGCGAAATGATTTTCGTTTTCTCAGTTTTTGCAAACCGGGCAATGGTTCCGAAACAGGGCGCCATAAAAGCCATCCAGTAGCAGAAAATGATTTTATCCGGATTCTTGCCCTTAATTTCTTTGCCTACACTGATCCAGTTCAATGGATTTACACTGTTGATTCGGCGGGTAATTTTCAAGTCTGCCGGTGCTTCGTCATCCGAAAACTGCGTTTTTCCCGGAAAAAGAAAAGAGGGATATTGCAATGTAAAGGTATAGATTTCAACCTCATTGCCTTGTCTGACAAATTCACGTGCCAGACGCTCGTTAAATGCAGACAATCCTCCGCGATACGGATAAGCAGTACCTACAATAATAATCTTCATGTGAAAAGAATGATTTTAATTTTAACCTGTTTTTTGTGGTCATAAACATGCAAAAATAAGAAATAAATTATTGTTAGTGAAATTAATCCGTAGAGTTTTCAGTAATGAAATGATTATTCCGTTGAATATACTGATTTTACAGCAGATGAACAGGAAATATTCGTTGAGTTAATACCATAAATTCAAACAGCGCTTTTTACCGAAAACTACTGAACTGGTTTCAACTTATTGCAATAAGAACGTAACTTTTCCCTCTTGATGAAAAATATCAGCTTTTCACAGGTACAAAAAAAGCGAACCTTACGGGCTCGCTCCGGATTAAAGTATTTTCTACTTTCAAATAAAAAAGATTTTTGAATCTGTACGGCTAATGCGTCTATCCTTCGAAACAATATCCGTAACCCAGGCGCGTAACAATCTGTTTTCCATATGGTCCGATTTTCTTTCTAAGGCGGGTAATATTGACATCGACCGTCCGGTCAAGTACCACCACCTCGTCCGACCATATTCTCGAGAGCATTTCTTCGCGGGTAAAAACACGGTTCATATTTTCCAAAAGCAATTTCAGTATCTCGTACTCTTTTTTGGTAAATGGTATTTCCTGACCGTCCAGCAATACCTTTTTATTGTCCAGTTGCATAGTAAGAGTTTCGTAGGTCAGCGTTGAGGGCATTTCCGGCTCACTGTTTTTGTCCACGCGCCGCAATACCACTTTCACCCGGGCTATTACCTCACGAATGGAGAACGGTTTGGAAATATAATCATCGGCTCCGATATTAAAGCCGGTAAGACGGTCGTTCTCAGTATCTTTGGCGGTAAGAAAAATCACCGGGATGGATGACGTTTTGGGATTCTCGTTCAGCATACGAGCCATGCGGAAACCCGAGATTTCGCCCATCATCACATCGAGGAGCAAGAGATGATAAACGGTCAGGTCTTTCTTCAAAGCTTCTTCAGCAGAATAAGCCACATCCACCTGATAACCTTCCGTTTCCAGATTGAACTGAAGAATTTCACAGAGATCTTCTTCATCGTCGACAACCAAAATTCTGTACGGGTTCATTGAATAATATAATAAGTTTGTTTTTGAAATAAAATCAAAGCAGGATTATTCTCTAAAATTGCACTGCAAATTAACCGTTTTTATGTTTCGATCGCGTGTAATATGTATTACAAATATATGACAAATTCGGTAAAATTGCCTTTATCCCCGTTTAAATTCAAAAAAAACTCTCAGCCAATACATTTACAGTATCACGGCTGAGAGTTTTTGTATTTATAAGCTATTTTATTTTGCTTCGATGGTAATTTTACCATCTTTCACCCCTTTGGCAGTTGCTTCGAGGGTAATGGAGCCGCCCTTTTCAAGACTTTGAACCAGAGCGGTCAGTTGTCCGCTGAAAAGTTTCATTTTCGGAGCCTGAAAACTTTCGAGGCTGGCAGGATCACCATTGGCCACGGCTTTGAAGATGCCCGCCCCTTTCACGTTGAAGCTGATTTCGCGTTCTTCGGTCGGGCAGAAATTCCCTTCCTTATCCACAATTTTCACATTAACGAAGGAGATATCTTTTCCGTCGGCAGTAATAGAGGTTCTGTCGGCTTCCAGCACAATCCGATAGGGTTGTCCGGCAGTTTTCATTACTTTTTCCGCCACCGCTTTGCCATTTTCATCATAAGCCACCACTTTCACTGTGCCCGGCTGATATTTTGTATCCATCCACATCAGGCGATACCGTTTCTGACGGTCAAAGTTTTTGCGTGCTTCGTCAGTATCACTTCCATCGCGTTTGATGCTCAGGTCTTTGGTGCGTTTTCCCTGACTTACCCCATTGATAAAGAGTTCGGCAGAAGGATAGTTGGTATAAACAAATACCGGGGTAACCTGTCCTTCGCGTCCTTTCCAGTTCCAGTGCGGGAGGATGTGCAGCGTTTCCTCATTCTTGTTCCAGTGACTGCGGTAGAGGTAGTAACGATCCTTGGGAATACCAGCCAGGTCGACAATTCCAAACAGGGAGCTATGACTGGGCCAGTTGGTATAATACGGTGTCGGTTCGCCCAGATAATCGAAACCTGTCCATACAAATTCACCGATAGCGTAGGGCAAATCTTCGTGCTGGATGAAATCATCTTCGGGGAGGTTTGACCAGCTGCAATGTTCCACATCGTAGGATGAAGACTGATGGTCGTCGTACTGCGCCATGGCTTTACGTTCAACGGGGAATTTATACACACCGCGTGAACTTACCGTAGATGCTGTTTCGCTGCCGAGGATAATCTGTTGGGGCAATTTCTTGTAATTTTCGGTATAGAGGTGAGGCCTGTAATTGAAGCCAGGAACATCCAGCACCGCCGCAAAATTATTGTTGATCACCGCATTGGAATTATCCATGCCGTTGGTTACAGGACGCGTGGGGTCTTCCCGGTGGCAAATATCCCGCAGGAAACGGTTGCGTTTAGGACCGTTGGCAGCATCACCCTGTTCGGGAACTTCATTGCCCACACACCACATCACCACCGACGGGTTGTTGCGGTAATGATGCACCAGGTTAACAACGTCCTTTTCAGCCCATTTGTCCCAGAAGAGGTTGTAGCCGTTTCCCACCTTTGGTATTTTCCATTCATCGAAACTTTCGGCCATGATCATCATACCCATTTCGTCGCAGGCACGAACCAGTTCAGGAGCAGGCATATTGTGCGAAGTGCGGATGGCATTCACACCCATATCTTTCATAATGCGTACCTGACGACGGATGGCTGCATCGTTTACAGCAGTTCCAAGAGGGCCCAGATCGTGGTGATTGCACACTCCCTGAAAAACAGTTTTCGTCCCATTCAGATAAAATCCGTCATTGGGTTTTATTTCGATGGTGCGGATACCGAAAGTAGTGGAGTATTCGTCAACCAGCCTGTCGTTGGCATAAAGTTTAGACATTGCCTTGTAAAGTGTGGGTTCAGTTGTTGACCACAGTCTGGGGTTCTCAACTATCAAATCCTGGCTGAATTCATTTTCATCGAATTTAGTCAGTTGCTTTTCATTTTTAGCAACAATAACACCGAAAGGATTTACGATATCGGTTGACAGTCGGTAGTTAACATTCGGCGTGTTGTTGCCTTCCACCCTGGTGCGGATATTCACCTTTGCAAAATCCTGCCGGACAACAGGCGTAGTTACATACGTTCCCCATACCGGGATATGCACATCGTCAGTAATGATTACATGCACATTGCGGTAAAGTCCGGCTCCCGGATACCAGCGCGATTGTTCGGGACGATTTTCCAGACGGACAGCCAGTACGTTGGGAGTTTTGTCGCGGTTGAGAAAATCGGTTACGTCAAAATGAAAAGAATTATAACCGTAAGGCCACTCTCCCACTTTACGGCCGTTGATAAAAACCTGTGAATTGGCCATTGCGCCATCGAACAGCACAGTTACGCGTTTCCCGGCCTGGTAAGCAGGCAGATTACCGGTATTCCGATACCAGCCCACACCCACAAAAGGCAGTCCTCCGGTACGTCCGGCATGTTCCATCGCTTCTTTCTGTCCATCCTGCGTGATGGCTATTTTTTGCTGGTCGTTGTTAATACTGAAAGGTCCGTTGATAGCCCAATCATGAGGAACAGTTACGGACTGCCATTTGCTGTCGTCATAAGCGGCATTCATTTGGTCGGGTTGGTCAGTACGGATAAACTTCCAGTTCTTTTCGAGCAGATATTCCGTGCGGTTTTGTGCCCAGACACCGGCTGAAATAGCAGCTATCAGTACGGCTGCTAACAAGTTTTTTCGTTTCATTGATAATGATTTTATAGTTTATTGATTATTATTCTGCGATTTACAAAGTTAAATTATTTGGGCAGATATCAGAAACGGAATAACTTTTTTTGAAGTATTTTATAAAACAGACAGTAACCGTGAAAGTTACAGCGCGGGATTTATCTGGGCATTATAAAGCCATTGGCATACATCCAAACTACATAGCGTACAAATTTACCCAACAGCATGGATACTGCCACAATCCACCAGCGACATCGAAAAAAACCTGACGCTACGGCAATGCCATCACCGATACCTGGCAGAAAAGAGAAAAAGGCAAACCAGTCGCCATACTTATGAAGTTTAGCTTCGAAACTATCCATTTTTTCCTTCTTTATACGCAGGTATTTTTCTATCCATTCCACTTTACCCAGCATACCCAGGTAATAACAGGACATGCCACCCAGCCAGTTTCCCAACGTAGCAACCAATACGCATTGCCAGGCATCAAGACCTCCGAAAACCAGGGCTGAGAAAACTACTTCTGAACTGAAAGGCACCACCGTTGCAGCAAGAAATGATGCAATAAATAATCCCAGGTAACCCCACTCGGCAAATTCGGCCATAAAACAGTTTTATTTATTAGAAATATAACTGATAGACAACATACGCCAAACTCACAACACACAACACAATAAACACAATGTAATAAAACAGGTTTTTGACGAGTGTGAAAGTATATGCAGTTAGTATAGCAAACAATGCAGCAATCAGCGGCAGATAATATGTATAACCTGAAAATCTGAAAATCAGCAACATCAACAATCCGAAAGCCATCACCCTTAAAAAAAAGAGCATATTTCTCGCCTGAATAACATCATGCCGGGTATTGCCTGATAAACCGGTCATGGCAAGACTAAAAATAAGGAAAATAACTCCAAAGTAGATGAGCTGAGGTATATTATCGTAATTAAGAAACTGAAAATCAAAAACAACACCTTTCATATCTGGAATCAGAGTATTCTGGTTCATTACGAAAAACATGATGCTGAAAACAAAAATCAGAGGTGTAATAAATCCAAAGACAGAAGCAAAAAAAGTGCGAAATGAGAAACACCGGAGAAGTATAAAACCAATCCAGAAAAAAGGAAGCAGATAAACCAGATCGTGAACTAAAAGCGAACCGAGAGACACACAAAAAAAAGCCAGAAACGCCTGCTCGACTCCCCAAGTATCCTTATACATCTGAAGAGAAAGAAATACAGCAACTAGCAAAAAGAAAGATGCAATTACCGCAAGATAGTTACCATGAATCTGCAGCCAACAAGTCGATAAGAGTAAATATATGAATACTGGCATGAATGTACGCGTCCTGATAAATGCAAACTTATTGTTCATCTGAGCAATCAGCAGCGAATTCAATACGGTAACGGCAAAGGTGATCAGATATGCCAGAACAGATCCTGATGAAAGAATATTTTCAGCGACAACTCCTGCAATACCAGGCATAGGATTGGGATATCTGTACAAAAAACACATGCCCATCCACAGGCCAAAACTCACCGTATAAGTGAGCGCGGTAACAGCAAATGAGGGAGCTATAATCTTTTGAAGACTTAATTTCATACATTTAGTATTCTGTTGTGCAAAATTACGCTTTTTCTGCAAAGAATAATGACAGATATAAAAT
>DAONDU010000085.1:0-11092 GCA_035402725.1 Paludibacteraceae bacterium | reverse complement strand
CCAAACGTGCGAAGTTATTTCTGGACAATATACCGGAATGGTGAAAAGCTGATGGCACGTTCGGAGAAAGATCACTTATATACTTTCTCAAAGGCAGGAAATTATAAAATTGAACTCAATGTTACCAATGGAATTTGTTCCGATTCATCTTCAGTAAATGTGGTTGTAATGGAGTCATCAATAATTGCACCGGCGGTGTTTACTCCGAATAACGATGGTTACAACGAGGAGTTCAGGGTAGCTTACAGGTCAATCATAGAGTTTCATTGCACTATTTACAATCGCTGGGGCAGGGTGGTTTACACTTCTTCTGATCCTGCGAAAGGCTGGAATGGAACAATCGGAGGAAAGCAGGCTGCTGAGGGAACCTATTTTTATATAGTCAATGCGCGAGGTTCGGACGATAAAGTCTATAAACTGAAAGGACATGTCAACTTATTGAGATAGAAAAAGGCTTCGAAAGAAGCCTTTTTTATGTCTGATAATTATTGATTTAACAGCTTATTTTACAATCACTGCTTCAAGGTTCTTATTTCTGATTTGAACATAGACAGGTTCTCCGTTTTTGAAATAAGGAGCATTTACATAACCCATTCCGATTCCTTTTTTACTGTCAGGGAGCATGGTGCCCGAAGTAACGTGACCGATTTTGACACCATCGGTGTTTACAATCTCGTAACCATGACGTGGAATACCTCTTTCGATGAGTTCAAACCGTACCAGTTTGCGTGTTGTTCCTTCAGCCTTTTGTTTTTCGAGCAGCGCGCGATCGGTGAAGTTTTTGCCTTCTGCAAATTTGGTAATCCAGCCCAGACCGGCTTCGATGGGCGATGTGGTGTCGTCAATATCATTGCCGTAAAGACAGAAGCCTTTTTCGAGACGCAGTGTATCACGTGCTCCAAGTCCGATAGGCTTGATACCAAGGTCCTTACCTGTTTCAAACAGGGCGTTCCATATATTTACACCATGTTCGGGATAGAAATAAAGTTCAAAACCACCAGCACCAGTATAACCTGTATTTGAGATAATTACATGTGGTACTCCGGCAAAATCACCTACAGTAAAATGATAGTAGGGTACTTCGGAGAGATTAACGGAAGTGAGACGCTGCAAGAGTTCTGTTGCCTTGGGGCCCTGTACCGCAAGTTGAGCGGTATGTTCCGAAGCATTTTCGAGAATGGTTCCTTCTGTGTTGTTATCGTTCAGCCAGTTCCAGTCTTTTTCTACGTTGGAAGCATTTACAACCAGCATGTATTTTTCGGGTTCGAAATAGTAAATGATAATATCATCGACTATACCGCCTTTTCCGTTGGGGAAGCAGGAATACTGAGCTTGACCCAGCGTAAGTTTTGAGGCATCGTTAGAACACAGTTTTTGGATTAAATCCAGCGCTTTGGGACCTTTCACCCAGATTTCGCCCATGTGCGACACATCAAAAACACCCACACCAGTGCGTACTGTGATATGTTCGTCGTTGATGCCGCTATATTCGATAGGCATATTATAACCGGCAAATTCATGCATTTTAGCACCTAAAGCAATGTGAATGTCTGTAAATGGAGTAGTTTTCATTGTTCTGATTTCCCGGTTTTAAATCAGCGGGAGTGATTTTATTGTAGTTTTTATTTAAAGTTATTTTATTGGTTGAACGTTGTATTGAAATTGTTTTATGCTGAAAGTCATGATTTTTTCTCGAGCAGTTCCACAATTTTAACAATGACCATCATAGCTTTTTCCATGGACGGTATCGGAATGTATTCAAATCGTCCGTGGAAGTTATGGCCGCCGGCAAAGATATTCGGACAGGGGAGGCCCTCGAACGACAATCTGGCTCCGTCGGTACCACCCCTGATGGGTTTAACATTGGGTTTTACATCCACCGCTTTCATGGCTTCGAACGCGAGATCGACCACATGCATAACCGGTTCCACTTTTTCACGCATATTGTAATACTGATCGCGCATTTCAACAATCGCTGTATTTTCGCCATATTCAGCATTGATTTTATTAGCCAGATGCTGTATTTCTTTTTTACGGCGTTCGAAACGGTCACGGTCATGATCCCGGATGATGTAGGTCAGCAGTGTTTTTTCCACTGTACCTTCTATGTTGGTCAGGTGATAGAAGCCTTCGTAACCGTCCGTATGTTCGGGTGTTTCGTGACGCGGCAACATGCTCACAAACTGTGTGGCAATGCGCATCGAGTTTTTCATTTTGTGTTTTGCGTATCCGGGGTGCACGTTAAGGCCGGTAATGGTAACCTTAGCCGAAGCGGCATTGAAGTTTTCAAATTCCAGTTCGCCAATTTCGCCTCCGTCCATGGTATATGCCCATTCCGCATCAAATTTTTTCACATCGAAATGATCGGCACCCTGACCAATTTCTTCGTCGGGTGTAAATCCGATGCGAATTTTTCCATGCTTGATTTCGGGATGTTCAGTGAGGTACTCCATAGCTGTAACTATTTCGGCCAATCCCGCTTTGTCATCGGCTCCCAGCAGGGTTGTTCCATCTGTGACAATGATGTCCTGACCTTTGTACTGGAGTATTTCGGGGTATTTATCAGTTTCGAAGAGAATAAGTTTTTCCTCATTGAGCAGTATATCGTTCCCATCGTAGTTTTCGATAACGCGTGGTTTCACATTTTTACCGCTGGCGTCGGGGCTGGTGTCCATGTGTGAAATAAAGCCAATTACAGGCACATCTTTGTCGGTATTGGCAGGTAAGGTCGCCATTACATACCCGTTTTTATCCAGGGTAATTTCTTTCATGCCAATGGATTTCAACTCGTCAACGAGGTATTTGGCAAAAATCATTTGTCCTGGTGTGCTTGGTGTCAGATTAGTTTTTTCGTCTGAAGTAGTTGTGAAACTTACATACTTCAAAAAACGGTCGGTAATATTCATGAATATATTGAATTTAAAATTAGTGTACAAAATTATGAATTTTATCTGTATTAAAACCGGAATATCTTAATTTTGTTTATTCAGGTAATGAAAAAAATGAGTTTAATCTTTCATTTTAAAATTGTCTCGGAGGCAAAGGTACGAGTAATTCCCTTACTGTAATGTACAGACGGATAACCGAATATGACAAACAATCCTTCGCGGCTTTTATATTTTATCAGATATTTTTCTCTGAGTTTTTCGGCTTTCTTCCCGTACTGGATAAACGGATGAACACTGCCAATCATACAGGTACCCAGGCCCAGAGATTCAGCAGTGACCATCGCGTAGGTGGCAGCAATAATCGGATCGGCGGGATCGCAGTAAGGAGAACCGTAGAAGTACATGACAAGAGGTGCTCCGTAAGTTATCCAGTTTTTACCTTCTTCGTTGTTATTAATAAAAAAATCAAAAAGCGGACTGATAAATGATTTGTATAACTCCGCGCTTTCTCTGCTTATAAACGGACGCATCAACGCCTGTACAGGTTTGGAAGCAAACCATTTCATGCTTTTCAGCATTTCCGAGAAGTCTTTTACAAATTCGGTATTTATCTCTTTTCCATTTAATATCAGCACATTTACGTCGGTAGGTGGCAAGCCCATTGGCGCCGTACGGGCTGCTGCCAGAATTTTTTCTATAATTTCATCTTCAACCGGCTGATCCCGGAACTCACGGATACTTCTTCTGCGCTGTAGCAGGGACAGAAGATGATCGTATGCCGCGACAGAATTTGCCGGGGGCAGTTCGAACAAATCATCGGGCGATAAGGTTCTGCCGGTAATTTTTATTGCTCCTTTGGGGCAAATTGCCATACAATGACCACAGCTGATGCAGCCGAAAACCGGTGTACCGCTGATGACAGCCTTTCCGTTTTCGATGATTAAACTGAAATCCTTGCACACGGAAACACACAATCCACATCCATTGCATAACTCATTGTCGATGCTGATGATGCCTTCTTCTTTGGTTCGGGTTGTTGGTATAGCCATAAATTGAAATTTGAAAAAATATGTATCTTATTTACTGATATCTTTGATATTAATTCAAGTGATAGCCTTGTTCGAGTAGTTCAAGTGCAATTAAATGCCGGTGCTTTTCAACATCCAGCGGATAATCCCAACAACCAAGACTATGATAGATTTCACCCCCGAAGCCGGTTTTGAAGCGGTAAAGTCCATACAACGGGTGATTTGGATCTGGGTTTGGTGAAACGCCAAACATGTCATATTCGGTACAGCCGCTCGCTTTAGAAATTTTTATGGCTTCCCACTGGAGGGCGTATGTAGCCATCAGATTTCTGTTTTCTGATGATGACGCACCATAAAGATAGGTCCCCCGGTTGCCGGTAATAATGAGAAACATGGCTGCCAGCGGCTGATTGTTATATTCAGCAATAAGCAATTTTACTTCGGCGGGCGAACGCATGTCATTTGTTTTGGCAGATAGTACAGCCCTGAAGTATTTAATATCATTGGTTAAGATATGGTTTCTTTGGGCAGTTTCCTGATACAATTTATACCAGATGTCAATATTTTCGATACCCGACGATTTTACAACTATTCCTCTTCTTTCGGCTAATCCGATGTTGTATCTGGTTTTGGGTTTCATCGTAGCCAGAATTTCATCAATATCCTTATTCAAATCGACGTAAATGGTATTTGACGGTAAAATATTGGACGATGTTTTTTTAAAGTTCCAGTTGACGGTATTAAAATTGAATCGCATTTCCTGCGTCGATATTTGGGGTTCACCTATCCAGTTACCGTCAGGATCGAAATAATTCTGCTCTTTGGCCCAATAGGACTCCCAGCACAAATCATATCTTATCATGATGCAATTTTTCGGGAGGAAGGATCTGATGCATTCCGACAACTCTTCAAGAAACAATCCCTGAAATTCGTCATCCGGTTGCAGTTCAGGTCCGTAAGGCACATAAGCAATCGAATGGTTTTGATCAATATATCTGACTATTACCAGCACATCAGATACAATTACATCATCCTCTGACTGTGGAATGTTGTATAAGTCCGATTTTCTGGAGTTGAAATTAATAGCAAGAGTCGTTGCCCCGAGTTTTTTCTTGACCACGGACCAAAACGCCGTTTGTTGAACAATCGGAGTAGTATATAATTGTTCAATTTCCTTATTTTGTATATATGTAAGCATGATTATTGCAAAGGTAACATGTAAAAATGAATATAAAAAATTAATTGCCAGATAAAAGATTTTCAGAAGTTTAATTCATGGCTCAGATTATTTACCTGACCAATTTCAGGAACCTATTCACAAAAGGAGATAAGAATCATTTCTTACCAAATATTTTATCCGCGGTAAATTTAAATTTAATATCCATTAAAACACGAAAAATTTATTAAGTTTGTAGCTCATTATTATTCAATTATGCGTCATAGTATCATCACCATACTGATATTGTTTTGTTTTATTCCATTCATTTCCGGTAACGCGACGCTTCCACTGGACAGTGTACTGTATCGTACCATGAACGCGGCTGAGACTTACAGCAGACTTATCAGCGACTATGAGGCTGAAGTGTATATGCTCGCTTATGTAAAAACACATAAAAAGAATTTCCTCTATAAATATACCTATCTTGTTCCGAGATTTGTACTGCATGACCCTAAAAATGATGAAGGCCTGATAGAATCTGTCAGTAAACTGAAAATGAGTTCTTCCAATATCTACTATCAGGATATAAATCTCATCAACGGAACTATGACCCGCAAGAGTGAAATAGGCATGCTTCCCTTTAAGTTTATGAGTGTAAATGTGTATAAGGAAGCCGCGCCCGATGAAAGTTATCTACTCCCGCTGCGGAAAAGTTCCGCGAAGTATTACCGGTATAAGTTGCTAAGCTGCGATTCCCTCAAACATAAACCTGAATATACGATAGGTTTCACACCCCGGTACAAGAATTCGAAACTTATCAGCGGTTCCTTTGTAATAGAAGAAAACACCTGGCGTGTAAAGCAATTTATTGGTAAGGGAAGTGATCTTTTTCTCCGGTTTACATTTAAAATCACGATGGGTGATGATGCCAATAATCAGTATCTGCCTGTGAATTTTACAATTAACCAGTCCTATGTATATTTTGGGAACAAGGTTACAAACAGGTATATTGCCTTACTGACCTATAAAAATGTAAATTTCAACGGGGCAAAAGATCACCTGAATAATCTTAATCTGGGTAATCGATATAAAATTCGTTTGGATTCAGTTCCGGTTAATATTGACAGCGCCTACTGGAACAAAATCCGTCCTGTTCCGCTTTCCGACAATGAAAAAAACCTGATGGCTAAATACCTGGAGAAACGAAGAATTATTCAATCGCAGAAAAAAGAGGTGGATACTGTTGCTTTAAAAACGAGAAACGCGTTGACATTTGCAAAAAACATGGTAACGAACACCAAATACAGTTATAAATCCACTAATATCCGGTACAGTGGCATCCTTAATCCTTCCATGATAAGCTATTCAACTGAAGATGGGCTTACCTACCGTCAGAAATTGTACCTTGGAATAGAACTGGAACGGCATCAGCGGATAAATATTAATGCTTTTGCAGGCTATGTTTTCAAAAAAAAGGAATTTTACGGAGATTTGTCCACTGTATGGAATTATGATCCCGCCAAGTATGGAAATCTTTCATTCTCCATCGGGAAAGGTAATCAGTCCTATAGTTCGCTGTTTCTGAAAATGGTACAGGATAGTCTGACAAGTCAGGGGCTGAAGTTTACCGATTTGGGTGTCAACTATTTTAAGGATTACTATATGCGGATTTTCAACAGTGTGGAAATCAGTAATGGGTTGCAGCTGGGTGCGGGTTTTGATTATCACATCCGTGAACCAAACAAGAAACAAATGAACCTTACTGCCCCAAACCATGATCAGATGGATAATATGTTCGATACCAGGTATTATTTTGTGCCAATCATCAGTATGAGCTGGACACCCGAGCAGTATTATACGATGGATAAAAATCAGAAAGTATATGTCCGTTCAGATTATCCGACTTTCAAGATACAGTATGCTCACAGCCTGAAGAATATATTCGGAAGCACTTCGCAATACAGCCGGGTTGAATTTGATATCAATCAGAATATTCGACTCGATCTGATGAAATCCATTCAATATCATCTTGGTACCGGATTCTTTTCCCGCCAGAAAACTGAGTATTTTACCGATTTTGTCTATTTCCGCCGAAGCTATTTCCCCGAAACATGGGGCGAAGGGATAGGAGGGGTTTTTAATGTTCTTCCCCGAAGCTTGTATAATGCCTCATCGTCATACGTTCAGGCTCATTTGATGTACGAAACGCCACGATTTCTTTTTACCCGGATACCCGGCTTGTCGGGTGGTGTTGTAAAGGAAAGGCTTTATTTCAGCCAGCTATATACGCCTACAATTCCGTCCTATAGTGAACTGGGTTACGGTGTGGGAAACCGGTTTCTGAACGCGGCCATTTTTGTGTCATTCTTTAAGCTGAAATACCAGGACATGGGCTTTAAAACTGTATTTTTACTTTAATCCGGATTTAGCTGAAAGAAGGCTCATTATTTTTTGCTTCATCAATCCGGCCGCTGTTGAATAATCCGGTTATTTCGGTAAACGCCAACATATTCCTATCTTTGCAGCCGTAAAAAAGATAAAACAGTAAATGCAGAAAACATATCTACTAACCGATTTTTTACCCACCACAAAAAAAGAACTCGAATTACGCGGTTGGGATGAAGTGGATGTTATCCTTTTCAGCGGAGACGCTTATGTAGATCATCCCTCGTTTGGGGCGGCGGTCATCGGTCGTATGCTTGAGTTCGAAGGACTTCGGGTGGCGTTGGTTCCACAGCCCAACTGGCAGGATGATTTGCGTGATTTCCGAAAACTGGGACGACCCCGAATGTTTTTTGCGGTGAGCGCGGGAAATATGGATAGTATGGTAAACCATTACACGGCTAATAAGCGGATGCGTTCAGATGACGCGTATTCGCCCGATGGCCGTGCACACATGCGCCCCGATTATGCCACAATAACCTACTGTAATATACTGAAAAAACTCTATCCCGATGTGCCGGTTGTGATAGGAGGCATCGAAGCCTCTCTGCGCAGGGTTACACACTACGATTATTGGTCGGATAAGCTGATGCCCTCCATTCTCATCGACAGCAAAGCCGATTTTCTGATATATGGTATGGGTGAGAAGCCACTTAAAGCATTGCTTGAAGAACTGAAAAACGGTAAAAAATTCGGTGAAATAACAGATATTCCTCAAACCTCTTTTCTGTCAGACAAGATTCCCGGGGACGATAATCTTCAAACCATTGAGTTGGTTTCACACGAGGAATGCCTGAAGGATAAAAAGAAGTATGCTTCCAACTTCCGTTATGTGGAAGAGGAAAGCAATCGGATGAATGGTGCACGTCTGGTTCAGAAAACACGTGGTAAGTACCTTATAATCAATCCGATGTACCCTCCCTGGAAACCGGAAGAGCTGGATGCAACTTATCGGTTGACTTTCACTCGTTTACCTCACCCCAAGTACAAGGGAAAGCAAATTCCGGCTTATGAAATGATCAAATTTTCGGTCAATCTACATCGGGGTTGCTTTGGCGGCTGTGCATTTTGTACTATTTCGGCCCATCAGGGTAAATTTATCGTTTCCCGAAGCAAGCAGTCCATTTTGGAGGAAGTCAGACAAATTGCTCAGCAGCCCGATTTCAAAGGCAATCTGAGTGACCTGGGCGGACCGTCGGCCAACATGTACAACCTGCATGGTATCGATATGAAAATATGCGAAAAATGCAAACGTCCATCGTGTATCCATCCGAAAGTGTGTCCCAACCTGAATATCAATCATTCAGCTCTGACCGATATTTACCGTTCAGTTGATAAAATACCGGGCATTCGTCATTCTTATATAGGGAGCGGTATCCGGTACGATATGCTTACTGCGGAAACAAAAAATGCTGAAACAACAAAAAGTCAGCTTGATTATATGCGCGAACTTGTTTCAAAACATGTTTCAGGAAGGCTGAAAGTTGCCCCTGAACACACTTCCGAACGTGTCCTGAAACTCATGCGTAAGCAAAGTTTTCAGGATTTCAAAAAATTCAAGGTTTTATTCGACCGTATCAACAGAGAGGAAGGACTTAATCAGCAGTTAATACCTTATTTTATATCCAGTCATCCAGCCTGTATGAATGAAGATATGGCCGAACTGGCAGCCATTACCAAGGACTTGAATTTCAAATTGGAACAGATACAGGATTTTACCCCGACACCCATGACTCTTGCCACAGAAATATACTATTCAGGCTTTAATCCTTATACCCTGGAGCCGGTTTTCACAGCTAAATCTAAGGATGAAAAACTGGAACAGCGAAAATTCTTTTTCTGGTACAAGAAAGAGTATCATCAACAGATTATGCGTGATTTGCAAAAAATGAACCGGCAGGATTTGATAAAGAAATTGTTTCAATAAACGGTGCAATGATGCTGTAAATTGCTGGTAATGTTTCTGAGATGTTTTCGTTACCGAATGATTTCACCATTCACTATTTCGAAAATCTGTGAACTCTGACCAATCTGTGCCAGAATTTCGTCCAGATGTTTCCGGTTAGTGTCTGTAATAAAAATCTGACCAAAGTTATCACCGGCAACCAGTTCAACAATTTGTTTAACCCGGGAGGCATCCAGTTTATCGAATATATCGTCAAGCAGTAGTATGGGGGCAATTCCGTGAGTACGTTTCAGAAAATTGAACTGTGCCAGTTTCAGCGAAATCAGATATGTCTTGTTTTGTCCCTGTGAACCTACCCGTTTCATAGGATAATCGCCAAGCATCATCTCCAGTTCATCTTTATGTATGCCATTCATACTGTATCCAATAAGTCGGTCGCGTTCACGGTTTTGTTTAAGTTTCAGGCTTAAATCCGCTTCTGCTAATTGCGATTTGTAGTTTAAGCTTACCTGTTCGTTACCACAGGAAATAAACCGGTATATTTCCTGAAAAATAGGAATAAATTCATCAATAAAAGATTTCCGGCATTCATAAATATACTTACCGTGTTTAACCATCAGTTCTTCCCATATTTCGAAAAGAGTCTCATCGAATAAAGTCTCTTCTTTGAGTAGTGCGTTTCGTTGTTTCAGGGCATTGTTATAATTCAGAAGCGCGTTCAGATAAGTTTTATTATATTGCGAAATTACACTGTCCATGAATTTTCGTCGCTCATCACTACCCTCCGAAATAAGTTCATCATCGCCCGGCGAGACCAAAACCAATGGCAGCAATCCAATGTGATCAGCCAGTCGTTCGTATTCCTTTTTGTTGCGTTTGAAATGCTTCTTTTGTTTCCGTTTCATGCCGCAGTATATTTCCTCTTCAGTATCCCGAAGTGAGTATTTGCCCTGCAACATAAAAAAGTCAGCATTATGCTCAATATTCTGCGAGTCAATGGAATTGGAATAACTTTTACAAAACGAAAGATAGTATATTGCGTCAAGGAGGTTTGTTTTTCCCATTCCATTGTTCCCAACGAAACAATTGATTTTAGCCGGAAAATCAAGATCTGCCTGACAAATATTTTTATAATTCAGTATGGAGATGGAATTCAGACGCATAATTTGGTTTAATCAATTACTCACAGCTTTTCGGAAAAATAACAATGCAAAAATAGAAAAAAAACGCTAATTTTGTCTCTTTATCCATTGTATTGCAGTGTAAATAACGTTATCTGAATGGAATAATTCATGTTTTTTATCACGAAATGTACACTTAATACATTATACAGTTTTTATACTAAAAATTTTTATTGACAAAAAATGATATCAGACCAACTTATTAAACTTCTTTCCGCTTCCTGTCAGCTTAGTACCCGTCAAACTCTGAATGCGCTCAAATTACTTGAAGAAGGGTCAACCATACCCTTCATCAGTCGCTACCGCAAGGAAGCGACCGGAGGCATGGATGAAGTGCAACTGGCTGATTTGAAAGAACAGTATGATAAACTTTGTGAACTCGCTAAGCGAAAGGCTACAGTCCTCAAATCTATCGAGGAACAGGACAAACTGACACCCGAACTTCAGAAAAGAATTGAGGAATGCTGGAATTCAAGTGAACTGGAAGA